>SVNB01000064.1 GCA_015067125.1 Oscillospiraceae bacterium
AAAGACGCTCTTGCAGATATCGAAGCAAGACAGAAAAGAAACGGCTGATAAATAACCGCAAAACCAAAAGGCACCCGCAAGGGTGCCTTTTTTGATTACAAAAAAAGCGCCCCGAAAAACGGGGCGTTTTTGAGTTTTTGATTTATTTTCCGACTATCTTTTTCAGCGGTTTAAGAATATGCGGAAGAATTGCCGCAAAAATAAACGCTATTATAACGCCGGCAATTATTCTGGGAACTATTCCGCCAAAAACGTATGCGAAAGAATAATAACCGTATATCTTGGAATCGATATACATAATAAGAGTGTTCAGCGCCGTAACGATAAGCGCCGAAGAAATGGTGATGAACTGGGTCTGCTTAAAGGTCATATCAAAGTTGTGGTGCTTTGCGTAAAGGCCGATGAGCAGTCCGCGTACGCCTGCGGGGATTATCCACAGCAGGGTGGTGGCGGAAAAGCCATAGGTGATCATCTGGTTTAAAAAGCTGCCTAAAAGTCCGACCGTCATTCCGCTTACGGGGCCGAAAAGCGCACCGCCGACAAGGATTGGAAGGCTGTCGAGGGTGAACTTCATGTTGCCAAGGTTTATGGTGGCAACAAGGCTTAGCACGGTGTACATTGCGATAAGCATTCCGTTAAAACAGATGGTCACAATGTGGGATAAAAGGCGTTTCGGTTTCATGGTATCTGCGCCTCCTTTTTGGTTGCAGGTATTAAATTTTATACATTAAACAGGAATTCGACTATATCGCCGTCCTGCATAACATATTCTTTGCCTTCGCTTTTCATAAGGCCTTTTTCTTTTGCGGCGTTCCAGGAACCAAGAGCCACAAGGTCATCGTATTTTACGATTTCTGCGCGGATAAAGCCTTTTTCAAAGTCAGAGTGAATTGCACCTGCGGCTTTGGGGGCCTTGGTGCCTTTTTTAATGGTCCATGCGCGAACCTCTTTTTTGCCGGCGGTAAGATAGCTCATAAGGCCAAGAAGATCATAGCTGGCCTTTATCATACGGTCAAGGCCGGATTCTTCGAGGTTGATTTCCGCAAGGAATTCTTTTTTCTCGTCGGAATCCATATCCGAAATTTCTTCTTCGAATTTTGCGCAAACAGGCATAACGGCGGAATTTTCGGATTTTGCGATTTCTTCGACGAATTTATAGTTTTCGTTGCTTTCCACGCCGTTTATAAAGTCGTCTTCGCTCATATTTGCGGCATAGATGATGGGTTTGTTGGAAAGCAGGGGAAGGGCATTGATGATTTCTTTTTCTTCTTCGTCGCAGGCAAAAGCACGGGCGGATTTGCCTTCTTCCAGGTGGGTTTTAAGGCGTTTAAGAAGATCAAGTTCATCTGCAAGGCTGCGGTCGCCTTTAAGGTCTTTTTCCACCCTTGCAATGCGGCGGTCAAGAATTTCGATATCGGAGAAGATAAGTTCAAGGTTGATGACTTCGATATCGCGGCCGGCGTTTACGCTGCCGTCAACGTGGATGACGTTGTCATCGTTAAAGCAGCGCACAACATGAATGAGCGCATCCACTTCGCGGATGTTTGCAAGAAATTTGTTGCCAAGGCCTTCGCCTTTTGCGGCGCCTTTTACAAGGCCGGCGATATCAACAAATTCAACAGTGGCAGGGGTATATTTTTCCGGTTCGTAAATTTCCGCAAGTTTATCAAGGCGGGGTTCCGGAACGGCAACAACGCCCACGTTGGGTTCGATGGTGCAGAAGGGATAGTTTGCGGCCTGTGCGCCGGCGTTGGTGATTGCGTTAAAAAGGGTGGATTTGCCTACGTTCGGAAGTCCGATCATACCAAGTTTCATAAATTTAAAACGTCCTTTTCTTTCGTATTTTTAAAGTCGAAAGCAAGTTTCGATAACATAACATCATTAATTATACAGCAAATTGGCGAATTAACAAGAGAATTTATGAAAAAATCAAAAAAATGTTCAAGAAGTGTTCACTATTCCGCGGAAAAATGCGCTATAATATAATAAAAGCACTTTTATTTATAAAAGGTTTATTAAAAAACAGTGTTTTAATATTGCATACGATTCCTGTTAAAAAAAGAGGAGGACAATATATATGACAAACGCAAAAATTCTTGTGGCGGATGATGACAGAAACATCTGCGAGCTTTTAAGAATGTATCTGGAAAAAGACGGTTTTTCTGTTGTGATTGCCGGCAACGGCGAGGAAGCCCTTAAAAAATTTGATGAGGAAGAACCGGATCTTCTTTTGCTTGACGTTATGATGCCCCGTCTTGACGGCTGGCAGGTCTGCCGCGAGCTCCGCAAAAAATCCGAATGCCCGATTATTATGATAACCGCAAAAGGCGAAACTTTTGATAAAGTGCTTGGCCTTGAACTTGGCGCGGACGATTACGTTGTAAAACCCTTTGAACCGAAGGAGATTATCGCAAGAATTAAAGCCGTTTTGCGCAGAACCGGAAAAGCTTCCGGAGAAAACGACAAAAAAGAAGTTAACTATGACAGACTGACCGTTAACATGACAAAATATGAACTTAAAGTTGGCGGAAAAGTTATAGATACTCCGCCAAAAGAACTGGAACTGCTGTTCCATCTTGCTTCCAATCCAAACAGAGTATATACCCGCGATCAGCTGCTTGACGAAGTTTGGGGATTTGAATATTACGGAGATTCCAGAACGGTTGACGTTCACATAAAGCGCCTGCGCGAAAAACTGGAAGGGGTTTCTGAAAAATGGAGCCTTAAAACCGTTTGGGGCGTAGGATATAAATTTGAAACGAAAGATGACTGATTATGTCCAGAATTAAACAGAGTTTGAAAAAATCGCTGTTTAACCGGTATTTTGCCATCTGTTCCGCGGTAATACTTGCAACGCTTACGCTTATGGGAATGCTTATCATCGGTTTTTCCGCAACGTACTTCAGCGAAACAAGCCGTGCGGCTTTGCGCAAAAACGCGGAACAGGCCGCCGGAATAACCCTTGCTGGTATGGCGGATTACGGATATCAGAAAATACCGGTGGCAACAGTGCAAAACGGTTACAGAATTATTTCCGCCACGACGGAATCTCATATTTTTCTGGTCAGCCTTAACGGAAACACCCTTATTTGTTCCGAAGACGACCACTGCAACCACAGAACATACAGTATTCCCGAAGACGTTATGAAAGAAGCTGTTGCAGGCGAATACGACGGTTCCGGAACGCTTGGCGGAATTTACGAAACTTCTCACTATACGGTGGGAATACCGATAAAACAGCATAACGAAGTTCTTGCGGTGCTTTTTGCTTCTACCGAGGCAACTGACGTGTGGTTCTTTATTATGGACCTTATGGATATAATCTTTTTCTGCGCGCTTATAGCCACGGCGATTGCTTCTGTTGCGATATATTTTGTTACCAACAGCATGACAAAGCCGCTTAGGGAAATGGCAGCGGCGGCAAAAAGCTTTTCTACCGGAGATTTTACCGTGCGTGTTCCGGCAGAAGGCGAAGACGAAATTGCCCAGCTTGCCCGTTCTTTTAACCACATGGCAGATTCCATGGCGGATCTTGAATCTGTAAGAAGAAGCTTTATTGCAAATGTTTCGCACGAACTTAAAACACCGATGATGACCATCGGCGGATTTATAGACGGCATTCTTGATGGAACTGTTCCGCATGAAAAACAAAAACAATATTTGGAAGTTATTTCTGAAGAAGTAAAGCGCCTTTCCAGAATGGTTAAATCCATGCTTAGCATTGCAAGAATAGAGGCCGGGGATATGAAGATCAATCCTTCGGATTTTGATATCAACGAGCTTGTTTGCAGAACGGTTTTTGCTTTTGAACAGAAAATAGAGGAAAAAAACCTTGAAATTATGGGTCTGGAATCCGACGAGGTTTTTGTAAGCGCGGATAACGACCTTATTCATCAGGTGGTATATAACCTTATAGATAATGCCGTAAAATTTGTTAACGAGGGCGGATGTATTTCTTTTGCATACGCGGTTAAAGAAGGCCAGGTTTTTGTTTCTGTAAAGAATACCGGAAACGGCATTGCCCAGCAGGAACTTCCGCGGCTTTTTGACAGATTTTATAAAACGGATAAATCCCGCAGCCTTGATAAAACCGGCGTTGGACTTGGGCTTTATATAGTCCACACAATAGTAAACCAGCACAAGGGCGACCTTATGGTAAAAAGCGTTGAAGGGGAATATACGGAATTTACTTTTTCCGTTCCTGCAACGGATCCAAAGGTGCTTAAAGAAAAAAATAAAAGAAGAACTTCCGAAGAAGCGGAAAAAGGAAACACATAACCGCGCTTTTTCGGCAAATAATGCAAAAAGTTTAATCGGAGTTTATTTTTATTTAACATTTTGCGGATAAAATAAACCCATAAGATTTTTACCCCATCAGAAAGGTGTTACAGATATGGACGAATTTGAAAAAAACGAACAGGACGTTAATCCTTCCGAAGTTCCGGCAGAAGAACGCTATACAGAACCGCAGAAGGAACAGGAAGTTCCGCCGGCGCAGGAAAGAAACACAAACGCGCCTTCCGGCTGGACCTATTCCGCAAATACCAACCAGTACGTTTCGTGGGACGGAAGTTCCGACGCGAACAACGCCCAGTGGAACCCCGGCCAGCAAAGAACGGAACAGCAGCCGCCCAGAAGGGAATACGGCACCCAATACGGATATTACGGTGCGCCCCGCCAGACCAATTATTACAGCAGCAACGGCGAAAATTATCAGTGGGATTTCAATAAATACGAAAGCGCGGAAAACACCGCCGCAAAAGAACCGAAAAAATCTTCCGGAAAAGGTTTTAAAGTGTTTCTTGGAATTATCGGTGTGATTCTTTGCGTGTGCCTTGTTTCTCTTTCTTCCGTAGGAATTTACAGATGGATTTCCGGCGAAAACAGAATAAGCAGTCATGTTCCCAAAGATGAAATAGAAGAATCCCAGACTCTGCCGGAAGAAGTTCCGGATATCAGTCTGGAAGATATTCCCAAAGACAATACGGTTTCCACCGACGGCAAACTTACCGCAACAGAAATTTATAAGCTTGCAAGCCCTTCTGTTGTGGGCGTTGTGCAGTATCAGTACAGCTATTCGTTCGAGGCAACCGGTTCCGGTTCCGGCATTATTTTAAGCGATGACGGATACATTGTTACCAACGCGCACGTTATAAAAGGTGCCGAAATGGTAAAAGTTGTGCTTTATAACGAAGAAGAATACGAAGCAAAAGTAATAGGTTCCGACGAACAGACGGATATTGCCGTTCTTAAAATAGAAGCGGAAAACCTTGTGGAAGCACAGTTCGGAGATTCTTCCCAAATAGAAATCGGCGAAGACGTATATGCTCTTGGCAACCCCGGCGGTCTGGAACTTCAGTCCAGCTTTACCGATGGCATGATAAGCGGCCTTAACCGTGTTATTACCACCAGCGACAGCGTTTATTCCATGACGGTTATCCAGACCAGCGCGGCCATCAACCCGGGTAACTCCGGCGGTGCGCTTGTTAACGAATACGGCCAGGTTATAGGCATAGTAAGCGCAAAAATTGCCGCAACCGATTACGAAGGCATTGGCTTTGCAATTCCTACCGAAACAGCAAAACCCATTATTGAAGAAATTATTGCAAACGGATATGTTTCCGGCAGGGCAAAAATCGGTATTACCGGTACGACCATAGATTCCGTAACGGCAAGATATTACGACGTTCCGGAAGGCGTGCAGATAATCACCATAGAAGAAAACAGCAGCCTTATGTACACAGAGGCAAAGGTCGGCGATATTATTATCGGCTTTGACGGAAAAAACATCTCTTCCATGGAAGATTTGCAGAGCATTCTTACGGAATGTTCGCCCGGGGACGAAGTTGAACTTACCCTTTACCGCTATTCCGCCACCAGAATGAACGACAGAACCTTTACCGTAACCATTCGTCTTGGCGAAAACAAAGGCAACTGATTAAAAAACACAGCAAAAGCGGAGGAATTCCTCCGCTTTTTTGTTTGCCCGGCTTGTAAGTTTTTGCCGAAAATAGTATAATACTTTTATAAAACCGTTCCGAAAGGGGATTTTTGATATGGCAAGAGCAGACGAAGGTCTTGCATTTCTTCTTAAATACGAAAACGTAGCGTGGTACGAAAACGGCACGGTCAGAATTCTTGACCGCCGCTGCTATCCGCACCCCATCAAATTTGTTACCTGCCATTCTTCCGAAGAAGTGGCAAACGCCATGAGAGATATGATAGTCCAGAGCGCAGGCCCTTATCTTGCCTGCGGAATGGGCATTGTTCTTGCGGCTTACGAAGCAAAGGATATGCCTTATGATAAGGCTATGGAGCACATTCGCCATGCACAGGACCTTATCGTAAACGCAAGACCCACCACCGCAAAACGCATTAAGATCATCACCGATTCCTGCGTTGCGGCCGCGGAAGAAGCCTTTGCCGCCGGCGAAAAAGACGCCATTCAGGCAACTTTTGACCGCATTATCGCTCTTACCGATAACCGCTATAACAAAATCGGCGAAGTGGCAAAACACCTTGTTTCCAAATTCCCGGACGAAGGCACCGTTATGACCCAGTGCTATGCGGAAACCATTCTTGGCTTTATGTGCAAAGAAATAAAAGCTCAGGGCAAAAAGATCAAATTTGTCTGCCCGGAAACCAGACCATACTTCCAGGGCGCAAGACTTACCGCTTCCGTTCTTCACGATATGGGATTTGATGTAACCGTTATTACCGATAATATGCCCGGCTGGACCATGCACGAAAAGAAAGTTGACGTATTCACCTGCGCGGCAGACGCTATAACCATGGACGGTGTTGTTATCAACAAGGTCGGTACATTCCAGATCGCTCTTGCAGCAAAATACTGGGGAATTCCTTTCTATGTAACCGGAACTCCCGATAAATGCCACCCCTTCGCAAAGGACGTTAAAATCGAAGAGCGTGACCCGAACCTTGTTCTGGAAGCGCTTGGCACCCGCACCGCTGTTGAAGGCGTAAACGGATTCTATCCCGCATTCGACAAAACTCCTCCGGAACTTGTAACCGGATTTGTCACCGACAAAGGTATTTATGACGGCGACAAACTTTGGGATTATTACAACGGCGACGACGGCACCGGCGAATACGAACTTATCGTATAAAAAAGCGCCACTTGATGTGAAGCCGTCACCGAAAGTGACTGATGATGTAAAAAAGCTCTGTTGTTCAGGCGAACAACAGAGCTTTTTGTTATGCAAATATATCATCAAAGCTGACTTTTAATATTTCTTTTATAAGGATTATTTCATCGGGATAGAGATGGCGCTGGCCGACTTCTATTTTTGCGACGGCGCTTCTTGTAATATCACAGCCGCGAATCTGAAGCTGTGCGGCAAGTTCTTCCTGTGTAAGTTTGGATTTTTCGCGCAGGCTGCGGATATTTTTACCAACCTTTTTTTCAACATCTGTATTCATATAACACACCTTTTGCACTTATTTAAGAACAAAATTCTTGACATTATTATATGAAGATGTTAATATTATTTTGCACCTAAATAAGTGCAAAATAATAAAAAGGGTGATAATTTTGAAAGATTATACTAATGCATTGAATTATTATGAGCATATTATGCGTTTTTTGATTGAATGGGAACAGGGGTATAGTAAAACAAAAAAAGATCCGGCTCCATATGAAAATTGGTATTACATTTATGCAGGTAGAGATTATGCGTGTACTTACTCCAAAGAAAAATACCATATAAAGATAAAACTTCTTACTGATTATGGTGAAAATGTTTTGGAAAGTTGGAAAATGACTAATAGCAAAATAGAAAAAGAAAAAATTGAGCAATTTGAAAGTTTCGGTTTTAAGCAAGAGGAAGAATATTTTTCAACGGAAATACTTCTTGATTTTGGAAAAGTTAATGAAAGTGAAATTACTCAAAAAATCAAAAAAATAAATGAACAATTTTCAGAAGCAAATATTACCGTATATGAGCCAAAATCTTCCGGCGGTTGTTACGTTGCCACGGCTGTTTACGGTTCTTATGATTGTCCGGAGGTTTGGACTTTGCGTCGTTTCCGCGACAAAACCCTTGCGGGAACCTGCTTTGGAAGGCTTTTTATACGCTTTTACTATGCAGTAAGCCCAACAGCGGTAAAATATTTTGGAAACACAAAACTGTTTAAAAATCTTTTCAGAAAACCCCTTGATAAATTTGTCAATTTCCTTAACAGAAAAGGATTTGAAGATACACCATACTATGACAAGCAGGAGGAAACAAAATGAGCGACTATTACTGCAAATGCAAAAACTGCAAATACTGCGACCCTTCCGAAAGAGAACCCGGCAAAAGCTGGAAGTGGCACTGCGACTGGTACAAAACCTATGAAGATCCGGACGAAGTGAAAGAATGCAAACATTATAAGGAGAGATGATTTTACCCTCCGGGTTACTTATATCCCTCATCCGTCAAAACCTTCGGTTTTGCCACCTTCCCCTCTGGGAAGGCTTATAAAAAGTCCCGTGCTCAAACGAGCACGGGACTTTTGCTTTTATAAACTTTTGAGCACGATATTACATATCTCTGCAGGCGACGATGTTTACGCCGGTGCCAAGAACGTCTTCAAGAAGAATGTCGCCGCATTTAACGGGGCTTTCTACGGAAATTTTATTGATTTCGTCCATTACCTCGAAGATTTTTTCTTTGGGAATGTTGCCGTTGGTTTTAACGGGGATTCTGGGGTGGAGTCCGCCTTTAATTTCAACGGTGGAAGAAATGGTGCGCATGGGGTGGGTAAGTTCGCCGATGGCGTATTCTTTTCCCTGGGGACAGTTAAAGCCTTTTGCGGTTTCTTCAGGGTTTTCGGTATCGAGGGTTACAAGGCAGCCTTTGGGGCAGCAGATACAGGTTATGGTTTTAAGCATGATTATTCACCCTCCTTTACAACAGCAATTTCGATATCCCGGCCGTTTGCCATTTCGAGCATTTTTTTCGGGATAATAAGTTTTTCCATTTCGGCAGGAAGCATCTGTTCGTGTTTTTTGCTCATAAGCACGTCATCACCGGCTTTTACAACAACGGTGGCGTTGTTGAGCACGGCTCTTACGCGGAAGAGAACTTCGATGAACTTATCCACTTTGGAAACGGTAACTTTTTGGGGAACGGTATAGCCGATGAAGTCGCCGTTATGAAGTTCGATGGGAGCTTCGGCTTCGGCGGTTTCTGCGTTTTCGCGCTGTGCTTTAAGATATTCGGCAGCTGCTTTGCCGGCTCTTTCGGATTCGTGGGTTACGAAGTCAACAAGGTCGTGAACGTGAAGAACGTTGCCGCAGGCAAAAATGCCGGGAATGGAGGTCATCATGGTTTCGTCAACAATAGCGCCGTTGGTGCGTTTATCGAGAACAACACCTGCGGAACGGGAAAGTTCGTTTTCCGGAACAAGGCCTACGGAAAGAAGAAGGGTATCTACGTCAAATTCGATTTCGGTGCCCGGAATGGGGTCATAACCGTTTACTTTGCTGACGATGACTTTGGAAAGACGGCCGTTTTCGCCTTTGATATCGGTTACAGTGTGGCTGAGGTAAAGCGGAATGCCGTAGTCATCAAGGCACTGTGCGATGTTACGTTTAAGACCGTTGGAATAGGGCATAAGTTCAACAACAGCTTTGACTTCCGCGCCTTCAAGGGTCATTCTTCTTGCCATAATAAGGCCGATATCGCCGGAACCGAGGATAAGAACTTTTTTACCGCACATATAGCCGTCCATATTGATATATTTTTGGGCGGCGCCGGCGGTGAAAATGCCGGAAGGTCTTTCGCCGGGAATGGAGATTGCACCGCGGGTTCTTTCGCGGCAGCCCATGGCAAGAACGATTGCGCCGGCATCTATTTTCATATAGCCTTCGTTGGAGTTGATTGCGTAAACGGATTTTTCCGGAGTGATGCCGAGGACCATGGTATCGGTTTTTACTTCGATGCCGGTACCCTCAAGACGATCGATGAAACGCTGGGCATATTCCGGACCGGAAAGCTGTTCTTTAAAAACGTGAAGACCAAAGCCGGAATGAATGCACTGGTTAAGAATGCCGCCAAGCTCTTTATCGCGTTCGATGATAAGAACGGAGCCGGCTCCGTTGCGCTTTGCTTCTTCTGCGGCGGCAAGACCGGCGGGGCCTCCGCCGACAACAACTAAATCATAATACATTAACGGCAGCCTCCCTTCGTGGTTTTACCGGTGAGTATGTAGGAACCTTCTTTATCAAGAAGGACGTCAACGGGATCCATATCAAGTTCGCGTGCGATGATTTCGAGAACTTTGGGTCCGCAGAAGCCGCTCTGGCATCTGCCCATGCCGGCGTTGCAGCGGCGTTTGATTCCGTCAAGGGTTCTGGGAACGATAACGCCGTGAAGCGCATCGACGATTTCGCCTTCGGTAATGGTTTCGCAGCGGCAGATTACTCTTCCGTAAAGCGGATTTTTTGCGATTGCTTTTGCTTTTTCTTCGTCAGAAAGTTCTTTAAAGCGCAGGTGTTTATGTCCGCCGATGAAGTTTTCTTTCTTTTCGGAGGGAACGCCTGCTTCAAGAAGCATTCTTACAGCGTCTTCTGCAATTGCGGGAGCGGCGGAAAGGCCGGGAGATTTGATGCCG
>SVNB01000065.1 GCA_015067125.1 Oscillospiraceae bacterium
TTTCCGTTACCTCAAGGCTGCCGTTTTTCCAGTTTTCCACCGCCGCAAAAACGGATTTCTGCGCAATTTCGGTATATTCCTTCGGAAGTTTACCTATGGATTCCGTTACGCGGATATCCGGCAGAACGTAGCCTTCCGCACGGATTTCTTCCGGTATTATGGTTTCCGCAAAAGTAAGGCCGGCGATGTATCGGCCGATATTGAAAGAAAGATGGCCTCCATCTCTTTGCAAACCAATCTGCGCATCTGTATAAAGATTCAGATTTCCGTCCGCATAAGCTGTTGTATTATAGGAAAGCAACGAAAGATATGTCGTTCTTGCGTTCTGAACAGAAAGTCCGACCGGAATAATATCTTTAAACTGTTTTCCGCTTTCGGTACCGGCATAATCAAGCACCACCGGAATATAGTCTGCCATTTTATTATATTTGCTGAGTGCCGCATTCATAGTTATAGACGAAGTCTGTGCCCAATGAAAATAAAAATATGCTTCTGCCTGCGGTGCGTATTCAGCAATATGGTCAAGCATAAATTCCGAAGCCACTTCGAGCTTATAGAATTTTTCGTCCGTCTGTTCCGGATAAGGAACGCTTTCTTCGCCTTTTTCAACATTTAATCCGTAATGCTGAAGAGAAACAGCGTCCCAATCTGTCCAAGCAAGAGCTTCTGCGGCAGAAACGGTGCCCTTTGCTTTCCATGTTGTATCATCGGAACTCATTACTCTTAAAGTGTATTTTTTAAGTCCCTGTTCTGCCTGGGTTGCGTGCCAGTTTATGCCTTTTCCGCCGTTTATTATGGTACCGACCGTAACTTTTATGTCTTCGCCAAGCATAGCCTGAATAATATCAAAAAGCATACTGTTTGGCATTCCCTGTCCGCAGCAGGAAGCGTCTTCGGTATAACTGTTACCGATAAGTAAAAGTTTAAATTCGCCGTCTTCAATCATCCAATCGGGATTTTTCACTTTCACTTCTATTTCCGCTTCCATACCGTTGGTGGCGATGGCTTTGATTGTTGCGGTACCGGCTGCAATGGCGCTGACCGTTCCGTTTTCATCAACTTTTGCAACAGCTTCGTCGGAACTGGAATATTTAAAGCCCACGCCGTCGTTGGCGTTTTCCGGATAAACCTTTGCGGCAAGGTCAAACTGCTCTCCGGCATTTATTTTTATGGTGTTTTTTTCAAAACCGATGCTTTCTATCGGAATACGGGCGTTTTCGTCTGCGGTTACCCAATCGCCTTTGCCCGCGGACCAGATTTCATCAGAAGCTCCGTCGCCGTTGGTATCCACCTGCAAAAGGGTATTTTCTTCCGGTGCGGAATTGGTTTTTATCACCGTATTTTCCGTTACCGGAACTTTTTCAAAAATACGCTCATCAAGCTGGTTTCCATCTTCATCAAAAAAGCGTATGGCGTAATCCATCGTGCCGGAATCCATACCGTTTATGGTGATATCGTATTCATCGGAAGTATCTATGCAAAGCATTTTTATCTCGTCATTTTCGCCGATTATATCAAGACGGCCGAAGGAAGCTCCCGTGCTCAAACTTCCGTTTGCGGAAGAAAGGGTTTCTTCTCCGTTCGTAACGGTAACGTCAACCGGGCAGGCAATGCGGATCGTTGTGTATTCTCTTTTTGCAAGCGGGTCGTCCTTTTCGTCAGAAACGCCGTATTTAAGAACTTCCGTAACCCATCTTATAACCCTGTTTTTGGAGGTCATACCGTTGTGCTCGGCGTTTATTTCAAACCAGCGGTTTTCATCAAGGTATTTTATTTTATCGCAGACAGAAGCGGAATAATAAGGCACGGTTCCGTCGCCAAGGTTATCATAAGAAAGGTCGCTTTCATAAAGTCTTTCGTCAACGTCGTTGTTGGAATACTGGAACTTTACAGAGGTTATGGTTTTGTTTCCGGTACCGATGAGAAAATAGGCTTTATCATAATTAAGAAGCAGGTTGAATCCGCTTTCGTCCAGAATTTCGTTCTGAACGAACTGCGCCTGTGCAAAGTTATCAAAAATCTTTTTGCATATATTGGCGTATTCCGTATAGGTAAGCTTGTAATCTCCCGCTCCGAAAGGCCATGCAGAATCCTTCCACATCGGGAATCTTTTAATATAGTTTTCCGTAGGAGTAAGTTCCGCAACGCCGGAAAAAGAAGATTTTATCTCTTTTGTCATTCCACCGAAAATTGCAAGAAACGCATCTTTTATCGAGTTTTTTCCAAATGCGCCCGTTCCAAGAACATCCCAGTTCTGCACGCTGTTAATAAGCTTCGGCGCGCCTTCGTAAGGAGTTCCCATGGTTATGATCGTATCTGTTTTTTCATCTCCGTAATCTTCAAAATACTGAGAAGCAACAAGTCCTCCCATGGAATGGCATACAAGGTCAACTTTTTCAGCATCAAGCGAATCTATAAAATCCGCAAGGCTGTTTGCGCTTACCGCGTTGCTTAAACGCCAGTCGTAACTGAAGAAATAAACTTCCCTTTCGGGAAAATTTGCGCAGAGCTTATCCACAAGCTCTTCGTAAATATCCAAAGAACCGTATTCCCTTCCGTATTCCGCAACGGTTCCGCTGTTTTTGTCATTCTGGTTTTCGCACGGGCGAACGTAAAGCTGTGTATTTCCGTTTAAATCCATTCTTTCGTTAAGCCAGTGGATATCCCATGCATCTCCAAGGGTTTCCGTAGGCGGATCCCATACCAGCGTGGAATTATCAAAAACGGTATTGCTGGTAAAAAGGCGGCTGCCCATAATGCCCGGAATAATTATGATTGGATCGTTGTCATCGGTAAATTCCGTTCCGTTACTGATTATTCCCGTAACGTAAACGTTTTTTACCAGGTGCTCGTTTGCCGGATAAGTTGTATATGCGTTGATACCCATATAAATATCATCCGAAAGAAAAATATCGTTTTCGTTTATCAGAAGATCATCATCAAAATAGACCTTCATATTTCCGGGGATATATTCCACCTTTACGGTATGCCAATTTCCGACAAGGTCATCGCGTAATTCATAGGCAAGGTGTCTGGTTGCCATTCCCTGTACAATGGCGATATGTCCGCCCAAAGGGTCACCGGTATTGCGGTACGGGTCAATTTCCACTTTATAAGAATACGGAGCAAAATAGTTTACCGCGTTGCTGTCGTTAAAATCTATTTCTTCCACAAAACTGATTCCCAGAAGTTCGCCTTCCTCAAATCCGAATTTTCCCGCTCCGCCCATGCGGTAATCAAAGCTTACGGTAAAACCGGCTTCCGCCGCAATCTGTCTGTCGTACCAGATGCTGCCAGCTTTAAACTGATCGCAAGGCGTAAGCGCATACCATATTTCTTCATCATTCCCGCTATCTGGATCAGAACTTGGCATATACATATACTCGACATCTCCGAATATTTTTAAATGCCTGCTTATTTCTTCCTGCTCGATTATTTCCGCAGCGTTGATGTTATCTCCCCACTCGCCTGCAAATACGGCGGTATTTCCGCAAAAAATCATACATACCGCAAGCAAAGCGCAAAGAGATTTCTTTAAAAATTTCATAAAGCTAACCTTCCCGTCTTTTTTGGAAAAATTTATATATAAAGTGATTATATAATAAATTATATTCCGTTTCAACAATTATTGAAAATACCAGATATAATTTATAATAAATAAAAATAAAACACGATAATTTTTCATCAGTTCCCACCCTTTTTCCTACACTTTTAACAAAATCCCCACACAAAGAAGCTTTTTTGGTGTGGGGTTTTATTTTATAAACTGGTATATATTAAAATCAGAGGAAAAATACGTTTTTTTAAGAAAGGTGGTGCGCCGCATGAAAAAACTTTTCTCGCTGCTTTGGCTTTTGCTGATTCCCCTGCAGCTTGCCGTCGGTTTTCTTTTTATGCGTTTTGGTGCGCTGATAGATATGAAGATTTTTTCAGGTTCCGCTACCGGCGGCCATGGAATACCAATCTTTTCGTTTTTATTTTTGATAATTGCGATAATTGCGGCAATTTTTGTTTCTGTCGCCGCGGTTGTTCTTACCATAAAAGGTTTTATAAAAAACAAAAAATAGTGCAGGGATAAAAATGGAGAAAAACAAAAAAATGATTGCTTTTATTATAATTTTTGCCGCAGCGGCGGTAATTTGTGGTTCACTTTTCTTTTTAAAAAGCGTTGGCGGAAGAAAACCCACGGAAGAAATCCATTCTTATAAAACAATAAAACTTAAAATAAACGGAATGCGCGGCACAAGAGAATACGAAATTAACTGCCAGGGAGAAATTTCCGAAATTTCGCTTTACCGGTATTTTTACACAAACAGAAAAGAAGAACGCCGCCTTGAAAAAAGCGCTTTTACAGGCACCGAAGAGATGATAAATATTTTAAATTCCTGCAAATTTGCAGATTGGAACGGTTTTAAAGGAAAACACCCTAAAAACGTACATGATGGGGATATGTTCCGGCTTGAAGCTGTTATTAACGAAAACAAAACAATAACCGCAGAAGGTTCCGCAAATTTCCCAAATGGCTATAACGAATTCCTGCGTCAGATTGGCGCAATTCTTGCAGACTGATATAAAACTTTTTAAAGAAAGGGGTGCAAAAAATGGCAAATCTAAAAAAACTGACCATTCTTCATTCAAACGACCTTCACGGAGATTTTATGGCAAAGGAAGTGGATAAGGAACTTCTTGGCGGAATTTCCATGCTTTCCGGTTACATAAATAAGGTGCGCAAAGAAGAAGAAAACGTACTTTATACCATTTCCGGCGATATGTTCCGCGGAAGCGTGATAGACAGCGAATATAAAGGCATTTCCACGATAGAAATTATGAATATGCTTGCTCCGGACGTTGTCACTTTGGGAAATCACGAGGTGGATTACGGCCTTGCTCATCTTCTTTTTGTGGAAAAATGCGCCCAGTTCCCCATAATAAACGCAAATCTTTATATTACAACAAACGGAGTACGTCTTTTTAAATCGCATCTTATAAAAGAAATCGGCGGAATGAAGGTCCTTTTTATAGGTATTCTTACCGAAAACGTGCTTCATTCCACAAAACAGGATAAAATCATCGGTTCTTTTGTGGATGTGCACGAAGCCGCTTCGGAAGTAGGAAGAATCTGCAACAGCTACCGTACGGAAGATATTGATTTTACCGTTCTGCTCACCCACATCGGTTTTGAAGAGGACAAAAAGCTGGCTGCCGCATTGGATCCCCGCTGGGGCATAGATATAATTATCGGCGGCCACAGCCACACAACCCTTGAAAAACCCGAAATTGTAAAAGGCATACCTATTGTTCAGGCGGCCTGCGGTACAAATCAGATAGGGCGTTTTGATATTATTGTTGATACGGACCGCAACTGTATAGATCACTATACATGGAGGCTTATTCCCATAGATGACGATTACTGCCCCAGAGATTATGCTCTGGAAGAAGTTATAAAAAAATACAAAACCGAAACGGACAGAAAATACAAACGCATCATAACCCGCTTTGCGGATAAATATACCCACCCCTGCCGCCACCAGGAAACCACACTTGGAAAGCTTTTTGCCGATGCTTTTAAAGAATCCCTTGGTCTTGATATTATGATGATCGGTTCCGGAAGTATCCGCGGCGAAGAACTTGGCCCGATAGTTATGCTTGAAAATCTTACGCAGATATTCCCTTATAACGACGAGGTTTTTCGTATTGCCGTAACCGGAACGCAGCTTAGAAAAATGATAAAACACATTCTGCGCACCGGCGCTTTGCTTGGCGTTACGGAATTTTACCAGTATTCGAAGGGTTTTCATATTGTTTTTGATTATGACGCACAGCAGCTTCTGGAACTTTCTCTTGACGGAAAGGACGTTGAAGCAGAAAAAATCTATACTGTTGGCATAAGCTCTTTCCACTATAAAAATCTGCCGGAATTCTTTGGCGTTACCGAAGAAGAAGTTTCTGAAAACAAAATGCCGAAAATCGTCGCAACCAAAAGCGCGGATATACTGGAAGAATACTTCAGCCACCGGGAGCTTATAAAAGCTCCGGAAGAAACCCGCCTTGTTATAAAACAGGCCGCAGCAAAAAGGAGCATATAAAATGAAAATATTAAAAGGATTGGCGGTGGTTATTATTATGTTTGGATTATTATCTATGCTTTTCGGCTGTAAAACTGATAAAAAGCCGGATTACCCCTTTGATGTGGAAAAAGCATATTACCGGCACAGAAGCGGCGTTATGGCCGGAGGAAGATATAAAATCACAACAGAACCGGAAAATATAGTAGAAGTTTACAGCTATTCCATTCCCGTTCCGGAATACGAAGCCGGTATGCACGATAAAGGCGCGGATATTTATTACGTTGGAATAAACCCCGGCGAAGTTACCGTTACGGAAACAGAATATTTTCCCACCTGTGAACCGGAAAGTTTTTCTTTTGTGCTGTGCGTTGACGAAAATCTTTGCGTATTTTTAAAAGAAGATGAATAAAAAATACTTTCCCACCCTTTTTCCCACACCTGCTGGCAAAAAAACTTATTTTTTCCTACCCGTTTGGTTTTGTTCGTGTGGGGACAAAAAAGCAGATAAAACTATAATGTAGTTAAAGAAAGATTCCGCAGTATTCCGGAACTTTTTTAAACAAATATTTTATAAAAAGGAGCGATAACCATGAAAAAAATCATCAGCTTAATTCTTTGCCTTGTTCTTGCATTGGGCATGACCGCAACCGTATTTGCAGCAACTTCCTTCGACCCCACCCAGGGCGGAACTCCCGGAACAATTCCCTTTCCCAACGCTCCGATGAATCCCGCTCCGAACAGACCGACTTTTGATGCCGTAAATCCTCCGCGCAACAGCATTATTGTTGATCTTACCGAAGAGGAAAACCCCGATACCGGCGCACCCGTTTTCCTTGCTGTTCCCGCAGTCACCGCGGTAATTTGTGCTGCTGCAATTATCGGCAAAAGAAAATAATGTTAAGTACCCACGGAATATTTAAATATATTCTCTGGTAAAAGTAAATTTTTTCAGATCCTGCCGGAGATAACTCTTCGGCAGGTTTTGTTTTATCACAGCAAATCGAGGTGTTAGCCATGAAAATAAAAGTAACAGCTTTGGCAGCGGCAATTATTTTGTTTTCTCTAATATTCTGCGGCTGCGAGGTAAATATAAATCTTCCCGAAGACGAAGGACTCCGTCCCGGAAGCATAGAACTTCCGGAGGGATCTTCCGAGCCGGAATCTTCCGGCGGAAATGTGATTTCTCCCGGAAAAAGACCTTTTAATCCCGAAACAAGCGAACCCATTCATGAAAACAATGAAGAACCGGATTCTTACGAAAGCCTTATAAATACCCTTTATTATACCGAAAGCGCCTTTGGCGAGGCATTTATAGGATACATAGAAGGCCCCATGGGAACCGGTTACGAGGAGTTTTTTGATGAGCGGGGATATCTTGAAAAATATCCTTTTATTGCCGAAATTCCTTATGAAAGATACGTTGAAACGAATGGAAACGAAATGTACTGCATTGTTCCGAAAGATAAAAATTCCTCCGTTTCCGTCAACGAATGGATATACTCGCCCACCGGTGGAACTTACGGCGAGGTGCTTTACAGAAGCGAATCCGGCGAACCTATACTTATCACCTGCAACGAAGATGAAAATATTCCGAACGTAAAAGTTACAATAGTCGATTCCGAAGGAAACGTATTTGAATTCAGTCCGTACTTTAATTCTCAGCTTGGGTGGCTTGAAGTATATGAAACCCCGGAAGCACATTCCCTCGATTTTACGGTTTACGAAAATCAGGCAATGAACAATATTCTTGTTTTCGAAGACCTTATCGGCGACTGGGCCGGATTTTATACCACACCGGAAGGCACGGAAGTTCAGTTCCATTTTAATTTCTATCGTGCCGCTTACGGTGAGCCCTGTGTAACCTTCTGGTACGGTGAAGAATACGGCGAATATATTGAATATTACGAAGGCTATGCCTATGAACAGTATGACGAAAACGGAGATTTTACCGGCAGCCTTATTCTTGAGCTTACCCTTACTCAAGGCACAAATTCCGCAGAAAAAGGCCAGATACTTCTTATGTCAACCTATGAATTCAGAAGAGCGGAATGGGATAATAACTGGATAGTGGCAAGCTGCACCGGCGGAGGCAACCTTCTGGAAGAATACGGACTTGGCTGGTTCGAAATGGCACAGGCCATGGGATAGCAGAAAGGAGAATTTTATGGGACTTTTTGATAACCTTAAACGGCAGGCGTTTAACGCGCTTAAAACCAACGGAAACAAAGCCGCAAAACAGTTTGGTGATAATATTAAAAACGCGGTAAAAAATGCCGCAAACAAATCTGTTGATATAAATTTTCCGGATTTTCCGAAAAATTACGAAGAATTTGTTTCTCTTCCCGAAGCGGAGATGAAAACCCCGTTTGAAACTGCCGCAATGACCGTACTGGCATTATGTATCTATCCGGAAAACCGGGAAGCTTCTGTTAAAATGCTTAATTTTCTTCGGGGACCGCGCCCGATGAGCGGACTTGATATTGGTTTTATCCGGGACAGATTTATGGATAAAGATTACGTTCCCCGTTCCTATTTTGCCGGAGCTGTTCCGGAAAACAACTATTCCCCTTCTCTTCCGCTTAAAATCACCGTGGGAGATAATCCTTACAGCTATGAAAACGACGGTTACGCAAAACTTTTTGTAACTTCCGGCGGAGCGGACAGCCCCAGAGAGATACTTCTTCGGGAAGCTAAAGACGGAAAATGGTATTTGTGGGATCAGTTTATTCTTTCGGATATCCGTAAACCGGAAAGCGAAAACCCCTGGGCATAAACGTAAACTAAATTTATATAAAAGGAGTGTTTGATTTATGGGACTTATTAAAGCAATCGGCGGCGCGGTCGGCGGCGTTTTTGCCGACCAGTGGAGAGAGTATTTTTACTGCGAGGCTCTTCCTGCAAGCGTACTTGTTCGCAAAGGACAAAAAAGAACCGGCGCAAAAAGCTCCAATACAAAAGGCGAAGATAATATTATTTCCAACGGTTCCGTAATTGCCATTGCGGACGGCCAGTGTATGTGCATTGTGGAACAGGGCAAAGTTGTGGATATCTGTGCAGAGCCCGGCGAATATACTTATGATATGTCCACCGAACCTTCTGTCTTTGCAGGAAACCTTGGAACAAGTATTCTTGATTCTTTTAAAACAATAGGCAGACGTTTTACCTTTGGCGGAGATACCGCAAAGGATCAGCGCGTTTATTATTTTAATACAAAAGAACTTATAGGCAACAAATACGGTACGGCAGGCTCTGTTCCCTTCCGCGTTGTTGATGAAAGAGCAGGAATTGATATTGATATCAATATCCGCTGCTTCGGCGAATACAGCTATCGCCTTTGCGACCCTATTCTTTTCTATACCAACGTTTGCGGCAACGTTGCAAACGAATATATGCGTTCGCAGATAGACAGCCAGCTTAAATCCGAACTTCTTACTGCCCTTCAGCCGGCATTTGCCAAAATTTCCGCCATGGGAATCCGCTATTCCGCACTTCCCGGTCACACTGCGGAAATGGCAGACGCGCTTAACGAAGTGCTTTCTGAAAAATGGAGCGGCCTTCGCGGAATCGAAATTGTATCCTTCGGCGTTTCTTCCGTAAAAGCGGAAGAAGAAGACGAAAAAATGATCAAGGAACTTCAGCGCAACGCGGCGTTTATGGATCCCACCAGAGCGGCGGCACACCTTGTCGGAGCGCAGGCTTCCGCAATGCAGTCTGCCGCGGCAAACGAAGGAGCCGGCGCTGCCATGGCGTTTATGGGAATGAATATGGCACAGGGTGCAGGCGGAATCAACGCGCAGAATCTTTATTCTATGGGCCAGCAGCAGGCACAGATGGGAGTTCCCAATCCTCAGCAGGTTGCGGCAGCAAAAGATCCCAGAAATGCAATGCCGGTACCCGAAGGCTGGACTTGTTCCTGCGGACAGAAAGGAAATACCGGAAAATTCTGCATGGGATGCGGAGCACCGAAACCGGAACCCAAACCCGCAGACAGCTGGGTATGTTCCTGCGGAGCCACCGCCACCGGCAAATTCTGTATGGAATGCGGCGCGCCAAAACCTGTGGAAGACGGCTGGGTATGCTCCTGCGGAGCTGTGAACAAAGGCAAATTCTGTCCCAACTGCGGAGCAAAGAAACCTGCCGGCGTTCCCCAATATAAATGTGACAAATGCGGCTGGGAACCGGAAAAAGGCGTTAAACCGCCAAAATTCTGTCCCGAATGTGGCGACCCTTTTGACGACGGAGACATTCAGTAATGAACAAAACGAGCTCTCCGCTTCCCTCAAAAAGCAAAAGCGGAGAATCTCCCCAAAAAGGGGGAATTTAATGAATATTAAAAGAATATTTTATATTTTTCTTTCTTTTGTTCTTTTAATTTTGCTTTTTTGCGGCTGCGGAGGTGAAGAAGATATAAAAACAGCACCCGGAACTCTTAGCGGTATCTATTATGATCGAACAAACGGCTCTATTGCAAATGCTGATTTTCATATTTATGTAACACCTTATAACTTTGTCGCAGAATATTTGCCGGAAAATGAAAAAG
>SVNB01000066.1 GCA_015067125.1 Oscillospiraceae bacterium
AAACTCAACCGCAAAACCAAGTAACGCAAAAGGCACCGAAAACGGTGCCTTTTTTGTTTTAAACAAAGGTTTTTCTGCTTTACAGTCACATCACCAGTGCTTTTGCCAAAGCAGGTTTTATTTTTTTATAAATTACATCAAATTCTTTTATGGTCAGCGGGTTTTCTCCCCTGCCTATTTCTATGGTAAAACCCGGGCGGCCAAAGGTTTCTATATACCAGTCTTTAAGTCCGCCGTTTGCCGCCATGCCCTTTGGCATACAAACCTTATATCCGCAGGCATCGGCAAATTCTTCGGCAATATCACGGCCTGCCATGGGCGTTCTGCGGCCGTAATACCAATAAACTTCCTCGCCCTGGGAATGAAAGGAATAAAGCCGTTTTACGTCAAAAGTACTGCAAAAACCGCAAACCGCCCGGGTTTCCGGTTCTGAAAAAGCTCTTGGTCCGCCGTATTGCCTTGGCGCAGGGCCAAAAATACCGTTTTTGCGCTCCTGCTCGTGCAAAAGTTCCCACCCTGCACCAAAATTATGGTTTATATCCACGCCGTTTGCGTTGGCGTTCCAGTGCTCATAATCTCCGGCAGAAAGGCGTTCTGCCTTTGCCCCGGCAGAAAGAGCGCCCGGTTTTCCCCTTAAATTTATTTCCACGCCGTCCGGATTGAGCACCGGAATTACGGCAAGTCCCCTTTTTGATATTGCTTTTTTCGCGTTTATCCCGCAGATGTTTTCTTCGTGCTCAAAAGCTTCGCAAAGTTCTTCAAAAAATCTTAAAAGCACAAGCGCCGTAAGCCATTCGCTGCCGTGGGTGGCACCCGCAAAAAGAACCGCGCCTGCGGTTTTGCCGATGGCGAGCACCCTTATCTTTCTGCCGAGCACGCTTCTTCCGCAAAAAAAGCTTTTTGAGCACGGATGGCTTTGCAGAATGGTTTTTATATATTTTTCGGTATTTTCTGCCGTCGGCGGCAAATTAAATTTCATAAAAAATCCTCCCGGTTATTCATTTCTGCATAAATATATGCTAAAATAAATAAAAATAGGCAAAGGAGCCGCACAAAAATGATTGTAACAGAAGAAAAAACAAATTCCGAACTTATTTATAACGGACATATTATAAAAGTTTTTAAAGACGAGGTTTCTCTTGAAGGTAAAAAAGCCATCCGCGAAGTAGTGCGCCACAAAGGCGCCGCCGCCATTCTTGCCATTGATGAGCACGGAGATGCGTATTTTGTAAAACAGTTCCGCTATCCCATCGGCAAGGCTATTCTGGAAGCACCCGCCGGAAAAATCGATGAAGGCGAAGATCCTTTTGACTGCGCAAAGCGCGAGCTTTTTGAAGAATGCGGCATAACCGCAAAAAAATGGACGGAACTTGGCCCGATGTTTTCCTCGCCCGGTTTCTGTGACGAGGTGATACACCTTTTTGCCGCACAGGAACTTTCTTTCGCAAATCCCGATCCGGACGAGGACGAATTTCTTGATATAATAAAAATTCCGCTTAAAGAAGCATATCAAAGCCTTGTTCGTGGAGAAATTCCCGATTCCAAAACACAGATTCTTATTCTGCGCGGAATGGATATGGTAAAATAACATACGGTTCGGCAACAAATTTTTTAAAGCATAAAAAAATCCTCCTTTTTTCAAAGGAGGATTTTTTGTTATCCGATATTATCAATCGCCTTCGGTATAATCCCTTATGGTTACGCCGGGATTTTTTTCTTCTTCGCCGCTCCAATAGTTTGTGGAGCCGTTTTCCTCTTCCGGTTCTTCCTCCGGTTCGGGTTCCGGCTGCTGCGGCTGCTGCGGAACGTAAGGAATCTGCGGCTGCTGCGGTTCTGCCGGCAAGTTTTCTTCCGGCAGCGGTTCTTCCGGAATTCCCGTAAAGAACGCTTCGTTATATATAAAGGCGTAGCCCGCGGCGCCTTTGCCCATAATATAATCTATTACAGAAGCAAAATCGGATTTTTCAAATCCATCGCATTCCAGCACAGGCATAAGTTTAAGCCCGGCAATGCCGCCAAGAGAATCATATATTGCAGAAATCATTTCCGCAAGATCTTCCGGAAGCTGACGGAAGCGATAATCGTTTCCGAATTTTTCTCCTACAAAAGCGTTAAAATCCATGCACGGAGCGTAGCCGTCCGCAATAAATTCCGTGGGAAGAGTTCCGTAAATATCGCTGCCATCCACAACAGCAAAAGCATCATAGGCTATGATGATATCCGTATCTGTAAGCACCGCGCTGGAATATATTCTTTGTGCAAAACGGGAAAGTATATCTCCTTTGGAAATATCTTCCGCGCCCGCTCCGAAATACGCATAATCCATACCTTCGTTTTCCGGAAATCTCATACCATCCAGAAGAATGGCATCCGCACCGCTGTCTATGGCGTCAAAAACAATATCCAGAACGTACTTCTGCGCGGTATCGGAATAGGGGTTAAGCCAGGGTTTTCCGCCGTTGTCAACGCTGTCATCAAGCCAAAGCACGCCGTC
The DNA here is from genome assembly GCA_015067125.1 of Oscillospiraceae bacterium. Lineage (GTDB taxonomy): Bacteria > Bacillota > Clostridia > Oscillospirales > Ruminococcaceae > UMGS1668. Next base: position 2,495 of record SVNB01000066.1, read on the forward strand.
TTCGGATTCATAGCGAATGGCCATATCGTCCGCGTTATATGGCGCTGTGCTGTCTTCAAAAGCAAAAATGCGCGTAACAACGTCAAACCCCATATCTTTTGCGGTTTTTATGCGTTTATCAATATCCATGGCTTCTTCGTGAACGGCGCCGGCATTGATAACGCTTACCTGATCAGAAGTATATGTTACGGTGCCCTGCCTGGTCTTCATATCCAAAACAACCGCGGTAACTTCTTCATCCAAAGATTTAAGGAATGTATAAAAATTTATGGAACTGTAAAGAAATTCTTCCGGAACGGTTACCGCAACTGTTTCTTTTTCAAGAAACTCTTCCGGAAGCGGTTCGTAAGCCGGTTCCTGCGGTTTTGCCGGAACAGGATCCTTTTCTATTATTTCTTTGTTTTTTTCGTTCACGGCCTGCATAAGGGGTTCATAGGCAAACCAGCCCACGGCAAAAAGCACCGCAGATGCAAGAATGATTGCCACGGTTTTTATGATTTTTCCCTTTATTGGGTTATAAATGCGCGAACGATAGTGTTTTACTTTATATCTTCTGTTCATAACAAAACACCTTTATGTGGGAAGCTGATGGCCGATAAGGCCATAGAATGCAAGAGAGAGAAGTCCAAGATAGATAAGCGCAATGGGTATGCCCTTAAAAACTTTTGGAACATGGCAGTATTCCAGTCTGGAAAGGCCGTATCCCATTATTGCCACCGCAAGGCCAAAGCCAAGGCTTGTGCCTATTCCGTAACCGATGGTGCTTAAAAAGTCAAGTCTTTCTCCTACCGGAACAAGAAGGCTGCCCAGGGCCGCGCAGTTAAAAACCGCCGCGCCAAGGGTTGTGCCAAGGTATTCAAATTCGCCCGGAAATACCTTTTTTATAAAAAAGTATGCGGCAATATATACGATTATCATAACGCCGATATACAGCATGGGAACAAGCATATGGCGATGCTCGTTTTCATAAACAAGCGAGCGGAAAGGATAACCGATGATTCCGGAAAGGGTAACAACGCCCATAAGGATAAGGGTATATCTTACAATCTCTTTCGGTCGTTTTGCCAGATAAAACATCCAGCTTGTGCCAAGCGCCCTTGTAAAAATAATATTTTCTATAAAAAGCGCCGTAAGCATCATAGAGAAGAACTGTGCGATATAAGTCATACTTTCTCCTCCCTGTCTTTAAAAACTTCGGGTTCCGGTTTTTTTGCAATTTCGCGGATTCCGTTAACGCCGGCGGCCATAAATCCAAGAAGGATAAATCCCCAGAACGGAAGCTTTACCGCCGGGAAGGAAGCTTCTGCAAATTTATATCCCCAAAGGCTTCCGCTGCCGAAAAATTCCCTTGCCGCGCCAAGAAAAAGCGCCGTAAGCGCAAAACCCAGCGCAAGAAAAATTCCGTTGAAAAACGCTTTGGAAAGGCTTTGGTTTTCCGCAAATTTTTCGGAATATACTACCGGCACGGTGGAAACCGCCAGAAGCGCCGGGTAAATTCCCACAGAATCGAAAATGGTTGCGGAAAAACCTTCGCAGATAAGATAAGAAGGCACAAGCATAAGCGCCGAAATTATCATATAGCATACAAGCTTTGACCATTTGGGAAGTTTTCTTCCGAAGGCGGAAGCAAAAACAAGCACCGGCACAACTATAAAGAAGTACGCAACAGAAAGCGCCGCGCCGTTTTGCAGGGTGGTATCTCCGGCGGCAAGCTGGCCGATTACAAGGCCCGTTACAAGAACGGGGTTTTTAAAAAACAGATAACCAAGGCTTTCTTTAACTTCCGCAGAAAGATTTTTTGCTTTCTCGCTCATTTAACGGCCTCCTCTTCTGTTTTTTCTTCTTCCGGTAAAAGGTCGATTTCTTCCGCTTCTTCGGAAGCGGAAAGCTCTTCTTCCGTTTTAACTTCTTCCTCTTCCGTTTTGCAAACAAGTTCTTCGCCGGGAGTGTTGATAAGGCTTACGCTTGCAGCCGCTTTTCCCTCTGCCAAAACCTCGGTTTTTTCCGGAACGGGTTCTTCGGCGTTGTTTTCATCTTTTGCGGGCTGTGCTTTTTCTTTCTTTTTAAGAATTTGCACAAGCGGCTTTGTTTCTGTCTTTTTCTTCGGAAGAAGATCGGCCGCGGTAAATCTGATGGCCTCTTTATGGCGGTAAAGATGAAGAACGCTTTCGCATATCTCGTCGAATACCGGAGAAAACACGTTCATAAGTATAAGGGCGTTTGCAAATCCCATTTCCAATCCGCCAAAATAGCGGAACAAAAATACCACCACGGCGGAAGAAATTCCGGCCATTATTTTGCCAAAATCACGCTTTGGAGAAGTTACCGGTTCCGTAAGCATAAAAAACGCGCCGAAAACAATAGTTCCGCTGAAAAGTTCATAGCAAAGCGCATCAAAGGGCGAACCGCCTATTCTGGGAAAAAGCGCCGAAAGAACGGCATACGGAACAAGGAACGAAACCGGAGTCATCCAGTTTACGGTTTTTCTTACCATAAGAAAAATTCCGCAGGCGGCCACAACAAAAATATTGGTCGCACCCATGGGTCCCGGCACGCTGCCAAGTATCATATCAAGAACTTCATAATCCGGCACCGCGCCAAGGGCAAGGCTGTACGCCGGGCTCTGGGCGATTTTTGCGGTGCTTTCGCCAAAAATCTCTATGCTCTGCATAGGAGCCGGATAGCTGAAGACCATATTCGGCCAGCAAAGAGCAACCGAAGCAAAGCCAACGGCCGCCGGGTTAAAGATGTTGTTTCCCGTTCCGCCAAAGGGCAGTTTTACCACAAGAACGGCAACACTGCACGCGGTAATAAGCACGTAATACGGAACGTCCGCCGGAAGAAGCAGCGGAAGGATAAGACCGGTTATAACCGGAGTAAGATCGCGGCCGGGTTTTTCCCGCAGAATGATTTTTCCCACGGCGGAAAATGCGGCACAGAAAAACGCGCCCATAAAACCAAGCACAAGGCTTCTTGCTCCGTAATAGAAAAAGCTCATCAGATAAATCGGGATAAGAGCTATTACAACGTCCGTCATCATGGTAACAACAGATTCGCTTTGGCGAACGTGGGGCGCGTTCTGAAACATAAGTTTTTCTTTCACAGCGTACCCTCCTTTTTCGCAAGTTCCATCTGTTTTTTCGCTTTGATTATGGTTGCGGCAACGTCTATTCTTGCGGGGCAGACGTAGGAACACGCTCCGCAGCCTATGCAAAGGGCCGCATCGTAACGGCGCAGTTCGTCAAATTTTTCAAACTCCGCAAGTTTTCTCATCTGCGAAACAGAAAGAGCCTTCGGGCAGGCGTGGTCGCATCTTCCGCAGCCAATGCAGCTGTATGTTCCGGAACTGTAGCTTTTGCAAAGAGCGATAACGCCCCTTGTGGTCGGAGCGACAAGTTCGTTTTCCGGTTCAAAAACCGCGCGGCCGGTCATGGAACCGCCGGCAACAATAACCTCCGGTTCTTCGGTAAGGCCGCAAAGTTCCAGTATCCTTTCAACAGAAGTTCCTATGGGCACTTCCACGTTTCTTGGGTTTTTAACCGCATCGCCGGCAACGGTAATAAAACAGCTGGTCATTTTTCTGCTTTCTTCTGCCGCCCTTGCAAGGTGCAGCATTGCGCAGCAGCCTACAATAACAGAGTTTTTTCCCTTTGGCAGGTGGCGGTACGCCCTGCTTTCTGCCGGGTAGCGTCCGCCTATTTTTTCAACCTTGTATCTGCCCACTTTGGAAGGCAGGCTGAAGTTCATATCAAAAATATGCTTATACATTGCGATATAGGTTTTTGCCGGGTTAAGAACTTTTTCGCAAAGTTCTATGCCAAGGGCAAGCTTTTCCGGCTGATGAACGGCAACGCTCATCTGGCTGGAAATATAGGGTTCATCATCGATGGCATCAACAATAAGCCTGCCGCCTTCGCCCAAAGAAGCTTTTTCAAGCTTTTCCCAAAGCATTTTTCCGTCGCTTTCATCAACAATTTCCGCAAGGCGCGCAATTTCGATTATCTGCTGTGCAGAAAGTTCTTCCACCGGAGTATCGGGAAAATCGCAGTCAAAATATTCAAATTCCTGGCGCATAACCAGGGTGCTTCTGGTAAGCATGGGTTCCTTTTTCTGTTCAAGAAGGATACCTTTTACAAAAAAAGACATTCTTTTCCTCCAATGCTGGGTTTAATCTGCCGCCGACCTGAGTTCCGCAACGGCTTTGTTATAATCTTCTTGCTTAAACAGCGCAGAACCCGCAACAAAAATATTTGCGCCGGCATCTGCCGCTGTTTTTATTGTGTTTTTATCTATGCCGCCGTCCACCTGAATATTTACGGCAAGATCTTCTTTTTCTATAATTTCGCGCAGGGCTTTAACCTTCGGCATCATATCTGCCATAAAGCTTTGGCCGCCAAAGCCGGGTTCTACCGTCATAACAAGAACCATTTCTATAAACGGAAGATAGGGCACAACTTTTTCATAAGGGGTGCCGGGTTTAATTGCTATTGCCGGAAGCACGCCGAATGATTTTATTTTTTCTATAACGGCCATGGTGTCATCTTCGCATTCAAGATGAAAAGTTATTCTGTCCGCGCCGCCTTTAACAAAATCCTCTATGTAATCAATGGGATGAGAAATCATAAGATGGGTATCAAAAAACATCTTATTTACTTTGCGCAGACTTTTCATAATCGGCGCGCCATAGCTTATATTGGGAACAAAGTGCCCGTCCATAACGTCGATATGAAGTTGGTCTGCCCCGGCCTTTTCCATTGCGGCACATTCTTCTCCAAGTTTTGCAAAATCCGCAGAAAGAATGGACGGAGCAATGATAACATCTTTCATACAAAAACATCTCCTTATAACCGGAATATAAGTTCTGCCTTTTTATTATTATAAAATATAATTTTACAGTTTATTTTACCAAAAACCAAATAAAAGGTCAACAAAAAAGACGGATTAAGTAAAAATTGGAATATGGGTGTCACTTTTGTTAACAAAAAATTTTCATTTTAAAATCCGCTTTTTTCGTCATCTTATTGCAAAAAGGTGGTAGAATATACAAAAGAATCAGCATTGGGGGCGTTTTTTCTTGCGGTATAATTCCAGTGGCTTTTATGAAGAAAAACTAAGCTTCCTTGGCCTTGGCGGAAGCACTTTTCCCACAGATGAAAACGGTTTGCCGGATGAAGAAAAATGCTCCGCGCTTTTTAAAAAAGCATTTAAAGAAGGCGTGACCTTCTTTTTTGTGCCTTTTAATGCAGAAAGCGGCGCAGAAGCCCTTTTTGGAGAAAACCTTTCTTGCTTAAACCGTGATGAATATTTTCTTTCCGGAGGAATCCCCGTTGATTTTCTTAAAGGCAAAAATGCCGCGGAAGTTTTTTCCGAACAGCTTGCCCGGCTTAAAAACGGATATTTTGATTATTACATAATCGAAAACATCGGCAAAGAAAATTTTTCTTATTTCATCGAAAATGATCTTTACGCCGTTTTTTCCGGCCTTAAAGCTTCCGGAAAAATCCGTCATCTTGGCTTTTCTTTTTCCGGAACGGAAGAAGAATGGCGTTTTCTTTTAAACAGCTATGTCTGGGATTTTGTAAAAATGGATTTTAATTTTTACAAATGGGATCACCTTGGAGCAGATAAGCTTTACAGGGATCTTCGCAAAAAGGAAATTCCGTTTATCGCTTCGGATCCGTTTATGGGCGGATTTATTCTTGATCCGCCGGAGGAGTTTCTGGAAATTCTGCATAAAGGCGATCCGCAGTATTCCATGGAAGAATGGGCGCTGCGCTGGTTTTTTGATAAAAAAGGCCTGCTTTGCATCATTGCGGATTCTTCTTCTGCAGAGCAGTTTTCCAATTATTCCGATATCATTTCTTCCAGCAAAACGCTTAATTCCCAAAAAAAGCACTATTTAAAAGCCGCTTCGGAAGTGCTTTAAAAAAACGGATGCGGGAACGTTATGCCTTTTGCGCAAACCCGTCCCCGCTATATAAAGTCCGTTTGCCGGACACGATATATCCTATGCAGGGCATATTCTATTTGCTCTGGTTTATATTTTTTCATTCCTCAAAAGCAAAATCCGTCCGATTATCCGGACGGATTTTGCTTTTTTCTTTTATCACGCAGTTTTGCAAAAAAATCGCTTAACAGGGCGGAACATTCTTCTTCAAGAACACCGCTTTCAACTTCCGGCCTGTGGTTATACGGCATATCAAAAAGATTGGCAAGCGAACCGCAGGAACCGGCTTTTGGGTCCGGCGCTCCGTAAACAACTCTTTTTATTCTGGAATTGATTATGGCACCGGCGCACATGGGGCAGGGTTCCAAAGTAACGTAAAGGTCGCACTTCCAAAGGCGCCAGCCGCCAAGGTTTTTGCAGGCTTCGTCTATGGCCATAATTTCTGCATGGCGCAGGGCGTTTTTATCCGTTTCTCTTCTGTTCATGCCTCTGCCGACTATTTTTCCTTCCCACACGGCAACCGCACCAACGGGAACTTCGCCCATTTCAAAGGCTTTTTTTGCAAGCAAAAGCGCTTCGCGCATATATTCTTCGTCTGTCATAAAAAGTCCTCGCTTGCAAATCAGATTATATAAATGTATGGCAAAGTCATAATAAACGCGGCAATCATCGCCACAATAAGCGCCGGGGAAGTTGCAAAGAAAATCGTTTTTCTTCCGGGAGAAAGCACCCCCGGAGCTTTTTCGAACCGGAACATATCCTTATATTTCATCAAAAGCAAAGCCAGCGCAACAACCGCAAGTATAACAAAGATAAAATTATACGCAAGGTTTATTATAATCTGGGTTTCTTCCGGCAAATCATACACAAAAAATTCGAACAGCAGTGCAGTCGCGTTGTTGATAAAATGCGTTATAACGCCCACCCAAAGAGAACCTGTGCGCATTACAAAATATCCGATGCAAAGTCCCAGAATAAACGCATAGGGCATCTGTATAAGGTTAAGGTGGAATATTCCGAAAATAAGCGCAGATGCCAGCAGCGCAAAAATATCGCCGAACCTTCTAAGGCTTTGCATAATTATTCCGCGGAAAATCATCTCTTCGATAAAAGCCGGCGCCACCGCAAGGTTAATAAAATAAAGCACAATGCCGGCAACAGTAGCCGGTGTTTCATATTCCGGCATTGTAATGCCTATTCCCACCGCTTCAAGGCCTATCTGCAAAGCGCTTGTAACGTAAGAAGCCGCAACGCAGCCGCCCAGACACACAAGCACTCCGCCAAAAGTAAGATCCGCTTTTGATTTTTTAAACGGCAGCGCAACTTTAAGCGGCATTTTTATAGCAAGAGTATAAATTCCAAATGGAAAAAGCAAAGAAAAAATATAGATGATAAGATTAAAAGTCCATTCCACCGTTTCGGAACCGTAAAAAACTCCGCCGATGTTTGCTTCCGGATAAAGCAGCATCATCGCCACGGCATAAATTGTTCCCGCAACAAGGGATATGGCAACGTATCCAAGGGCCGCAAGACCTATGCCGTTGCCGGATTCGCGCACAAGGCGTTTTTCTCTTTTCCACAGGGGTTCCACATAAGGGCGGTAAAAACCGTTGCCGGCATGATAAACCGTTCCGTGTTTTTCTTCCGGCGCGGGACCGCTTTGGTCATAATATGTCATAGGGAAGTTCCTCCGTAAATATTTTCTTTTTTTACAATAACATAAAATCGCTTATAAAAAAACCTTTCATTTGTAAATTTTTATTTAATTGCCGCATTTGTGCAACCGCTTTAAGTTTTTTGCTGTCTTTATTGATGAAAGCGCTTTAAAAATTTTCCGCAAAGGAAGTGAAAATTATGAAAAAACTTGTTTCTTTGGTTCTTGCGGCAGTGCTTTTGCTCTGTTCCTGCGCAGATGAAACAAAGCCCGCTCCGGAGGAAGTTCTTCCGGAATCGGAGATAAACTATTCCGTAAACTTCTGCCTGCTGGATTTTAAAGGGAAAATTTACGATGCCGCCCGCTGCGGTGAAAAGCTGTTTTTTTCCGTATATGATGAATCCAT
>SVNB01000067.1 GCA_015067125.1 Oscillospiraceae bacterium
TACAGTAGGGCGGGGGTACCCCAAGGGCATTTCTTCGTGCTTCGCACTCAGGGCACCTGCTCCCGCCGCAAACAAGTAACCCAGAGGGCAACCTCCATTTAGGCAAGGAAGCCAAATTGCCCACCGTAGGGAACGCTGTCCTCAGCGTTCCGAAAAAAAACGGACCGTCGGGGACGACGGTCCCTACAGAAAGCGTAAATAAAGCCAAATTGCCCACCGTAGGTGACAGAGGGAGAGAAATCCTATCCTGTCAAATTCAACCGATAATTTATAAAAAATCCGGCAGATGGGTTAAAAATAAATTTTGCAGAAAGGAGAAAACGCTTATGACCAAAAAAAGCCAGAAAGTGGCGCTTTGCGGAATGATTGCCGCCCTTTGCACCCTGCTTATGTTTATGACGGGCGTTTTTCCTTTTGCAACATACGCAATGCCGGCGTTGGCCGGACTTTTGATGGTTACCGTTGCGGTGGAAACCGGCGCAAGCTGGGCATTTACCCTTTATGCGGCGGTATCGATTCTTTCCATGATACTGACCCCGGATAAAGAAGCAATGCTTATGTTTGTTATGTTCTTCGGCCATTATCCCATAACAAAATTCTGGCTGGAAAAAATAAAATTCAAACCGCTTTCGTGGCTGCTCAAAATAATTGTTTTCAATGCCTGCGTGGTGCTGGCGTATATGATTATAATTTTCGTTTTTCAGATGCCGGATATTCTTACGGAATTCGGCGATTTCGGAAAATATTCCGTACTTATCCTTCTTGGCCTTGGCAATCTGCTTTTCTTTGTGTATGATTTTGCCCTTGCCCAGATAATGAAGGTTTACGTTTATGTTTTTCGCCCGAAGTTTTTAAGAAGAAGCGCAAAATAAAATTACCCGGAAGATAATTCTTCCGGGTTTTGTTTTTTTATGTGTTTTTCTTTATGTTTTTTAAATTTTTGATCTTTTCTATAAACCCATTAAGGTACAGAATATTAATGATCAGTACCGCAAAAGAAAGCCCCATGGAAAACATCATAACGTTATAACAGGCTTTTTCGGGGATAAAACCAGGAAGAAAACCGCTTTGGATTCCCTCAAAAAGCAGGGCGCTGAACAAAAGAAGTATTGCCGCGCCAAGCATCATATCTGTTATTCTGGTTTTAATTTTTTTGTTTTCTTCGGCGGCATATTCCGCCACTTTTTTAAGGGTGTTTTTTGTTTCGCTTTCCATATTATTGCTTTTCCTTTCCCCATCGATAATTTCGCGGATATCCGCGTTGTAAAAATCCGCAAGCTCTATAAGGATATCAAGATCGGGCATATTGCTGCCGGTTTCCCAGCGGGAAACCGTTCTGGAAGAAACAAAAAATTGTTCTGCCAGCTGTTCCTGGGTCAATCCTTTTTCTTTGCGCAGATGTTTTAAAAATTTTCCGATTTTTATTTGGTCCATGCAGGCTGCTCCTTTCAAACAGATGATACTTCGCAGGAGGATTTTATTCCACGACAAAAAGCGGGAAAAACCAAAAAAGACAGATTGTGTCCGATTTTAAAAAAGATTTTGATATACACAGATAAACAAAAAAGGCACCGTGCTTTGCGGTGCCTTTTGGTGTTTTTGGGTCATTAAAGCAGGCTGTCCCTTCTGCAGGGAGAAGTTACCCTGGGTTTTTCTTCCACTTTTGCGCTGCTCTGGAGTTCTTCGAGCATTTTTTCGGAAAGCGGAATGGCTTTGTGGCATCTGGGGCAAAGATAGGTAGAACGGTTATATCCTGCGGGGACAATTACGGGTTTGCCGCAATAGGGGCAAAAAACTTCAAGACCCTCGTTTTCATCGTCATCCTGGAGGTAAACAGACATTTATGTAACCACCTTTCATAATTTATATTACATGGCCAGTATATCATAACCCGCGGCGGTATGCAAGAAGCAAATCCACCATTTTTCCGTAACTGCGGGTGCCTTCCTGCTGGTCGTTAAGCTTTAAATAGGTGTCGTTTACGGCATCGGAAACCTCCGCCACCTTTGTATCGTGTGCATCTATGTATGCGTTCTGGGCACGCATATCCGCATCAACATATTCCGGGTATTGTATGCGCAGTTCATACCAAAGCTCATAATCCGCAGCATAAAGGGCGTTCATGGAATAAAGCAGAGCAAGGCAGGTGCCGCTGTAGCGAAAATAATCATCTTCGCTTTGGGCACAGGCAAGATAGGCTATAAAATTTGCTTCCGCTTCGTTCATAAATCCGCGCAGGTGGCTTTGTTCGTGCATCATTGTGGAACCGCGCAGAAAATCCGGGCCGGCGGTGCAGATGTTGGCTTCGAAAGTATATGGCGAATAAACTCCGGAAATTTGAAGGTATGCCATAACTTCGGAAAAGAAAACCGGTTTCGGCGTGCCGAATTTTCCGAAACCCATATCCATAAAGTCGTAATTGGCGGCAAATTTTTCAAATTCTTCCCTTGCGCGCTTTGCCATCAAAGTGTTTTGCGGCGCAAAAACCGTTTCGCCGTTTTCTTTGTGGAGAAGGTTTTTGCCGGATTCGGCGGCTTCTTCAAGAAGAAAAGCGCAAAGGTCATAAAGTTCGTTAACAGAGGATTTTTCTATTTTTAAATCTGTTTTTTCGGCAAAACCTTCTCTGTAATAATTGGTTCCGCTGAATGCCGCAAAAAGAAAAAATATTACGCAGGCTATGGAAACAATATTTTTGAGCACGCCGGAAAAATATTTGAGCACGGCAGCCTTGCCTTCTTTTGCTTTGAGCACCAACCGGATTATCCATTCGCAAAGAAGCAAAACCGCCGAAAGTATTCCGGCTTCCATAAGGGAAAAGGGAAGGATCCCGGTGATGCTTCCGAAAATTCCGCCAAGGTTTTTATAGATCGCGTCATAATACCAATCCGCGAATCCGGGAACAAACTTTGCCGCTGCCAAAAGGGCAAAACCAAAGGGCAAAAGAAGCAGAAAATAAAAAAACGGGGTTTTTATAAAATCTTTTATTTTTGTGTTCATAATATAAAATTATGGGCGGAAGTTATCCGCCCGTTTTTTATTTTGTTACGTCGATGTCGTCCAGTTCCACAAGCAGTTTTGCGTAAACAAGCATGGTATCGAAAAGCAGCTTTGCCGGGGTGGATTCGTCCGCCTGGTGAATGCTTCCGCGGAAAAGGCCAAAGGGGCTTTCGTAATCCGGGTCTTCGGGACCAAGAGCGCAGGCGTTGGGCAGATGTTTTGCGTATGTGCCGCCGCCCATGGTATAGGGCTTCCAGTGGTCGCGGTGGAAAACGCTGTTTATAACCTTCATGCAGGTGCGCACTTTATCGGAATCCGCAGGGGAATAGGCCGGTTTGGTATCGGCAATATCGTGTACGGTAACTTTATAGGGTTCGACGGTTTCGATAATTTTTTCAAGAAGTTCTTCGCCGTTTGCGGTAACGGGATAGCGAATATCAATGGAAAGATTAAGAATGCCTCTGTCCATGGAAATAACGCCGCCCACATGAGTAAGCTTTCCGCTGGGTTCGTCTTCTGCCGGAACGCCAAGAGCCGCGCCGTTGTAATCGGAGTTTACAAGCGCAAGGAATTCCATTGCCGCTTTTGCTTCGCCTTCAAAAACTTCGGCATCAAGCAGAGCGTTTGCCAGAACGCCGATAGCGTTTATGCCGTTTTCCGGCATGGAAGCGTGAACAGAAGCACCGCTTGCGGTAACTTTTACAAGGTCGCCCTCTTCGGCAACTTCTATGCGTTTGTTTTCCGCAAGTTTTTCCGCAAGGCATTCTGCGCATACGCCTTTAAGTGTAACGGAGCATTTATCCGCCACCACGTTGCGGACCGTGCCGCCGGCAAAATCAACGATTTTTTCATCATTGCAGGGAACGGCAAGATAAAAGCGCAGACCGCCTTTTTCGCCGTGGCAGATGGGGTAGTTTCCGTCGGGAGTGAAAGAAACGTCCGGAAGCTTTTCGGTAACTTCCACATAGTGAAGAAGGTCGTTCATGCCGCATTCTTCCTGGCCGCCAAGGAAAATTTCGATTTCGCGCTTTGGCATAAGGCCAAGGTCTTTAAGGCAGCGAACAGCAAAGATAGAAGCCCAGAGCGGGCCTTTATCATCAAGAACGCCGCGGCCGATAAGCAGGTCGCCGTCCACGGTAAGCTGATAGGGCGGATAGTTCCAGTCGTTGCCGCAGGGAACAACGTCCAGATGGCCGAAAATACCGATTTTTTCTTTGCCTTCGCCAACGTTTGCCACAAGGCAGTAGTTATCAAGGTTTTTTACAGAAAAACCGTAGCTTTCCACAAGTTCCTTTGCGGCGGCAAGCACGTTTGCGCTTTCTATGCCAAAGGGATATTCCCCTTCGGAAACGCCGAAAGTTGCAACAGAGGGCACGGCAATAATTTTGGAAAGATCAGCGATAAATTCTTCTTTATGCGCTTCGATCCATTCTTTTATGCGGTTTTCGTTTTCGATGCTGAGCATTTATCATAACCCCTTTCGAGAAGTATTTTTATGGCTTCATTCTATCACATTAAAGTGAAAAAGTGAATAACGGAATGTAAATTATTTATTAAGGCGTTTTTCAGCCTTACCAGAGGGGAAGGTGGAAAAATGCAGGTTTTAACGGATGAGGGGAAAAAACACCCTTTCGTCACGGCTGGAAATTTATAAAAAATGCCTCCTCTTTGCAGAGGAGGCACGCACATTTATAAATCGTAATTTTTGATGAAATATTTGAAGAAGCGCACGCCTTCTGCCAGGGCAGAAAGGGTTACGTTTTCGTTTACCGCGTGGCAGGCGGCGTTTTGTTCGTTGCTCATTCTTACGGGGCAGAAGCGCAGAGCGTTTTCCGTAAGAGCGTGGAAATGGCGGCAGTCTGTTCCGCCCATGATAACGTAGGGCGCAACGCCTACGTCCGGGAATTGCTTTTTGATGCAGTCCGTAAGATAAGCATACTCTTTGGAATGAATATTGGAAACGGGGGAAGCATCTCTTGCCTGGATAACTTCGATTTCCAGATCATATTTATCGGCGTATTTTTTAAGCACGGCAAGGCTTTCTTCGCAGTTCTGATGAACGCTGGTGCGCAGATTTGCCACAAGATACGGTTCTTTGGGAATCACGTTGCAGGCATCGGAACCTTTCATCATGGTAAAACAGCAGGTGGTGGAAAGAATTGCTTCGCCAAAGGGAGAAACTATTGGCATAAGTTTGATAAGAAGCGGCTTGAAAAGCCAGATATTGCCAAGAAGAAGCCTCATGCCAAATCCAAAGGAGGGAGCCATGGAAGCGAACATTTCGTAAACTTCGGGAATAAGGTGCTTTTTAAAAGGACGCTTTTTTTCAATTTCGTTCGCAAAGGCAAAAAGTCTTGCGGCAGGGGTGTTTCTTGGCGGAGTGCTGCTGTGGCCGCCCTTGCCTTTTGCGGAAATTTTAAGATCCATATAACCTTTTTCCGTAACGCCTATAACCGCAAACTGACGGTCCATGCCGGCGATGGGTCTGTCCACAACGGCACCGCCTTCATCTATTACAAGGGCAAGCTCTATGCCTTTTTCTTTAAGATAGCGCACTGCGGAAGCCGCGCCGTCGCCGCCGGTTTCTTCGTTTATGGCATATTCAAGGTAAATATCGCAGGGCGGAACAAAGCCTTCTTCAATAAGCTCTTCCAAAGCCTGCAGTTCCACAAACATGGTGCTTTTGCAGTCCATGGAACCGCGGCCGTAAATGGTGCCGTCAATAACTTCACCGCTGTAAGCGGGGCACTTCCAGCCGTGGTCGTTTGCGGGAACAACGTCCTGGTGACCCATAAAAAGAATGGGACGGCGGGCTGGATCGGTGCCCTGCCATTTATAAAGCAGGGTGCCGTTAAGCACGGTTTTTTCAAAAGTTTTGTGCACGTTGGGGAAAAGTTCTTCAAGGACTTCGTGATATTTATAAAACTGAGAAAGATCCTCGTCTTCGTTTTTGGAAACAGTGGGAACGCGGACCATATCGCCCAGTTTTTGAGCACAGATATCCATTTCTTCCTGTGTGATTTTTGTTTTGCACTCCGCAACTTCCGGAGCTTTTATCATAAGGGTGCGCACCACGGCAACAAGAATAAGCACCGCGAGCACCGCAATAATTCCGATAACTGCATAAATCATGGCGTTTTCTCCTTATTCGGTAATTTGAGCATCGCGCATTTCCGCCATTTCTTTTTCTATGGGGTGGAAGATCGCGATGATGAGCATAAGAGCGGCGAATACAAGCGGTACCCAGCCAAGAAGAGCGCAGATGGTATCAATGGCGCTCTGGGGCTGTGCTGCAAGCTCCGCGTCAAAACCGGCAGCGCCCAAAGCGGCAGTCATGGCAAGGTTTACACCGGCTTTGGAAAGTTTTGCCGCAAGGTTATCGCAGGTGGAAACAAGGCTGTCTATTCTGCGGCCGCTGCGGAATTCAATAAGATCCGCAAGGTTGTTGCGGTTGGTATTGAAAAGAACAAACGCAAAAGCCATTGCCACAGCAACGGTTATGCCGTTGATATAAATAGTTACAATAGAATAAGGGTTGATGAGGAAGGGAACCTTGCCGATCATATAAATAACCGCGCCAAGGATCATGGTCTTTTTTCTGCCGAGTTTTTTATCTACGGGAATGCAGGCAAGGGTGCCGATTACGGAAGTGGCAAGAAATACCGCCATAATGGGCGTTGCGGAAGAAGCGGAACCAAGAACATAGGTTGCGTAATAGTTTACGGTGCTCATAATAAGCAGATTAAGAATGCCATATACTATAATGTAAAGCGCGTTCATAACCCAGCTTTTGCAGGAAAGAAGCATTTTAAAAACTTCGACTATGCCAAGCTTGGAATCGTCTTCGCTTTCCTGGGCAATGCGTTCTTTGGTGGTAAAATAGTGCACAAAGCTGCCGATTACGCAAATGGCGCCCATAACGCAGGCGGCATATACAAAAGCGGCCTGGCCGGCTTCGTTTGCCATTACGTTTCCGTTTTCGTCAAGTCCGCCGAAAAGATCAAGCAGCGGATAAAGAGCAACGCCGCCGACGCCGGAACCAACGCAGCCGCCAAGGTTTCGGGCAACGTTGATTGCGCGTCGGTCAGAGTCACGGTTTGTGGCAAGTCCGCCCATGCTGTTATAGGGAATGGCGGCAAAGGTATTGAAAAGTTCAAAGAGAAAATAGATTGCTATGGCGATTGCAAGCTTCATGCCATAGGCAACATCAAAGCAGGTGAACATAAGAACAACGGTAACCGCCCAGGGAACGGCACAGTAAAATGCAAAAGGACGGCATTTTTCTCCGTTTTTAAAAGTGTGGTTTACCGCAAGATAGCCGACCAGCGGGTCGTTAACGGCGTCCCATACCATGCCAAGGGCGGTGATCATGCCCGCGTGTTCGATTTTTATTCCCATTACGTTTGTAAGGAAGAATAAATAGAAAAGATCCTTGAAGTTAAAAACTACGTTGCTGGCAGCAGAAAAAGTTCCGAATCCGAATTTTTCCATAAAGCCAAGCTTTGGAGTTTCGATATACCTGGTGTTTGTCTGCATAATATGCCTCTTTTCTTTAATGCTTTAATTTGCTAAATTATAGCACAATAATATTTATATTTCAATATGCGCAACATATTAAAAATTGCGCTGTTTTATAAGCTTTTTGGGCATATCGAAAAAAATTTTAAAAAACTGTTGACTTTAACACTTTACTTTGCTATAATGCCTCGTATAGCAGAAAATTGCTATGGAAAAACTGAATACATATTGTTTTTGGCTTTGCCATAAACAATGGTAGAGGCGCGAAAGCTATTAGTATTGCAAAGCATTTTAAGGAAAGGCTTCCGGTTTTGCAAAAAAGGAACTTTCGCCGAAGCTTTCGGAAAAAAGCCTTGTTTTCCGTTTGCTGGGGCAGAGGAAAATATCCTCTGGACTGTCACTTCGGTGGAGAGCTATCATTGGTTAGCGGTTTATTGATAAAGAATATTCCGCAAAGCATTTTGTGTAAGAATGTACCATGAATCTTCATCCGAAAGTATTCATGGCTTTTTTGTTTTTTATGAAAAAGCCGCAAAAAAATGAATTCTTAGGAAAGAAGGAAACAAACAATGACAAGAAAGATTATCGCACTCGTACTCGCAATGGTGATGTGCCTTGGCTTTACCGCCTGCGGCGCAAACGAAGAAAACGAAAATGTACTCCGTGTAGCAATGGAATGTGCCTATGCTCCTTACAACTGGAGCCAGGCAGATGATTCCAACGGTGCTGTTCCGATTGCGGGAACCAACAACTACGCATACGGATATGACGTTATGATGGCAAAACTTATTGCAGAATCCATGGGCAAAGAACTCGAAATCGTAAAACTTGACTGGGACGCACTTGTTCCCGCAGTTGATTCCGGCGACGTTGACCTTGTTATCGCAGGCCAGTCCATCACCGCAGAAAGACTTGAAGTAGTGGATTTTTCCGAACCCTATTTCTATGCTTCCATCGTAACCCTTACCAAAGCGGATTCCGCTTATGCAAACGCAGCTTCTGTTGCGGATCTTGCAGGAGCAACCTGCACTTCCCAGCTTGGCACCATCTGGTATGATATCTGCCTTCCCCAGATTCCGGACGCAAATATCCTTACCGCACAGGAAACCGCACCCGCAATGCTTGTTGCTCTTGATTCCGGCGCAGTTGACCTTGTTGTAACCGATATGCCCACCGCAATGGCGGCAACCGCTGTTTATGACGACATGGTTCTTCTTGATTTTACCGGAACCGAAGGCGAATTTGAAGTTTCCGAAGAAGAAATCAACCTTGGTATTTCCATGAAAAAAGGCAATACCGAACTTCTTGATGCGGTTAACGCCGTTCTTGCGGAAATGACCGTTGAAGATTACGAAGCAATGATGCAGGAAGCAATCGCTGTTCAGCCTCTCAGCGAATAATCGCAAAAATTTGTAAAAAAGCCGCCCGGTGAAAGATCCGGGCGGTTTATAATGTTAAAAAAGGAGAATAACCTTGGCAGAATTTATTGACGGCGTCATCAAGGTATGGAACGGCTATGGAGCCGCGTTTATTGACGGCGCATTTAACACCCTTATCGTTTCTTTCATCGGTACGGCAGTGGGCTGCCTTATCGGATTTGGAGTAGGCGTTGTTCAGACTATTCCCGTGGACAGAAAAGATCCGCTTTGGAAAAGAATAATTCTTAAAATAGTAAACCTTATCCTTAAAGGATACGTAGAACTTTTCCGCGGCACACCTATGATAGTACAGTCCGTATTTATCTATTACGGCGTAATCATGATTTTTGATTACAAGATGGATACCTATTTTGCCGCGCTTCTTATTGTTTCCATAAACACCGGCGCATATATGGCAGAAACAGTCCGCGGCGGTATTCTTTCCATAGATCCGGGCCAGACCGAAGGCGCAAAAGCCATTGGTATGAACCATGTTCAGACCATGATGAACGTTATTATTCCCCAGGCTTTCCGCAACATAATTCCCCAGATAGGCAACAACTTTATTATTAATATTAAAGATACTTCCGTGCTTTCCGTAATCAGCTTTGCGGATCTTTTCTTCCAGCACAAAAGCGCGGTTGGCGCACTTTACCGTTTCTTCGAATCCGCAAGCATCGTAATGGTGATTTATCTTATTATGACCGTTACCGCTTCCGCGCTGCTCCGCCTGCTTGAAAAGAAACTGGACGGCGACGATAACTATGACCTTGCCACCACCGATACTTTGGCGCACACCAGCGGAATGTACACCTATCACCCGAAAGAAAAAACTTTGGAGGACTTTAAATGAGCGAAAATATCATAGAAATTCAGCATCTTGAAAAGAATTTCGGAAGCCACAAAGTTCTTTCCGATATCGATTTTTCCGTTAAAAAAGGCGACGTTACCACCATAATCGGCGTTTCCGGTTCCGGAAAATCCACCCTTCTTCGCTGCATCAACGTGCTCGAAACCCCTTCCGGCGGAAAAATTCTTTTCCATGGAAAAGATATTGACGAAAAAGGCTTTTCCGTAACCGATTACCGCGCAAAGGTGGGCATGGTTTTCCAGAGCTTCAACCTTTTTTCAAACATGACCGTTCTTCAGAACTGCATGGTCGGTCAGGTAAAAGTTCTTGGCAAAAAGAAAGCCGAAGCCGAAGAAAAGGCAAAATACTTCCTTGAAAAAGTAGGTATGCTTCCTTATATTAACGCAAAGCCGAAGCAGCTTTCCGGCGGACAGAAACAGCGCGTTGCCATTGCAAGAGCCCTTGCAATGGAACCGGAAGTTCTTCTTTTTGACGAACCCACTTCCGCTCTTGACCCCCAGATGGTC
>SVNB01000068.1 GCA_015067125.1 Oscillospiraceae bacterium
AAAGCCGGCGAATGTTCTTACGAAGCAGGTTCCCTTTTTATGGGCACTCTTATCGACGTGGAACGCATTACCAAACACTGTTCCAGCATCGGCGTTTCTCTTGCGCTTCAGTATAAAAACAATTCCCTTTCCGAACAGGAATACGCAAGAAGAATCCACCGCGGCGATACCGAGCATTTTATGGAACATTATATTGATTATAAAAACGAATTTTATTCTTCCCTTGTGGCGGAATAAACCGGAACGCAAAAATCCGTCTGCACCGCAGACGGATTTTTTTGATGCCCGGAAAAGACTTATAAGCATTTTTGCAAATTTGGCATAAATCCCCTTTATTTTTTAAACAGATTGGTATATAATGTATTTGGATAAGTTTCCTCATCAAACAAAACGGAGGATTTTTATATGCAGGATTTTAACCTTAAAACAAAAGTATATTTTGGAGAAAACGCGCTGGATCACCTTCTTGATAAGGACAGCAAATGCGCTTTTATTGTTGCGGATCCTTTTACCGTAAAAAGCGGCCTTATCAAACAGGTTACAGATCGTCTTGATGCCACAGACGTACCCTATCTTATATATGATGATGTTGTGCCGGATCCTCCTATGGATAAGGTAATAGTCGGCGTTCAGAAGATTCTTGATCTTCGTCCGGACTGCATTATGGCAGTGGGCGGCGGCAGCGCAATGGATTTTACCAAAGCGGTAAAAATGTTTGCCCACCGTGCAGATCCCACCTTTGATCCGCCCTTTGTGGCTATTCCCACCACAAGCGGCACCGGAAGCGAGGTTACCGAAGTTGCCGTAATCACCGATCCGGAAAAAAAGACAAAATATCCCCTTGTTTCCGAAGAGCTTATAGCGGACGTTGCCATTCTTGATGCGGAACTTGTTAAAACCGTTCCGAAAACCATCACCGCAGATACCGGTATGGATATCATCACCCATGCTATCGAAGCTTTTGTAAGTACCGGCAACAGCGAATTTTCCGATGCGCTTGCGGAGCGTGCCATCAAACTTTGCTGCCGCTATCTTTGCCGTTCCTATCTTAACAGCAGCGATATGGAAGCCCGAGGAAAAATCCACGTAGCTTCCTGTATGGCGGGCATGGCTTTTAACGAAGCGGGGCTTGGCCTTAACCACGGCATGGCCCACCAGCTTGGCGCAAGGTTCCATATTCCCCACGGAAGAGCCAACGCAATGCTTTTGCCCTGCATCATCAGCTATAACAGCGATATTACCAATATGACCATTCCGCACGATAATCTTCCGGCCTGCGTTAAAAAATACTGCGAAATTGCGGCTTCTCTTGGCATAGTAAACTTTAACGAGGTTTCTACCGTTCGTTCTTTTATGAACTATATCAAAATCCTTACCAGAGAAATGGATATGCCCTGCTGCATCAAGGATTTTGGCGGAATTACCAGAGAAGAATATTTTGCTGCCATTGACGAAATGGCCGAGGCTGCCCTTAAAGACGCCACCACCCGGACCAATCCCCGCGTTCCCATAAAAGAGGACGTTGTGGAAATTTACGAAGCCCTTTGGGATCTTCATCGTGACGACGACAGATATTAAGCAAAAAGCACCCTGCGGGGTGCTTTTTTAATTGAGAATTAAAAATTCGGCCCCCTTGCCCAAAGGGATACTTTCTGTAGGGACCGTCGTCCCCGACGGTCCGTTTTTTCGGAACGCTGAGGACAGCGTTCCCTACGGTTGGCAATTCGGCCCCCTTGCCTAAAGGGGGCTGGATTTTTTAACCGCCTGCGGTTAAAAAAGACTGGGGGATTGTTTTATAAATTACCGGCGCATTTTATTGAAATGTCGTAGGGGCGGCCCTGTGTGGCCGCCCGAAAAAACAGCGAACAAACAAAAATATAACAGGGTTTGCCCTCATCCGTCATTTGCTTCGCAAATGCCACCTTCCCCCAGGGGAAGGCTGCCCTCCGGGTTACCTGTTATCTCTACTCCGTCTGATTCGCAGACAACTCCTCCGAGGAGGTTTGAACATTTACGTGGCTGCCTCAAAAAAACGAGCACGGCATTTATTTACCGTGCTCGTCTTGTTTTTTATGCGGTGCTCATCAGATTTTTTCGCATCTTCCTACTTTGGATTTTGAAGAAACCTCGGCACTTTCTGTATATTGCACAAGGTCTATTTCGCAGTCTTCGCCAATCATAACATATCTGCCCGTTACGGTTTTGGCTTTGGTGTGCTCAATTATAATTTCGTCGCCTTCTATGCTTTCTGCAACGGTAAAATCGCATTTGCTTTTGCCAAAAAGTTTTGCTATAAGGCCTTTTTCTCGTTTATTTTCAATAACGATTTTGCTTCCGCCAACGCTTTCCGCTTTGGAACCGGTGGAAGAATCCAGATCAATGCGCAGATTTTCCGCATTAATAAGTCCTCCGCAGGAAATTCCGCCGGAAATATAAGCGTTTTCCGCTTCAAGGTCGCCGGTTACTTTAAGTCCGCCGGCAACATTAAGCTCCGAAGCTTTGATGTTTCCCTCACATTTAAATCCTCCGGAAACTTCCGCGTAACCGGAAGAAACAAGATCGCCCGTTGTTTTAAGCGCACCGGCAACTTTTATGGTTTCGGCGCAAAGTCCGCCGGTTTTTGTGCTTCCGGAAGAACGGAATTCCTTTGCGGTAATCTTTCCGTCGCAGGAAAAAGCTCCGGAAACTTTGATATCCTCTTCACACTCAATTTCCGCGTTGCCGGAAAAAGCTCCCGCACTTTGAAACTGTTTGCAGCGAATAAGTCCTTCTGCTTTTGCGCTGCCGCTTATTGTTACTTTATCGTATTCTCCGGCGCCCAAAACACCGGAACCTGCAATCTTCATATCCATGGTCAGTTCTCCTTTTTTAAATCCAGAATTTGGCTTAAATCAACGGTTTTTCCGTCTTCAAAAACGCCTTTTATGCCTTTTATATCTTTGATTCTGAAAGTTTTTTCACCAAATACGGTATCTATTACGATTTTTGCGTTTGTTTCTTCCTCGCCAAAAATTTTTTCCGCAAGCTCATCAAGAAGAATATCTTCTTTTTTTGCAAGAATAAGCTCCACCCGCTCAAAAATAAGGTCTGCCGGAAAAAAAGTTTCCTGCCCGGTCGAAGTGGATTTTTTTATAAACCATTCTTCGGGAATAAGCCCTTTGCGCTTCCAGCGGTAAAGCGCCCCGTAAGAAATGGAGTATTTTTCTAAAAGCTGCTTTTTGGATATAAGGTTTTCTTCGCTGAACTGCACAAATCCGCCTCCTGTTCTGTTTTATCCGCGCGGTGCGTAACATTGTTACGATTGCATTATAGCGTAACAGTGTTACGTTTGTCAATACTTTTTTGCAAAAAAATAACCGCCGTTTTTTCGGCGGTTAAATATCGGCTTGTTTTTATGGCACAAGAATATTGTTTTCGGGGGAATCTCCGCTTTCTGTACCAAAATAATACTGCAAAATTTCTTTTGCAACCGGGGCCGCGGTATAGCCCTGCCAGCCTTTTTCTATAACAACGGCAATGGCTATCTGCGGATCATCCGCAGGCGCAAAACAAATAAAGGTACTGTTTACGGTTTTTGTTGTGGTCTGGGGCGTACCGGTTTTGGAAGCAACCGGCATATCAAAATCTGCCCAGACAAAACCGGAAGAATCCTGAGAAGACTGAAGCATTCCGGAAAGAACGGTTTCGTAAGTGTAATCCGTCATCCCCATATCAGAAAGCACCTCTATCGGCGTTTCGTAAATAACTTCGGAAAAATCGTGGGAGTTTATGGATTTTACAAAATGGGCGTTTACCCTTACTCCCTTGTTTGCAATGGTGGCAACATAGTTTGCCATCTGTACGGGCGAAAAAAGGCTGTAGCCCTGGCCGATAGAAGCCTGCAGAACGTCGCCGTTGTTCCAATATATGCCCTTGTTTGAGGCCCAGTCTGGGTTTGAAACCTGGCCGATGCGCTCTTTTATCTCTACGCCGGTGGGTTCGCCAAGGCCGTAATAATATGCGTACTGACGGATGTTATCTATTCCCATAATGCGGCCGATTTCGTAAAAGAATATATTGCAGGAATAACCAAGGGCGTGACGCACGTTGATTTTTCCGTGGTGGCCAAGGCAGGTGGGCTGATAGTCCGTAAAATAAGTATAGACGTGCTGGCAGTCAACGGTGCTTCTGGCGGTGATGTTTTCCAGCTGCAAAGCCGCCGTTGCCACAACGGGTTTAAAGGTGGAACCGGGAGCATAGGTACCCTCTGTAGCGCGGTTAAAAAGCGGATTATATTCCGTTTCCACAAGGGTTGCGTAATCCTGATAATAGGTGGAAAGGTTATACGAAGGATAGTTTGCCGCCGCAAGGATTTCTCCGGTGCCGACGTCTATAACAACCGCCACGCCGCCTTCGGATTCCTTGCCTTTTCCGGCTTCTGCCGTGGAACGCAGATTGAGTATCTGCTTTTCGAGGGCGGAAAAAGTTACGCGCTGCAAATCCATATCTATGGTAGAAATAACCGCCGCGCCGGGAACAGCCTCTTCGATCACCTCTTCGCTGATGATCTCTCCGTTGGCATCATAAGTTACCTTCAGCTTACCGTCCTTGCCTTTAAGCTGGCTTTCAAAAGCTGCTTCCAGGCCGCTTTTGCCGATGATATCGTTCATGCCGTAAACGGTTTTATCCAGATTGGCATATTCTTCTTCATAAATTATTCCGGTTATACCGATTATATGGGGCGCAACGTCACCGTTGGGGTATTCCCTTTCGTAATTTTCTGTTATCTCTATGCCCTGAAAATAATAGCTGTGTTCGCTGATTATATTTATTGTGGTGGAAGAAACGTCCTTTGCAAAGGTATATGGGGTTATATAGTTATAACCCACCCTTTCCATTTCATAGCGAACTCCTGCGACCTTGCGAAAATCCTCGTCGCTCATACCTTCCAGGTCGTAACGCTCTTTAAGGCGAAAAACCACGTCCTCCGCGGAAGCAAAATCCGCAATATCAAGGGTGGAACGCAGACGCTTCCGGGCGGTTTCTGTTCCGGTGTATTCAAAAGGAGCTTCTTTTGTGATAGGAAGATTATCTATCCACTCTTCGCCGTTTTCTTCCAGAATAGAAATAAGTTCCAGAATAATGGAGTTTTCGGAATCCGTTACGATGTTGTTTTTATCCACCGTTATATCATAACGCACCCTGTTTGTGGCAAGGGGTCTGCCGTAACGGTCATAGATATTCCCGCGGGAAGCTTCTATTGTTTTTGTTACGGAATATCCTTCTGTAAGATAGCTGCGGTAACTTTCGCCCTCGACTATCTGCATGGTCATAAGTCGAATAAGTATTATAAGCGCCGCAATTATAACAATAACGATGAATATCGTCTGGCGCGAACGCGAAATATTCTGATTTTTATCTGCCAAAGATATTCATCTCCTTTCGGCAAAAGATTTTTATTCCCTTGTTTCTTCCGGTTCAAATTTTTTGTGCAGCCACCGGAAAAGCGCGCAATACGGAAGAGAAAAAATCGAAGAAAGCACCGCCTGGGGCGCAATTACCGTATAAAAGAAAACGTCAAGATCCGGATATTCATAAAGAACAAACGCAAAGAAAAATTCCAAAGCGGAACGCAGAAAAACCGCCGCAAGGCAAAGCAGCATTATGTTTATGGTGCTTCTGCGAAAAATATATATTGTTGCAAGCCCTGCCAGAACGCAAAAAGAAAGATAAATAAAAGCGTTGAAGCCAAAAACCGTTTCCGAAGCGCTGTCGCACAAAAGTCCCGCAAAAAAGCCGAAAAGCCCGCCGGCGAATTCGCCTTCGAAAACGGCGATGCAGATGCAGGCAGGCAGAACAAGAATAGGCTTTATTCCAAAAAATTCAAAAAGCCCGGGCGTAGTCTGGATTATGTATGAAGCAAAAACTATAACAA
This sequence comes from Oscillospiraceae bacterium, assembly GCA_015067125.1. Lineage (GTDB taxonomy): Bacteria > Bacillota > Clostridia > Oscillospirales > Ruminococcaceae > UMGS1668. Next base: position 5,915 of record SVNB01000068.1, read on the forward strand.
AACAGGTAAAAAACTTAATTACCTTGCGGCGAAAATACTTTGTCATTCGGCTTCGCCGCCTTCCTCCGCGTTTTTGGAATATCCCTGGGACTGCCCATTAAAGGACTTGATTACCAGAACTTCCGTAACGTCAAAAATATCTGCGGCGGGTTCTATATCCGCTACAAGAGAAAGCCCGCTGGAATCCACCTCTATGCTTTTTACCGTTCCCACCGGCAAATCTTTGGGGAACACGCCGCCGATGCCGGAAGTTACAATAAGGTTGCCGGAAGCAATGCCGGATTCTTTGGGAAGATATTTAAGCTTGCAAAGCCCTTCGGAAGAAAGGCTGATATCGCCGGTAACTATGCCGGAATCTCGGGTGGCAACGTCATAAACGCCCGCTTCCACAGAAATATCCAGAATGGTGCGCACGTGGGAATAGGTAAGACCCACTTCCCACACAATTCCCACAAGGCCGTCCGCGGTGATAACCGGGTCTGCCGCTTCAACGCCGTCAAGGCTTCCCTTATCTATGGTAAAGGAACCAAAGCGGTTGGTGGAATCTCGGCCGATGACGGTGGCCGTTGCGAAGTCGTAATCCGGGTTGGTTTCTTTAAGCTGCAAAAATTCGCGGAACTGTTCATTTTCGCGCTTGATACTTTCGTAGTCAACAAGCTTTTCGTTTGCTTCTCTAAGTTTTTCTTCCAGTTCCTGAACTTTAAGATAGTTTTCCTCTGCGTGAACAAATCTGTCCAGAAAATCGTTTACGGAATTTGTTACGGAGGAACTTAAATTAAGAAAAGGCTGAGAAATAACAGAAACCGCCTGAGAAAGAAAAACATCGGCACTGCCGGAAGATGCGGCCCTTATCATAAGTGCCAGAGAAAAAACCGCCAGCGCGCAAAGCACCTTAAAATACCAGCTTTTTAAAAACTTCTGCACGGTGCGCCGCACCTCCTTTCTGTTATGCCTGCCTTTTTCCCGAAAAGGCAGCGTAATTTTATCGGTGAATATTTGCCCGGTGCAAAAAGAAAAAATTCATGGAGGATCCGTAAAAAAGCGGTTCCTCCATGAACGGATCATCAAAAATTTTTATCAGCCAAGGCGGCGTTCGCTATCAGAAACAACCTCTTTAAGAAGGTCGATATTATCAAGAACTTCGCCCGCGCCCGCGGCAACGCAGTCAAGGGGATTTTCCGCAATATATACGGGCATACCGGTTTCTTTGGAAACAAGTTTATCTATGTTGTGAAGAAGGCTTCCGCCGCCGGTAAGGGTGATGCCGTGGTCGATGATATCCGCGGAAAGTTCCGGCGGAGTGCGTTCGAGGGTGGATTTGATGGCGTCAACAATGGAAGAAAGCGGATCCGCAAGGGCATCGCGGATTTCTTCGCTGGTGACGAACATATTCTTCGGAAGGCCGTCCACAAGGTTGCGGCCCTTGATTTCCATTTCAAGTTCTTCTTCAAACGGGAATGCGGAACCGATGGTCATTTTAATGGCCTCTGCGCTGCGTTCACCGATAAGAAGATTATATTTTCTTTTGATGTAGGAAATGATTGCGGAGTCAAATTCATCGCCGCCCACGCGAACGGATTTGGAAGCAACAATGCCGCCAAGAGAGATAACCGCAACTTCGCAGGTACCGCCGCCGATATCCACAACCATGCTGCCGCAGGCTTCCGCTACGGGAAGTCCGGCGCCGATGGCCGCTGCCATGGGTTCTTCGATGATATGTACCTGGCGTGCGCCGGCCTTCATGGCTGCTTCGCGAACCGCTCTGCGTTCAACCTCGGTAACGCCGGAGGGAATACAGATAACACAGCGGGGTCTTGCAAAAATGGAGTTATTGAAGATTTTTTTGATAAAAATCTGGAGCATGGAAGCCGCAATATCAAAATCCGCAATAACGCCGTCTTTAAGGGGTCTTACCGCAACAATGGAACCGGGAGTACGGCCGATAACCTCTTTTGCTTCCTGGCCGACGTAACGGACGGTATCTGTTCTTGTATCTACTGCAACAACGGAAGGTTCGCGCATAATAATGCCCTTGCCTTTGGAAAAAATAAGGGTGTTTGCGGTACCAAGGTCGATGCCTATATCCTGATTAAAAAACTTGAAGATGTTAAAATTCATTATGAAGTGCTCTCCTTTCGAGCGGTTAAAATCGTTGTTGTCTTTATAAATATTATTATATATGCCGCAAAGGGCAAAAGCAATAATTCAATTATGAAGAAACTGTAAAAAATGCCCTTTTAAACAGAAATTCCGGCCTCCGCAAGCATATCCGCAATGGTGGTGGAATCCACCACTCCGTCAACGGCGGCTTTTATGCGGTTATAAAGGCCTATGGTAACACAGCCTGCGGAATGTTCGCAGCCGGTATCGCAGCATTCCACCGGGGCAATGGTGCCCTCTTCGGCGCGCAGGATTTCTCCGGCGGTGATTTCTGACGCAGGTTTTGCAAGAATATATCCGCCCTGTGCTCCGCGAATGCTTTTAACAAGTCCGGCTTTGGAAAGGGGACTGATTATCTGTTCAAGATATTTTTCGCTTATATTCTGTCTTTTGGCAATCTCTTTTACCGGAACAGGTCTTTCGCCGCCTTCTGTGGCAAGGTCGATCATAAGCCTGAGGCCATAACGGCCTTTTGTGGATATCATCATAGTCAAAAACCTCTTATAATATATAATAAATATACTTAAGCAATTTATTATAGCATAACTGTTAATTCATAGCAATATGCAGGGAAATAAAATTTTTAAATTATGCAAAAAAAGCTTTTTATGTTCTGTTTTGCTGGTTTAAAAAACTGTTTTCAGCAAAACAGAACTGCCGGAGATTCTTTTGCAAAATCCGATGAATTTTATTGAAACTTCGTAGGGGCGGCCCTGTGTGGCCGCCCGAAAAACGGCGAACAAACAAAAATATAACAGGGTTTGCCCTCATCCGTCTGCTTCGCAAATGCCACCTTCCCCCGGGGGAAGGCTGCCCTCCGGGTTGCCTGTTTGCTGAATCCCCTCGCCACTTCGTGGCCCTCTCCCCTCTAACGAGGGGCGCATTTGCCCTCCGGGTTACCTGATAATCCCTCCTCCGTCTGCTTCGCAGACACCTCCTCCTCCGAGGAGGCAAAAACATCGTCAAATGTGCGGCCGCACAGACCGCCCGTGCGGCGGATTTGAAAAAATAATTTTCAGCCGTCAACTAAAAAACGCCCTTTTGCAAAGGGCGTTTTTTATCAAAGCAATTTATCAATTTCTGTTTTTATCTGTTCAAAAACCTCTTCTATGCTGCCGGTGGAATCTATTACGGCGATGTTATCGCGATCTTTAAGCATTTCGAAAACAATTCCGTAGCGGCGGCGGGTTTCGGAAATCATGGCCGCGTTTTCCTCATAAATTTCAAAATGAGTTCTGCCGGCGCGAATATGCTCGTGGCATTTTTCCGGATCCATATCAAGAAAAAGACAGATATCCGGCTTTGTGATAACGGGACATTCCAGATTCATGGCGGCAACCCATTCCATGGCTCCGTCAACACCCTGATACGCAAGGGAAGAATAATAATATCTGTCGCAAACAACGTCCGTGCCCTCTGCCAGGTGCTTTTTTATGCCGTTTTTCGGGCCCACGTTGTGGGCAACTCTGTCTGCCGCAAACATCGCCGCAAGTTCTTCTCTGGTGCGCGGGTGTTCGCCGCCAAGGCCGTCGCGAACCATGCCGCCAAGGCCGGTTTCCGTCGGTTCGCAGGTGTGGTGAACGGTTCTTCCTTTTTTGCGCAGATATTCCGCCAAAAGCTTTGCCTGAGTGGATTTTCCGCTGCCGTCAACACCCTCTATTACAATAAAAAGTCCGCGTTTGTTTTCCAAAATAAAAACGCTCCTTTCCGGTATTCTATTGATAATTATATTGTCACAAAGGGGTTTTGTCAAACCGAATTTTGTGGTATTATAAAAACGTAAAAAGCCGTTTTCGCGGCGGAGCTTTATTTGTATTTTTGCTGTTTTAAAGAAAATGATAACCGGGGAGGGTTTATTGTGGAAGAATATTTTGAATCCAGCCTTTTTTCAAAGCCTTTTTTAAGTGCCGTGATCGTTGCCGCCGGAAGTTCCCAGCGCATGGGCGGCGAAGACAAAATCTTCCTTTCCATCGCCGGCGTTCCGGTTATCGCAAGAAGTATGCTTGCCTGTGAAAAATGCGAGGAAGTTTCCGAAATCGTTGTGGTCACAAAAGATTCTTCCATAGAAGCTGTAAAATCCCTTGCAAAAGAATACGGCATAGCAAAGCTTAAAACCGTTGTTTCCGGCGGAGCAAACCGTGCGGAATCTGTTAAAAACGGTGTTTTTGCAATTTCGGAAAATGCGGATTTTGTGGCTATACACGATGGC
>SVNB01000069.1 GCA_015067125.1 Oscillospiraceae bacterium
TTTTGTTTAATTAAAAGCCCCTTGAAAAAACAAACAGAAAAGAGGGTTGTATCCTTTTTATGCCATCCAGGGGAACAGCCAGAGAAGAACGGTTACAACTCCGGTTGCAGCAACGGTGGCAAGTGTTGTTGTGACAAAAATCGCCGGATAGGCGTCTTTCATCTTAAGGTCAGAATGTGCAACAGTCATAAGGATAGTTCCGCTGTGCGGAAGGGAATCCAGCGTTGTTGCGGAAAAAGTTGCAATTCTGTGCATTACTTCCGCAGAAAGTCCTTTTGCTTCAAGAATAGGTCTTACGATGGGAAGAACTATGGACTGGCCGGTGGTGGAACCGCCGGTGAGCATGCAGAGGAATGCGACGGAAATTATGCAGAGCAAAAGCGGGTTTGTTTCTATTCCGAGTATCGCATCAACAATATTCTGGAAAGCCGGAACTTTCTGAACACAGGAAGCAAATCCAAAAACCGCGCCGATGCTTCCAACCGGAGTGAGAGCGGAAAGGAAGCCTTCGTTCACATAACCTTTGACCTTCTCCTTTTCCATAAAGGGATAGAAAAGAACAAGAGAAAGTACAGAAGAAACAAGGGTGCAGAAGATGATGTTCACTTCAAAAATGTTAAACAGGATAAAGAGAACAACAAGCGGAATAAGAGAAATCCAGAAGCCCGGAACCTTTTTGTCGGAAACGGAAGCGCTGTCCTTCGGACCGTATTCAAAAATTTCGCCTTTTGCTTTTGCGTTGCTTATCATTTTATTGAGGACCATCACCATTATGATAATCTCGACAATAATTCCCACAATTCCGGGGATAAGTCCCGCGGTGGAGCTTGTTCCAAGAGCCTGACAAGGGATCATATTGGTCGGCTGAGGAGCACCCGGGCCGCTGAGGGCAAAGGTGCAGCTTCCGCCAAGGATAACGCCCGGAGCAAAACGCTTTGGAATATTGCATTTTTCGAAAACAGCAAGACAGATGGGATAAATTGTGATAATTACTATTGCCGCGTTGATTCCGCCATAGCAGATTATTGCAGAAGCAAAAATTACAACAAGAATTCCCATTATCTGTTTTTTCTGTTCGGAACCGCTGTTTTTAAGAAAGGTATTGCAAAGAGTGGTCGCTATCGAAGAAGCCGCACCGCTCACCGCATATATCTTTGCCATTACGGAACCGAACATAAACATTCCGAAAAGGCTTGTGAATATTGCACCGATTCCGCCTATGTAGGAAGTTGCAATTGTTTCTGTAAGGGGAAGTCCCGCGCAGATTATTACAGCAACCGAGGCAAGAAAACTTGCCAGATAAACGGACCAGTTTTTATATGTAACGTATATAAGTATCGCAAAGCCGAGGATTATACCTAAGATTTGCATAAAATTACCAACCTTTTACTTTTTTAATTCCGGTGAAACCAAGAATTGCGCAAACGATCATTACAGGGATCATTACAATGAATGCGCCGCTGTAAGAACCGGTCATATCATAAACAGCGTTAAGAGCGGGGCTGCCGATGAATGCGCCGATGCAGATCATGGACTGGATCCAGCCGGTGAAAGAAGCGGAATCTTTGGGGCCGAATGCTGCGGTTACCATTGCGCAGGAAAGAACCTTCGGGAAGAGATATGCAACACCCATAAGGATGCAGACGAGATACATCATTCCAACGGAAGGAGTGGTGAACGCCATGATTGCAACACATGCGATGAATGCGCAGATAAGGGTGATCATGGTGATTCTGGAACCGAGCCAGTCAGCAACAGCGCCGCCGGGAACCATGGTGACTGCGTTTACAAGGAAGATCATGCCGAAGATGGAACCAACAGTGGTTGCGTCAAATCCAAGGTCGGACATATATACGGACATATTCTGGTAAGTTGCATAGAAGCACATACCAAAGAGAAGGAACACGCCGAGGATTGCGTAAAGGTTATAGGTTTTAAGAGCTTCTTTGAAGGTGATACCGGGGAGTTCTTTCTTTTCGCCGGATTCGGTTTTTGCCGCAACTTCATCAGCAAAGCAGGGGGTGATTCCGAGTTTTGCGGGGTCTTTTCTGAGGAGAAGACGCATAACAACAACTACTGCCACCATGCCGATTGCAATGTAACGGAGGGTTGCGTTATAGCCGATTTCGCCGATTGCGGAACCAACGATTTTGCTGCCGACAGTGCCGCCGAGTGCACCAACAGTCATGGAAATTGCAAGAAGAGTTGCCTGGCCTTTGGCAAACCATCTGTTGATAAGAGTGATGGTGATTGCAGAGGAGAAGAATGCCGCGCAAAGACCTACAAGGAATGCTGCTGCATAGAAAACATAGATGTTGGATGCGGTGGAATAAATGAAATAACCGACTGCAAGGCCAAGACCGCCGAGGATCGGCACGTTTTCGTTCTGGAGAAGTTTGGTCACTTTACCAAACTGGGTAAGATAAAGTGCGCTGGAGAGAGAATGGATGGAGAAAACCAAAGAGAACTGAGTTCTGGTGATTTCCGGGAAAGTTTCGAGGATAGGGGACATGAACTGGCTGATTACGCTGTAGGAACATGCATAATAGACATTCATAAGGATAGTTGCGAAAAGAACAACGTATCCATAGTGGAATTTGAATTTTTTCTTTTCCATCATTAATTTCCTTTCTTTTTGTTATTAAATTAACGTTGCTTCGCCAAAATAAGTGCCGCTTTTAAAGCGGCGCCTATTTTGTTGTTGGGGTATTTACATTGTGGAATTAATCTTCCCAAGTTTCTCTTTTAAGCTGGAGATATTCGATCTCTGCCTGAGAAAGTTTAATTTCTTCCATAGCTCTGATGCAGTCTTCGAGTTCCCACTGGTTCTGGGGACCGATCTGTGCTGCAAGAGGAAGATCTTGAGAAAGAACGTATGCAAGAGCAATGTTGGTGCCGCTGCAGCCGCGAACTTTTGCAAGTTCAAGAGCTCTTCTTCTGCGTTCAAAGTTTTCTTCGGTAAGGAAGGATTCTTTGGTCATCATGGGTGCGGTTTCAGGATCGTATGCGGGAAGAAGCGGATCTACAAAGAATCCTGCGCCCTGTGCTGCCCAGGCAAAGAGAGAAATATTGTTCTCTTTGTGCCACTGTGCATATTCATCATCTGCATACCAGGTTCCGGGCCAGCGGTTATACTGTGCGTGAACAAGGCTGTATTCGGGGCTGCTTACGGAAGGTCCGCGGTAGTTCATGCGTTTGCAGTAATCCATTGCCTCTTTAAGACGGGAAGGCTGCCAGCTGGAAACGCCGAATGCTTTGAAGTAACCTGCAATGCGAAGTTCTTCCATTTTATCCATAAGTGCTTCAACCGGTACATGCGGGTCATCTCTGTGGATGAGGTAAAGGTCAAAATAGTCAACGCCAACACGGTCAAGGCTGTACATAAGGTCTTCCTGAATGAAAGTGGGGCTTACGCGAACAAATTCTTCATGAAGATGGCCTTTTCTGTCGATAAGGCAGTTGCAGCATTTATCGGAGATCATAATGTCTTCTCTTTTTACTTTAGTGCTGCGAAGCCAGCGGTCAAGAATTTCTTCGGATTTTGCAATGCCGTTGCCTTTTCCGTAATAACGGCCGGTGTCGATCATGGTGCCGCCTTTTTCAACATAAAGGTCCATCATTTTGTGTGCTTCTTCTTCAGCGTCAAGAGAGAACCATGCGGTACCGAAAATAAGCTTCGGGACGGGTTTATCGAGTCCTCGTACGTTAATGTACTCCATTTGTTAAATTCCTTTCTGAAAAATTTTATATCGATCGATTTTCTGCGTTTATAAAATAACACATATGAAACGTAAATTTCAACAATATTTCAGATATTTCAGAAATAATTTCAAATTTTGTAAGAATTATACATAATTTTATAAAAATACTGTTTATTTTGTCGGTACTTGCTATACACTTTTTTCACAGATAAAGTGTAAATTCCTGAAATTTCTGAAATTATACTATTTATTTTTTCAAAAATTTGTGCTAAAATTTCTATATAATGAAATTTAATTAAAAAGAGGCAATAAAACAATGCAGGTAACTCAAAAAGAGATTGCTAAATATGCAGGCGTTTCCTGTGCAACCGTTTCAAGGGTTTTTAATAACCCTGAACTTGTAAAGCCGCATCTTGTAAATAAAGTATATAAAGCGATGCATGAACTTGGCGTTGAAATAAACGGTTCCGAAATTTCGGAAGAAAAACGCAACAGTGTTCTTGTTGTGGTAAACGATTTTACTTATTCCCTTTTTGCTTCCCTTATTTCCGGTGTTGCAGAAGCTCTTAACCGTGAACATCTTACTATGGTTCTTTGCAACAGCGGCGGCGATGTTTCTGTCGAAAAAGAATATGTTATGATGGCATGCCGTGAAGGATATGTCGGCATAATTTTTGTAACAGCTCTCGATACTCCGGAATACCGCAATATGCTCAGCGAAATTTCCATTCCGGTAGTTATGCTTAACCGTAAAATAGACGGAATAAATTACGACTCCGTTCAGTTGGCGCATTTTGATTCTGCCCAGACGGCAGTCCGCTATCTTCAGAAAATGGGACATCAGCGCATAGCTCTTTTAACCACAAAAACCGAATCCACAAACACCCGCGACGAAAAAGTCGGATTTATGAATGCCCTTGTTGAATCCGGTCTTTCCTTTGCACAAGCAGAAAAAAGCGTCTTTTATGAAGATATGACATATGCCGACGGTGCAAATTTTGCAAATAAATTTGTAAGGGAAGGATATGATTTTACTGCTCTTTATATTTTGAGCAGTGAGCAATGCGTCGGCTTTGTTGCAAGATTTCAGCAGCTTGGTAAAAGAATCCCCGATGATCTGAGCCTGATTGCTCTTAATCGAGTTCCCATGCTTCTTGAAACCGGCACCAATATTACAACCCTTGATCAGCCTTCCGAAGAAATGGGAATGAAAGCAGTCGAGCTTCTTCTTAAACGTGCCGCAAACCATAACACTGGTTACACCAATGTTCAATACAGCGCCACTCTTCAGGAAGGTTTCAGCACCAGAAAAATTTCATTATTTTAATTAATGTAAAAAAACGATAGCCGAAAAAACGGCTATCGTTTTTTGTTATCCGTTATCATCATTAAAAAAACACTGAAACTTGTTTTACCAAGGTTATATGAGGCATTGCGGAAAAATCTATATGGATATCGTGCTCAAAATGAGCACGGGTTTTGTTTTTGCTGATGCTCATGCGGTTTTTGCGGCGAAATTCCGCCGGATAAAATGTTTACAGAAAATTGATGACTGCGAAAGAAAAAGGTGGTAAAATAAATCTGTTAAAAGGAGGCGGTCTTTTTTGGACGAAAAATGGAAAAAAGAACTTCCGGCGGCTTTGCTTGCCGGCGCGATATGCGGAATAATCACTTTTGCGGCACTGATGTTTCTTGCTCCGCAGGATTGGTACCTTGCGCTTGTGGTTTTTGCGGTTATGACCGGTTTTGCTCTTTGGAAGAGTGTTTCCGATAAAGATAAAAGCGCGAAAAAATATAAACGGGATGAGCGCCTTATCGTGCAAAGCTGGTTTCTTGCAGAAGAGGGATTTATCCGCACGGATTCCGACCGGGCGGCAAAATTCTTTTTCGGTGAAGAGGGTATAAGCGTTCTTTACTATAAAAATGTAAAGCCGATTATCGAATTTGTTCCAAAAGAAAAAATTACCGGAACAGGTACCGACCGCTGCGGCTGGATAAGTCTTATTGTTCCGGAAGAAAAACGCCGCTTTGTTTTCGAAAAAGAATCTGCGGAAAGAATAAAACCGCATATGGAAAAAATAATATCAAAAAAAGAAGCGCTCGCGGAATAATTCCGGGGCGCTTTTTTCGGAAATTTTTATTTTTTTGCCAAAGCGTTTGCGGTGATAAGTGCTGTTACGGGAATGGAAAGAATTACGCCGATGCTGCTGGAAATACCGCTTATCACTTCTATGGAAAGATATGCGGAGCTTATAAGCTGGTGGCTGGAAAGTCCGATGGAATAAAGATAAAGAATCAGCACAAAGCTGCTGCCAAGAAAAGCAAGAATAAGCGTGTTCGTCATAGTGCCGACCATATCCCGGCCGATGTTCATGCCGGAACGGAAAAGCTCTTTTCTGCCAAGTTCCGGATTTGCGGCGCTGACTTCGAAAAGCGAGGAGGAAATGCCCATGGTTACGTCCATAACAGCGCCCAAAGCACTGATGATCACACCGCCGACCAGAAGCCCCGTAAGGCCTATGGGCGTGCCGGTCTGCCGCAGCTGAAGCAGAGGTTCCACGTCGGGAACACGCAGACCGTCTATGCGCAGAAAAACCTGTGCGGCAAGGCCGAAAACCATGGCAAAAGCGGTGCCACAAATGGTGCCGAGCATGGCGCAGACAGTTTTTTTCTGCACTCCGCCAAGAATGGCAAGGCTTACCACTGCGATGTATGCGCAGACGGCAAAAACGGTGGGCAGGGTGGGTGCGCCTTTCATCAAAGAAGGAATAAGTATAAAGAAAAGCGAAGCAAGCGTTACAAGAAGACCAAGCAGGGATTTTGCACCGGTTTTTCCGCCGACGAGTATTGCCGCCGCAAGAAAAACGGCAACAACAGCGATAAGCGGCACAAGGCGGTCAAATTCATACACCGTTCCCATAAAGCTGCCGTCCGCATAGGTGGAAATTACTATAACCGCGCCGTCGCCTTCTTCAAGCGGAACGCCGTACAGCGGGCCGACAAAGTTGGAAACCTGCAGGGTTTTGCCGGCATACTGACCGGTAAGCACCTCTGCAAGCATAAGCTGCTCGCCGCGCCAGCCGCCGTCAGAAGCTTCGTCCGCTTCGGTGCTGTCCGCAAGGATCTGTACGATTTTGGCTCTTTCGTATTCGGAATATTCCGCCGGAGAAGAGGAAGCTTCTTTTTCAGGAGCTGCCATAACACAGCCGAAAACAAAAATCAAAGCGCACACGGCAAGAAGTATTACGGTGCGTTTGTTATTTATAAACCATTTTTTTGGGGACAAAAAACTCTCTCCTTTCCCCGGAAAAATTACATTTTCGTACAATAAAAAGAATAACAACATAAAAAGATTATGTCAAGCAGAATAAAATTTTTTGCACAGTATAGTGCAAACTGCCGAAACTGGAAAAATAAAGTATTATTAACTGGAAAAATTACCTTTACTATGATATTATATAATCAATAAGCTATGGGTATATTGCGGCCTTTTTTAAGCCTGCAATGTTTTTTGCCGCAAAAAAGGGAGAAAAATATGCCCGGCTGATTTTAGAAAGGAAGGAAAAAAGAATGAAAAACAGCAAAACGAACAAACTTTTGTCCGTTCTTCTGGCAGTGCTCATGGTTGTTTCCATGTTCCCGGTAACCGCTTTTGCGGTAAACGGCGTTACATGGACCAAGGTGGATTTTGCGGATATTACCGCGGATGATACCGTTATGATCACCATGACCAATCCCCATGGCGTAACATATGCTCTGCCGAGCAATGTAAGCGCTAAGAACCCGGCAGATGTTGTTACTGTTGAGGGAAATTCCATCGTTACGGCATCTGCCGATTACGGCTGGAAGATTTCTGCAGTTGACGGAGGATACACCATCTCTTCCGCAACCGGATATCTCAATTCCATCGATAATAACAACGGCGTGCGTGTTGACGCCACCAAAGGTGTATGGAACCTTGACGGAAATTACCTCCGTACAAGCGACGGCACCAATAACCGCTGGCTTGGTGTTTATGACAACAACAACGGCGATTACAGCGTAAGCGCAAACTGGCGTGCATACAAAAACACCACCGGCAATACCAAAAACCAGACCGTTGGTTTCTGGAAGCTTGGCGGCGGTTCCTCCGCTCCTGTTGAACCGGAAGAACCCGAAGCAATTATTGCAGACGGCGATTATGTAATCTGGGCACCGGCATATAACAAAGCACTTTCCGCAACCAAAACCGGCTATTATAACGTCGGCGTGGACGTAGCTCTTTCCGGCGAAAAACTTACCGGATACGGCGAAAGCGAAATCTGGACCGTTACCAATAACGAAGACGGTACTGTTACCATCGCAAACGGCGGACAGAAGCTTTCTATGGCTGCTTCCAATTCTTCCATGACCATGGACGCTGTAAACGATACCTGGGAAATCGTTGTTCTTGGCGATGACCTTTACAACGTAAAGAACGTCGGCCGCGGCAACTTTATGGAATGGTACGCAAAATTCAGCAACTGGAGCACCTATAATTCTTCCTATGCTGCAACCGATGACCAGTTCCAGCTTGCATTCTATGCAATTCCCAAAGAACCGGAAGCTCCCGCTGTAAAAGAAGTAACCGCAGCGGAATTCCTTGCAGCAGCAGAGGACGATACCCTTTATGCTGTAACCGGTAAAATCACCGAGGTTAAAAACCCCACCTACAGAAACTTCTTCTTTGAAGACGCAACCGCAAGCATTTATGTTTACGGAAACAAAGATCTTCCCGAAGTTGAAGTGGGCGATACCGTAAAAGTAACCGGCAAAAGATCTTCCTATAACGGAGATCCTCAGATGAGCGGAATCGTTTCCGTGGAAATCATCGAAAAAGCTCCCGAAGCTCCCGAAGCAATTATTGCAGACGGCGATTACGTAATCTGGGCACCGGCATATAACAAAGCACTTTCCGCAACCAAAACCGGCTATTATAACGTCGGCGTGGACGTAGCTCTTTCCGGCGAAAAACTTACCGGATACGGCGAAAGCGAAATCTGGACCGTAACCAATAACGAAGACGGTACTGTTACCATCGCAAACGGCGGACAGAAGCTTTCTATGGCTGCTTCCAATTCTTCCATGACCATGGATGCTGTAAACGATACCTGGGAAATCGTTGTTCTTGGCGACGGACTTTACAACGTAAAGAATGTCGGCCGCGGCAACTTTATGGAATGGTACGCAAAATTCAGCAACTGGAGCACCTATAATTCTTCCTATGCTGCAACCGATGACCAGTTCCAGCTTGCGTTCTATCCTGTTGCGGCTGAACCCGAAGTTCAGTATGCGGAAAAACTTACCGGACTTCCCGGAAAAGGCGACGTTATCGCGATTTACAACTCCGGCAACGCAATGGCATCCGAAGCAAGCGGCAGCAGAATAGGCGCTATTCCTGCAGAACTTGCGGAAGGCAAGCTTCCTCTTGAAGAAGGTATGGCAAACCTTGTTGTTGATATCGAAGGCGATAACTACATCTTTACCCTTGACGGAAAATATCTTACTTCCGCTCCTACCGGCAACGGCATGAGCTTTGAAGAAGAACTTACCGACTGCGGTAAATGGACCTTTGCGGAAGGCCCCGAAGGCACCTGGTATATCAAAAACGTTGGCGCAAACTATAACGGCAACTATAACCAGGCAATGGAATATTACAAAGGCTTTACCACCTATGGCATTAAAGAAACTGCAATCTATCAGATGCAGCTCTTCCTTGTTGAAAGCGGCAAAGAAATTCCCGACGGCGATTATGTAATCTGGGCGCCGGCATATAACAAAGCACTTTCTGCAACCAAAACCGGCAACTATAACGTTGGTGTGGACGTAGCTCTTTCCGGCGAAAAACTTACCGGATACGGCGAAAGCGAAATCTGGACCGTAACCAATAACGAAGACGGCACCATCGCCATCGCA
>SVNB01000070.1 GCA_015067125.1 Oscillospiraceae bacterium
AAAGACGGCACGGAATTCATCACGGACCGTTCCCGGGGAATTTCTGTTTATGCTTACAGCAAAGAAGCGCTGGAAGTTACCGGCGAGGACAGAACTTTTCCCGGATATATAATTTACCGCATAAGGGAAGAAATTTCTTCCGTAATATACGAATATTTTATCGGCTGGCACGCGCCCTTTATGGAGCAGATACTTATCGGCACAAGAGGAAAGCTTGAAAGCGAAATAACCGAAACATTCCGTCAAAGCGGCATAAGCCATATTCTGGCGGTTTCCGGACTGCACATGGTTATCGTTATTTTTCTTTTCGAAAAGCTGATCCAAATCGCCAAACGAAAAAACACGCTTGAAAAGCATGATTTGCTTATATTGATTTTTGCCGTGCTTGCATATATGCTGATAGGCGGAATGGGTGTTTCCATAAGGCGCGCCGGCACCATGCTTATTGTCCGCTATGCGGTAAAAATTCTGCTTTACGGTTCCCACAGCATAGATAATCTTGGCATTGCGGTAACGGCGGTGCTTGTAACAGACCCGATGGCCGCCTGTGACGCCGGATTTTTGATGTCAGCTTTTTCGTGCCTTTCCATCTGCGTTTTTGCAGCTCCGCTTAAAGAATTTATTGTTAAAAAGCTGCTTTTCAAAGCCAAAAACCGTATTCTTTATTTTGCGGCGGAATCCTTTGCCGTAAGCACAAGCGCGTTTTTTGCGGTTCTTCCGGTTTCCGCGGCGGTTTTTAAAGAGATTTATCCCGTTGCTTTGGTTTCCAATATATTTGCTTCTGTTTTTGCCGCACCGATAATCATTCTTGGTATAGCTACGGTTATTTTCGGCCTTCTGCCGGTTCTTGATTTTTTCGCCGGCGGCACTGCGGTTATATGCATGGTGTTTTCCGGCATGCTTTACAGAATTGCGGATTTTTTTGCTTTTGAGGGTGATTTTATGTTTAACGCAGAAAGCCCGTGGGTGCTGCTTTGGATATTCGGCAGCGCGGTGCTCATAATTGTTCCGGCTTTGGCTTCAAAATCTTTTAAGTATATTCCTTTTGGGGTTGTGCTTTCTGTATTTGTTCTTTGCGGCGGAATTTTTATAAATTATCTGCTGTTTTCCGGCAGCGCAAAAATAGAAATTTCCGCCATCGAGCACGGTACTGCCGTGGAATGCTCGAAAGGCAAAAGCCGCGTGCTCGTAGCACACGGCCTTGATGCTGATGATAAATACAATGTGGATTTTGCATCTTATTATGACGTTTTTATAAGCCTTGATGCATTTTCCGGCGCGGCAGAAGCAGAAATAGCTTCCGCGGAAAAAACAAAGCTTGCCCTTCTTTCTATGGGCGAAGCGGTTGAAAGATGCGAAGGCGCCTGTTTTGCCAAAGAAGGCGAGGTATCTTTTTGGGAAAACGGAAAGGTACACATAATCTCTTCCGGAGTATTCTGTGTTGATGCGGAAGAAATATCCCTTCTATACATTTCCGAAGAATGTGATATAATGGATATAGAACCAAAATTCCGCAAAGCGGATATAATCATTTTTGACGGGGTTTCTCCGGCAGAATACCCTTCTCTTCGCTGTGAATATATGATTCTTCGGCAGATGGAAGGGTTTTTTAGCGGAGCGGCGGAAACCGCTACCCTTAAAAAAGGCAGCATGGAATTTTACGGATATGACGGAAACATCAGGAAAGGATGGCTTTCTTAATGATATTCAAGGATATGGACGAGGTAAGGCGCCATTTAAAAATCGGCGTACCCCTTCCCTGCTATTTTATCGGCGGTGCCGATGACCAGCGCAAACGCGCCATTCTTAACAAAATAATATCCGTTACCACAGAGGGCGGCACCGGCTTTGATAACCACCGTTTTTCCGGAAGCACCCCTGCGGATACCGTTGCGGATGCCGCTTTTGAAATAACCTTTGGCGGCGGCAGAAGATGCGTTGTCTGCGAAGACATACCCTTTGGCAGCATGGCAGAAAACGAATATAAAAAATTCGAACAGCTTGTGGCAGAAGTCTGCGGACTTGGCGGCAGCACTGTTCTGGTATTCTTTTTTGCTTCTATAGATACGGAAGCAAAAAAAGATTCCAAAGCAAAAACCTCTTCCAGAAAAAACTATATTGAATCCCTTAAAAAAATTATAGATAAATCCGGCGGCGGAGTTATTAAATGTGAAACCCCGACCGCGGCGGAACTTTGCAGCATGATAGAAAAGACCTGTTCAAAATACCACTGCAGTATTCCCCGGGATCTTTGTGCGTATATGGTTGAACGCTGCGGAAGCGATTCCGCACTTTTGATGAACGAGGCACGCAAGGTTGCGGAATACAAGGGTCAGGGCATCATCACAAAGGCGGATATCGACCTTATGACCTGTGCCACTCCGGATGCAAAAGTATTCGACCTTTCTGCAAAAATTGCCGCAAGGGACCGCACGGGTGCTTTTGCGGTGCTTGAAGAACTGCGCGAAATGGGCGAAGCCGCTCCGCTTATTCTGAATATCCTTTCCGGAATGTACATTGATATGTTCCGTGCAAAGGCCGCCCGCTCCTGCGGAAAAACCAAAAACGACATTGCCGCGGACTGGCCGAAAAGCTACCCTAAACCAAGGCAGTTTCTGATAGACAAAGCTTTTACCGCGCAAAGCAGATATTCCGCAAAATCGCTTCTTCTTTGTCTTGATATTCTTCTTGATGCGGAACAGCGCATGAAAAGCACCGGCGGCAATGCGGATATAATACTTGATGAAACGGTTGCAAGGTTATTTTCCGTAAAATAACGGAGGATTCATGGAAAATTCACAAAAGCGTATTAAAATAAAAGAAACCATAATAGTCGAAGGCAAATACGACAAAATGCGTATTTCTCCGCTTTTTGATGCGAATATAATAGAGCTTGGCGGTTTTCAGATATACAATAACAAAGACAGGCTTGCGCTTATTCGCCGCATTGCGGAAAAAAGCGGAATTATAATCCTTACGGATTCGGATTCCGCAGGGTTTAAGCTGCGGCACTATATTTCTTCCGCGGTACCAAAGGCGCAGATAACAAACGTGTTTATTCCAAACGTTTTCGGAAAAGAAAAACGCAAGGCAAAACCCGGAAAAGAAAACCTTATCGGCGTGGAGGGTATGAGCACCGAAGTTCTTCTGGAAGCTTTTCGCAAGGCCGGAATAGACCCTGAAAACGAAAACGCTGAAAGAAAACCCGCTTTATCCAAAGCTTATCTTTATGAACTTGGCCTTTCCGGCGGAGCGGGTTCTGCCGAACTGCGCAGAAAACTTTGCGAATATTATTCTTTGCCAAAGCTGCTTTCCGCAAATTCTATTGCGGAAATTCTTCCCATAATAACAACAGAAAAAGAACTGCTTTTTGCGGTTGAAGAAATTAAAAAACAATGAAAGGAGGCGCCGCCGTGAATATTAACAGCCTTACGTTTTTGTTCTTTTTTCTTCCCGCGGCGCTGATTATATATAATCTTTCGCCCAAAAAGGCAAAAAGCGCCGTTCTGGCGGTTGTTTCCGCGCTTTTTCTTGCGCTTTCCCGGCCCGGGGAATTTTTGCTTTTTGCTGCGGATATTGTTTTGCTTTTTATTCTTTCGGAAGTTATGCTGAAAAGCGAAGAAAACGCCCGCAGAAAAAAGGCCGTTTTTATTTTTTCCATATTTATAAACGCGGCCGTGATTTTTTATTTTTCTTTAAAAAATCAGCTTTCCGGAGGATTTGCACCCTTTGCAGCCATGGTAATATCCTTTACGGCAATCGGATATTTTGTTGACCTTTATAAAGGCGAAGCAAAACCCATACGCTCTTTTGCGGATTTTACGGTTTTTCTTGCGTTTTTCGGAAAGCTTTCCCGCGGGCCGCTTATTCGCGCCGGCCATGTGGAAGCAAACCCCATAAATGAAAGTTTTTTCCTTTCCGAAACCGGAAACGGTCTTTATCTTTTTATCCGCGGCCTTGCAAAATACGTCGTTCTGGCTTCGCCCCTGGCGGCAATACACGAACAGCTTGTTCTGGCAAATTATTCGGAAATTTCGATAGTGGGCGCGTGGCTGGATATGATCGTTTTTTCCATGATGATATTTTTTGATCTTTCCGGATTCTGCGATATGGCAAGGGGCCTTGGCAAATGTTTTGGCATGGAACTTCCGCAGAACTTTTATTTTCCGTTCCAAAGCCCGACTGTTTCGGATTTTCTTGACCGGTTTAACATGACCGTAACCGGTTTTTTCCGCCACTATATTTACGATGTTCTGCGCAACGATAAAAATTCCCGCCCGCAGTTTATAGTAAACACCATTCTTATCTGCATGCTTTGCGGAATATGGTTTGGCATAGAGATGAACTTCATCTTCTGGGGACTTTATATTGCGGCATTTATAATAATAGAAGAACTTTTTCTTAAAAAAATACTTCTTGATATTCCAAGGCTTTTTGCAAGGGCATATACTTTTGCGGTAACGATGTTTTCCATGACCATTTTTTCCGCGGAGGATACAGCCTTTATTATCCCTTCGTTTAAGGCAATGTTCGGCATAAACGCCCCGATGATAACTTCGCAGGTTTCTTATATTGTTTCGCAGAATATGCTTTTGCTTGGCGTGGGCGCTTTTTTCCTTATCAGCGCGTTCAGTATGCTGATAAGATATTTAAGCAAAAAATCCCCTGTGGCATACAGCGTTTTTGCCGTTTTGGAAAGCGCCGTTCTGCTTGTGCTTATCGCGGCGGAACTTCTTTGATTTTTACAGTTTTTATGGAAGGAGGAGAATTCCGGAATGAAAAAATTTGCTTCCTTTGCAATAATTTTTATGATTCTTGCGGTAAGTGTTTCTGTAACCGCAAATATGATTGCCAATAAGGATTTTTCTTTTGATCCGGAAAATTTTGAAGCCGCCGTTTCGGAAAATCTTCCTTTTCGTGATTCCGTTTCTGACCTTATGGGAAGAATACGATATTTTTCCGGAGTGCGGCACTTCGGCGATATATACATCGGTACCGACGGAAGTCTTCTTAAAGATATTGAAGAACCCACCTCCAGAATTTTTTCCGCCGCGAAAAGCTATATAACCGGCTATGCGGAAAAGAACCAGATAAAGCCGTATTTTATGCTTGTTCCCACCGCGGCGGCTGTTTTGCAGCAGGAAATCGATGATTATGCCGCCGAAGAAATTTATAACCAGCGTATTATGATAAACAAAATGTATTCCCAGTTTGAAGGAAAAGTCCGCACCACGGACGTTTATCAGACTATGTTCGACCACAGAAACGAATATATCTATTATCATACGGAAGATTCCCCTACCGCCCTTGGAGGATACTATATATATTCCGAACTTTGCGACAGACTTGATATTCCCATGAACACCATGGATTCTTTTTCCGCGGTGTATGCGGCACACGGTTTTTACGGAAGCCTTGCGAATGATTTTTTCCTTCCTTATGCTTCTGCCGATTTTATCACCCTTTATGAATACACCGGAGAAAAATGTTCTTTTAACGTAAAACATATATATCCGGATAAAACTTCTTCCATAGACTGCCTTTTTATATACGATGGATCCGTTTTGGAAAACAAGCTTGATATGCTGCTTGGCGAACATTCCCCGATAACGGAAATAACCAGAACAGAAGGTGCCTCCACAACCGGTTCCATTCTTATCTTCGGCGACAGCACCGCGCAAAGCTGGCTGCCTTTTCTGGCGGCAAACTATCTGCGCATAACCTTTGTGGATCTTGACGAGGCTTCGTATTCTCTTCTTAACAACATTGTTACCGAAGAATACGACCACGTTTTGTTTGCATACAGCACCGCAAGCTTTTCTTCCGGAATCAACTTTGCAAACCTTGAATATATAGGATAAAAGCAAAAAATCCCCGAACCGAAGTTCGGGGATTTTTATTTAACTGAAAAATTCAAGAATTATTCTTCGTTTTTCATTTTTGCGAAGCATTCGCTGCAATATACAGGGCGATCTTCTCTGGGTTTGAAGGGAACTTTTGCTTCACATCCGCATGCTGCACAGGTGGTGGTGTACATTTCTTTCTGGGTTTTGATTTTGTTCTTGCGTGCATCGCGGCATTCTTTGCAGCGCTGGGGCTCGTTTACAAATCCGCGCTCTGCATAGAATTCCTGTTCACCGGCGGTAAAAGTAAATTCTTTTCCGCATTCTTTGCACACTAAGGTTTTGTCTTCGTACATTGTTTTTACCTCTTCTTTTTCGAATAAATGTATTTGCCCTTGGTTTACCACAACCGCTGAAAAGAAACGTTGCAAGGTTGCCACGGAGCATTCGTATATACAGCCAGATGGCTACATACCAAAAAATTAAAGTTCCGTCCGAAGTTTTTTTCGGATACGGGATATTGCGTTTCCGACGGATTTTTCTGTTCTTCCAAGTTTTTCGCCTATGCTTTTATGCGAAAAACCTTTAAGATACAGTTTAAGAACTTCGCCTTCGAAAGCGGAAAGCACGGATAAAATCTGTTTTTTCATATCCATAAGCTCTTCTTTTTCTATCCATTCTTCTTCCGGGTCGCTTTCGGAAATCAGATCCGCATCTTCTATGGAAACATAATCCACAAGCGCTGCGTTTTTTTGTCTTCTTCCGCTTCTTAAAAGAGAAAGAATATGATTTTTTATGCATACGGAAGCATAGGTGCAAAACCCTGCGCCGCGTGTTTTATCATAAGTATGCAACGCATGAAGAAACGCAATGACGGATTCCTGATAGATATCTTCTTTTTCGTACCCCTGTTTTATCGCTTCTTCCAGCGAATCTTTTGGGATATAGGCGCAAAGATGCAGCAGCCTTTTAAAATCACTGTAATCGCCGCGGCGGATATCTTCTGCCATGGCATCTGCCGATTTTTTGCCTTCTTTCATAAATGCGCCTTTCTTGTTAACAGGACCAATCAAATAATATTCTACCACAATATAAAAATAAGTCAAGCTATATAAAAGCCTATGTTAAATTTTTAAACAATTTGCACAACAAATATATGCTCTTCTTTGCTTGACAAAGACAAAATATACCGTTATAATTAGTCTGTTATAATTAAATATAATAAAAGCTTTGATGGGAATAATCGAAAAACGCGCAATTTACAGAGAGCCTTTTGTTTGCTGAAAAAAAGGTTTGCCAACGGTTTCGAAGGCCGCCCCGGAGCTTCCGGAAGAGATTTCGGCGGTTGTTCCCCGTTAAAGGAATTTTCAAAGCGGCCGCATTGCGGCAATTTGGGTGGTACCACGGAGATGTCTTCGTCCCAACGTCATTTTTATGGCAGGGATGGAGGCTTTTTTTGTTTTCCTGAATTTTCTATGTTCAGCGAAAGCAAGCTCCTTTACTGCAAATCAAAGGATTTATAAAAGAATCCCTCCACCGTGCCATAAGGCAACGGTCCCCCTCCCTTTAGGCAAGGGAGGCAAAAACGTTATTTAATTGAAAGGAATGATATACCAATGGAATGGATGGGCGTTAATGACATCCGCGAAAGCTTCCTCAGCTTTTTTGAAAGCAAAGGTCACAAAAGACTTCCCAGCTTTCCCCTTCTCCCCAAAGATGACAAGAGCCTTCTTCTCATCAACTCCGGTATGGCACCGATGAAAAAATGGTTCCTTGGCCAGGAAGAACCCCCTTGCCACAGAGTAACCACCTGCCAGAAATGCATCCGTACCCCCGATATCGACAACGTCGGTAAGGACGACCGTCACGGCACTTATTTTGAGATGCTCGGCAACTTCTCCTTCGGCAACTACTTTAAAAAAGAAGTTATTCCGTGGGCATGGGAATATTTTACCGAAGTTATCAAGCTTCCCAAAGAAAAACTTTACGTCACCGTTTATCAGGATGACGACGAGGCTTATGATATCTGGCACAACGTTATCGGACTTTCTGAAGACCGCATTTTCCGTTTCGGAAAAGAGGATAACTTCTGGGAAATCGGTTCCGGCCCCTGCGGACCCTGCTCCGAAATTTATTTTGACCGCGGCGTAGAACACGGCTGCGGCAAACCCGACTGCACCGTTGGCTGCGACTGCGACCGTTTCATCGAAGTATGGAACCTTGTTTTCTCCCAGTTCGATTCTGACGGCGAAGGCAACTATGAACGCATGGAACACCCGAACATAGATACCGGTATGGGCCTTGAAAGACTTGCCTGCGTAATGCAGGGCGTAGATAACCTTTTCGAGGTTGACACCGTTCAGAACATCATGAAAAAGATCGGCGAAATTGCCGGCATCAAATATCATGATGATCCCGTAAAAGACGTTTCTCTCCGCGTTATCACCGACCACGTCCGTTCCACCACCTTCATCATCAGCGACGGCGTTATGCCCGCAAACGAAGGCCGCGGATACGTTCTTAAACGCCTTCTTAGAAGAGCGGCACGCCACGGCAGACTTCTGGGCATCAACGAACCCTTCATCTACAAAGTAGTTGACACCGTTATTGAAGAAAACCGCGTTGCTTATCCCGAACTTGCAGAGCACGCAGATTACATCAAAAAAGTTATTCTTTCCGAAGAGGAAAGATTCTGCCGCACCATCGACCAGGGTTTCGAACTTCTCAACGATTACGTTGCACAGCTTGAAGAAAAAGGCGAAACCGTTCTTCCCGGCGACGTTGCATTCAAACTTTACGATACCTACGGCTTCCCGCTTGACCTTACTCAGGACATTCTTGAGGACAAGAACATCACCGTTGACGTTGAAGGCTTTACCGTTCTTATGAACGACCAGAAAAAACGCGCCCGTGACGCAAGAGCTTCCGCAAACGGCGTTTCCTGGGTAGAAGACAGCCTTGCTTCTCTCGGCGACGTAAAAACCAAATTTGTCGGCTACAACAGAATGGATTCCGCTTCCGAAGTTCTTGCAATTCTTAAAGACGGCGAGCTTGTTTCCGAACTTGAAGAAGGCAACGAAGCAGTTATCATTCTTGACTCCACTCCTTTCTATGCAGAAATGGGCGGTCAGGTTGGCGACAGAGGTACCATCACTTCCGGTCCTTCCATCTTCAACGTAACTGACTGCAAAAAATCTCCTACCGGTCAGTATATGCACATCGGTGTTATGGGTTCCGGCCACATTCACACCGGCGACAACGTCCGCGCAAGACTTACCGAGTCCATCAGAAACGCAACCCAGCGTAACCACACCGCATGCCACCTTCTTCAGAAAGCTCTTCGCGAAGTTCTTGGCGACCACGTTCACCAGGCAGGTTCTTACGTTGACGAAAACCGCTGCCGTTTCGACTTCAGCCACTTCTCCGCAATGACCGCGGAAGAAATTGCAGAGACCGAAAAAGTTGTTAACGAAATGGTCCTTGCTTCCCTTGATGTTGACATCAACGAAATGCCTATCGAAGAAGCAAAAGGCATGGGCGCAATGGCTCTCTTCGGTGAAAAATACGGCGATACCGTTCGCGTAGTAAACGTTTCCGGACGTTCCATCGAATTCTGCGGCGGTACCCACGTTACCAACACCAGCAA
>SVNB01000071.1 GCA_015067125.1 Oscillospiraceae bacterium
GCTCTACTTCCAGAAAAACGTTAAGTACTTCGACGCTTTTGGCTTTTACGCTTATTGCCCGGTCGATTTTTGCCTGTTCCGTTTCTGTAAAATATACCTGAAGATCTTCAAGGCAATCTTTATCGGAACAAGAATCGTAAACTCTGCCGGCGTCTATGCACACTGCCTCCTTAAAGGCAGCGTTGTTTGTCTTTTGCTCTGCCATAATAATCCTCCTATCATAGTGTTAAGCTGCCCGGCAATGCCAAAAAGGGCATACTCAATACATTTTATGAAGAAAGGCGGTTTTTGTTCACTTTATCGGCAGGGCAAAAAAATAAAAAAGCCGAAAAATCCGGCTTTTTGTGCATTTATTCCGCAATTATTTTTTCGCCGCGGAGCTTGTACTCCATAAGGTCAAGAACGTATGGTGGGCATTTTCTTCTACCAGCTTCCCAATCCTGTATGGTTCTATACGGTATATTGAAATATCCAGAAAATTTAGTTAAGTTCATTCCGGATTTTTCGCGAAGTTCTTTGAAATCCATCATCTTTACCCCACCTTAATGTTTTGAATATTTTTTTATAATGTTTCTGATTACAACATAAAAAACAACCAAAAGTAAAACATGAATTATAAAATCCAATGTATAAACCCCCTTGAAAAAAATTGATTTATGGTTTATAATTTTAACTACGGAGGGGTCGCACCCCCTCCGTAGTTGGAACTTTTAGAAGAACCATTTTTTAATGATTTCAACTATCAGTCCCGCGATAACAGCTGAAAGAATATCGAGTGCCAACTGATTTATTCTTTCGACCTTTGCCGCTTGCCTTCGCTTGCGGCTTTTCTTTATTATGGCATATAACCGCAAAAACAGCTATGATTATCCGCACAAAAGCCGAAGAAGCAAAAATGCTTCTCCGGCTTTTGTGATTTTAAAAATGTCTGTCGGATATTATATCTTCCATATGCACCGGATGAACGGCTTTTTTGGCCAAAAGCTTTGCAAATTCTTCCGCTTTGGTTTCTCCGCACCGGCCAAGAAAAGCCTTTTCGCAAAAGCTTCCGCCGCAGATAAATGATTCTATGTAATAATCGCCCTTTTCTTCACAGATGCGGTACATTATGTCAAAATCTCTTTCCACTGTTCTTTTTGCCGTATAGAATGCTTTGTAAATCATAAGTTTTACCTCCTCGGGGCAATATGCCTTAATACGATTATATGCCCCATAACGGGTGTAAATCCAGCGGTAAAAAATGACTATTACTGTTTGGAATAAAAGCCGTGCTCAATAATTTGAGCACGGCTTTTATCAGCGTATTTTTCTTCCTTCAAGGTAATATCTTTTTTCATAAGGGTGACCCATGGCAAAGCTTTTGCGAACAAAAACGGAATTATTTTTAATCATATCATAAACACTGTCCCGGTCAAATTCCCGGTAGCAAAAGGCAATGCAGCCGGGTTCTTTTCCAAGGCGTTCGCAGGTATTGGCATCGTGAACATATTCGATTTTTGCTTCCGGGTGTGCTTCCAGCCAGCGGTCCAGAACAGGCTGCAATTCCTGCAAGGATGGCAAAGCGGAAAGATCAAGGCCCATTTCATCAAGCGCATTCTGCGGGTCTGCAACGCCTGTTAAAAGGCGGTTCATACATTCATAAGGCATAGCGGGGTCATAAAGGTTTATGATTTCCGCAAGGCAGAAACGTGCAGGGTGGTTTTTCTGTTCTTCTGCAGAAAGCGTTTTTTTAAGTTCTTCCCAATAACATTTTGCAGTGGCAAAAGAGTGATTTCCGTCACCCATGGCAAAAGAAAAAGTTCCGCCGTTTTCTTTAAATAAATCATATAGAATATCTGCGATTTTTTGGAAAAGAATTTCGTTTTCTATTTTTTTGCCCTTTATATTTCCGCCGCCTTCCATAAGGTCAAAATCATATATTTTTGGCAGAGCGGAACATTCTTTTTTAAGCATGGAAAAAAACTTATCCTGCTTATCCACAATAAGCATTAAAACATGGGGAAGCTCCAGCGGGGCCTTTTTGCGGATTTCAACCCTTGGGGCAACGCGGGTTATGTCGGTGCGTTCCGTCACCTTAATAAGTTTATCGGAACCCGGGTTATAATCGTACTGTTCAAGGTCAAAAGCGGCCACAAGGCCGTATCTGGTGCCGTCGGGAGTATTTCTTTCCGTAAAAATAAATCCATCTCCGATTTCTTCAAGAATTTCTTCGGAAAGATATTTTTCCATGGTTTCGGTGCGTTTGGAATAATCTTTATCTCCGGCAATAAGCCATGCTTCCGGAAGGGTCATGTGCAGTGTGGAAGGGGATCCTCCTACATAGGCGCGTACCTTTTCCCAATATTCCGGCTGTGCGGCATATTGGTCGCAGGCAAGAACGGCATATTTTGATAGATCTGTTCCTGCTTTTGGCAGAAGGATATTTGGTATTTTAACGCCAAGCTTTTCAAATATTTCTTTATAGTCCATAAAATGAACCTCCTGAAAAAAATCGGCGGAACAGAGTTCCGCCGATATGTTTTTGTTAAAGTACACGAACGCGCATAACGCCGTCAAGCTGTTCAAGAGTTTCCGCAAGGGCGGAGGGAACATCTTCATCAAAATCAAGAATGGTGTATGCAACGGTATCTCTGGATTTGTTTACAAGGTTTTCGATATTCATTCCGGCATTGGCAACTTTTTCTGTAATAACGCCAAGCATACCGGGTTTGTTGTGGTGTATTATGGTTATTCTTCCGCCGGCTGCCCTTGGGAAGGAAACCGCGGGAAGATTTACGGAGTTTACGATATTTCCGTTTTCAAGATAATCCATAATCTGTTTTGCGGCCATTTTTGCGCAGTTTTCGTCCGCTTCCGGGGTGCCCGCTCCAAGGTGAGGAGTTGCGAACACGTTGGAAAGTTCAAGCTGTTCCGCAGTGGGAAAATCCGTTGCATAGGCTTTTACTTTTCCGTTTTTAAGGGCTTCCACAACCGCTTCATTATTAATAACCGGTCCGCGGGCATAGTTGATAAGATAAACACCGGGTTTCATCATTTCAAATTCCGCTGTTCCGATGTAATCCTTTGTTTCTGCGGTAAGAGGAACGTGAATTGTGATATAATCGCAGGTTTTATAAATTTCTTCAACATCGTTTGTAAAATTAAGGTATGCCCTAAGTTCCTTTTTGCGTGCAGGAAGAAGATAGGGGTCGTATCCGATAACGTCCATGCCAAGGTCGCTGCAGGCCTTTGCCATTCTGGAACCTATGGCACCTACGCCGATTATACCGATTTTTTTGCCCATAATTTCCGGTCCGCGAAAAGCTTCTTTGCCTTTTTCCACTTCTTTGCCGGGTTCTGTGGTATTAAGACCTTTTACCCATGCGGCGGCGGCTTCCACGTTTCTGGAAATCATTACTATTGCTGCAACGGTAAGTTCTTTAACGGCGTTTGCGTTGCCGCCGGGAGTATTGAAAACCGCAACTCCTTCTTCCGTAAGGCGCTCTACGGGAATAGTGTTAACTCCTGCGCCAACACGAACTATCGCTTTAAGGTTTTTGCCCATATCCACATCATGAAGAGGTGCGGAGTGTACCATTATTGCGTCCGGCTGATCAAGAACATCGGTAATAACGTATTTTTCTTTATCATACATATCAAGGCCCGCACGGCCGATTTTATTATATGTGTTGATGATATACATAAGATTATCTCCTTAAAAAAGATTATTCCCTGTATCCCTTTTCAAAATCCACCATACACTGTGCAAGGCATTCAACGCCTTCAATGGGCATTCCGTTATATATTGAAGCTCGGATTCCTCCGACGGAACGGTAACCCGCAAGGCTTATCATTCCGCGGCCTTTTGCCATATCAAGGAATGCTTTTGTGGTTTCGTCATCGGGAAGGGTGAAGGTAACGTTCATAATGGAACGGCAGTCCTTTGCGGCAATGCCTTTATAAAGTTTGGAACTGTCGATTACGTCATAAAGAATCTGCGATTTTTTTGTGTTGATTTTTTCAAGTTCGGTAACGCCGCCCTGCTGTTCAACCCAATCATAAACAAGTCCGCACATATAAATCGCAAAAGTCGGCGGAGTATTAAGCATGGAACCGGTTTTATCCATCGTTTCATAACGAAGAAGAGAAGGTACCACCGGGTCTATATCTTTTAATATGGAACTGCGTTTTACTATGGCAACGGCAACGCCTGAGGGTCCCATATTTTTCTGTGCGCCGGCATAAACAAGGTCGTAATCCTTAACGTCGATTACGGTGCCCAGTATG
Organism: Oscillospiraceae bacterium; assembly: GCA_015067125.1. Lineage (GTDB taxonomy): Bacteria > Bacillota > Clostridia > Oscillospirales > Ruminococcaceae > UMGS1668. The sequence continues at coordinate 4,267 of SVNB01000071.1, forward strand.
CCGGAAGTCCAGTCGCCGATAAGCGGCGTGTTTCCGTGTTCGGGAAGTTTGCGGTACATGGTTCCGCTTGTGGTGTTGTTGCCCGTTATATGAAGATATGCCGTTTCGGGAAGAATCATGTCCTCTGTAATTTTAGGAACGGTATTTTTGGTATCGACTATTTTGTATGCATCGCACCAGCGGGAAGCTTCCTCAAAAGCTTTTTGAGAGAAAACTCCGTTTACCGCATGGGCGGCTTTTTGTCCGCGGCGCGCAAAGTTCATGGCAGCCATAGAAAACTGCATTGTTGCGCCGCCCTGACAGAACACAACCGCATAATCATCGGGGATATTCATAATGCGGCGAAGGGTTGTTTCTGTTTTTTCCATAATTTCTTCGAAGGGGCGAGATCGATGGCTCATTTCCATAACGCTGCAGCCTGCGCCGGGGTAACAAACAAGATCGCGCTGTGCCTGTTCCAGAACAGAAAGCGGAAGAGCCGCCGGGCCTGCTGAAAAGTTAAATACTCTTTCCATTTTTTAAATAACACCTCCAAAGAATAATAATTGTACCTATAATACTAATTTTTTTACACGTTTTCAAGCATAATATACTATTTTTGTAGGAAATAATAAATTACAAACGGATATTTATACATATTTACATATTTTAACAAGAAAAAATATGATTTTCTTACAAAAACACTTGTTTTTACAGCGCAAACGATATTGCCGAAAAAACAATATTGTGATAAAATAATTTATCAGAAAGGGGATGAAAAAATGCCGAAGAAAAATTCCCGCAACACAAAAAGCAAAATAGTTGATGCCGCATGGCGGCTTTTTTACGAACAGGGTTACGATGATACAACGGTGGAGGAGATAATAGAAGAATCCGGAACTTCGAAGGGTTCGTTCTATCATTATTTTGCCGGAAAAGATGCCCTTTTAAGTTCGCTTTCGTATCTTTTTGATGAAAAATATGAAGAAATAGAAGAAGAAATAGATCCTTCCATGGGTTCTTTTGAAAAACTGATGTTTTATAATGAAGAACTTTTCGGCATGATAGAAAACCGTATTTCTATTGATCTTCTGGCCAGGCTTTATTCTTCCCAGCTTATTACCAAAAGTGAAAAACATCTTTTGGACAGAAGCAGAACCTATTATAAGCTTTTGCGCGTAACAGTAAAAAACGGTCAGGAAAAAGGCGAACTGCGCGATGACGTTACCGCCGGAGAAATTGTAAAAGCCTATGCACTTTGCGAGCGGGCTATTCTTTATGATTGGTGCATCTGTAACGGAGAATACGCCCTGCGCGAATATTCCAGGCGCATGATGCCGATTTTTATGAGCGAATTCAGAAAAAAGTGATTTTGACCCGCGAAATTTTTCGCGGGTTTTTGCAACGTTTTGTTATAGCTTATACACTTTATTTATGAGGTGATTTTATGAAAAAACTTTGCATTGTTTTGGCGCTGCTTATGGCTTTGTTGCTGTCCGGATGCGAAATAATCACGCCGGAAAATCAGATAACGGCCGCAGCGGAGCATAAAATTCTTAATTCCGCCTATGACCACGTTACGATAGAAATTACAAACAACAGCGATGATATTCTGTGGGTTGACAAGGCAAAATATAATATTTATGAAAAAAACGGTTCGGATTACGTTTTAATTGATAATAATAACGACGGATTTACATATAACGGAAAAAATAATTTTATAGCAATAGAAGGTGAAAATACAGCAAAAATCAGATTCTATCTTGGAACGCTTATAAATGAAGGCTATGCAAAAACCGGAAGTTATAAAATAGAAATTCCGCTGAATAAAGATTATGCTGTTACAGTGGATTTTGAAATAACAGATGAATTTATCAGCACAAACACCGGTTTTGCCATAACCTGCAAAAAAGAATATTCCGTCACAGATAAAAATAATTTCGACTATACGGTAATTAATAATTCAAAGGAAGATACGCAGATAACTTTATCGGTAATAATTTCGCAATATAAAGACGGAAAATGGGTAAGGCTTCCGTATTCGGAAGAATATTACAATATTCACGGAAACGCAGCAGTGTGGTCGGAAAATCTTTCTTCCGGCAGCGAACAAAATCAAAAATTCGGTATGTGTTTAGCAGATATGATTGGCACAGAACTTACGCCCGGAAGGTACCGTCTGGAAAAAGAAATTGCCTTTGACTGGTATTTTGCGGAGTTTGAATTATACTGATTGACATAAAAAGCAATTTGACTAAAACAATATAAAATATTTTGTAAATTATGCAGAAACCCGCAGGATTTTGCGGGTTTCTGTTTTTATCAAATTGCCAGTTTACATATTGACAATTATCAGTTAAAATATAGCATAGAGAAATTTTGACAGGAGTGTTTTTATATATGGATAAAAAAGTCAAAAGAATAGGTATTCTTACTTCCGGCGGAGATGCACCCGGCATGAACGCGGTCATTCGTTCCGTTGTGCGTACCGCGGCAAGCAAAGGTATTGAATGCGTTGGTATAAGAAGGGGATATAACGGCCTTATTACCGGCGATATAGTCCGCCTTGATGCAGACAGCGTTTCCAGAATAATCAACAAAGGCGGCACAATGCTTTATACCGCAAGAAGCGAAGAGTTTATGACAGAAATGGGTCAGAACAAAGCTGCGGCAACATGCAAACAGTTTGGACTCGACGGAATCGTTGCCATTGGCGGCGACGGCACCTTCCGCGGACTTTATGCTCTTTCCAAACACGGTGTTGCAGTTGTTGGTATTCCGGCAACTATTGATAACGATATAAGCTGCACAGATTACTGCCTTGGTTACGATACCGCCGCAAACACCGCAGTAGAAGCAATCGACCGCCTGCGCGATACCATGCAGTCCCACGAACGCTGTTCCGTTGTGGAAGTAATGGGTCACAGAGCGGGCCACCTTGCTCTTTACGTCGGCCTTGCCACAAGCGCAACAGCTGTTCTTGTTCCGGAAAAAGAATTTGATTTTGAAAACGACATCGTGGAAAATATTATCAAGGCAAGACTTGGCGGCAAAACACACTTTATGGTAATTGTTGCGGAAGGTGCCGGCAGCGCGCTCGAAATCGGCGATAAAATCCGCGAAGAGCTTGCGCTTGATACAAGGGTCACCATTCTCGGTCATATTCAGCGCGGCGGAAGCCCCAGCGCCCGTGACAGAGTTACCGCCGCTTCTATGGGATACGAAGCGGTAAAAGCCCTTTGCGAAGGTAAAACCAACCGTGTAATCCGTTCCGTTTCCGGAAAATTCGAAGATATCGATATAATCGATGCCCTTAATATGAAAAAAGGCCTTGATGAAGAACAGTACGAAGTTCTTGAAGCTATGACCGGTATTCATCACCAGATATGATAAAAAGCAGCCTTGTCCCGCCTGCGATAAAGCAGGCAGGGCAAGGGCGGCCTTTAGTTAATTAAATATTTATCTTTTATGCGGTGTTACCCTCCGGTGACACCGCTTTTCTTTTGTCTGAAAGCTCGTTAACATGCTGTTCAAACGCTGATTCAAGTTTTTCTCCGGTTATGAAGTTAAGGATGCCAACATCACGATAGTAGATGTCTATTCGCTGATGCCTTTTTCCATCTTTACGATAGGGTGCATGAACTTCAATTCTTGAAATGAATTCATGAACAAGTTCCGGAGTGAGATATTCAAGTTCCGTTACCTGTTTTACCTTTGCTATGAATTTCTCAATATCGGAAGTCTGTTTCGTCCCTTAGGAGATTTCATTTTCAAGAACAGGTATTTTCTCATTGAGTTCTTTTCTCTCGCTCTCATAGGAAGAGGAGAGAAACTCATAACGTTCGTCTGAAAGCTTTCCGGATACATTATCCTCGTATGCCCGAAGGAAGAGATTATTCAGTTCATCAATGCGTTTGCAGGCTTTCTCAAGCTCCCTGCGTTTAAGATAAAGTTCTTTCTTCTCGTCCTCTTTGGATTTTTCGAGAAGCATTTCCGCAAAGCGTTCTTCATTGTACTGAACATACCGGAAAATGGTCTGCATGTTTTTAAGCACGGAGAATCCTACCTGCATTTCTCTTATGAAATGACCTGAGCACGCATCTTTGTTCTTTCTTGATTTTGAGCACGTAAACCAATTCTGCGTTTCATCAAAGTCCTTTGCCGTGCAGAAATACATTTTGGAGCCGCAGTTATGGCAGTACATAAGTCCCGAAAACATACTTGTTTTGCCTTCTCTTGAAGGCCTGCGTTTGTTCTTTCGGAGTTCTTGCACGATGTCAAAGGTTTCTCTGCTGATTATGGCAGGGTGGGTATTCTCAAAAACTTTCCATTCTTCCTTCGGCTTGTCTATCTTTTTCTTGTTTTTAAAAGACTTTGTTGTAGTACGGAAGTTTACGGTATCTCCGATATATTCCCTGCGTTCAAGGATTGTCACCACAGTTGTGGGATTCCACTTGTTGGGCTGTTCCGTAAGAGCGTTTACGTTCCTTCCACAATCTCTCCAGTATTCACTCGGGGTTGGAATCTTTTCTTCGGTAAGGAGCCTTGCAATCTTTGAAGGTCCGTTACCGGAAACGCACATACGGAATATTCTCTTTACAATTTCTGCCGCAGGTTCGTCTATTATCCATTCCTTAGGATTATTCGGATTCTTCATATATCCGTAGGGCGGCATAGTCGTAAGATGCTCTCCGGACATTCCCTTGTTTTTAAATACATTACGAACCTTCTGACTTGTGTTCTTTGCATGCCACTCATTGAACAGATCCTGCATTGGAACTATATCGCTGATTCCTTTGGCCGTATCTATATTATCCATTATGGCAATATACCTGATACCAAGTCTGTCGAAATCTTCTTCCAGAAGCTGACCTACAACCAAACGGTTGCGACCCAGCCTTGAATGGTCCTTCACTATGATATTTTCAATCAAACCCTGTTCCGCAAGTTCCATGATTTCCGTAAAGGCAGGTCTTGCAAAGTTTGTTCCTGAAAAGCCGTCATCAACAAAGAACTTTATGTTCTTAAATCCGTTTTCTTTTGCATATCTTTCGAGTATTGATTTTTGAGACGAGATTTGTCAAGGGGTTTTTCTACAAAAGAGTACAGTTTACAAAACATTCAAAAATCGGGGAGCGACAGCATTTTTAGCTGGCACTCCCCTT
>SVNB01000072.1 GCA_015067125.1 Oscillospiraceae bacterium
ATCAACGAGCTTCTTTCCGTAGAAGTTAAAAACCCCACCCTTTGCCGCCGTTACGTTGCAAGAATGATCAAAAACATCAAAGTCGCTCCCTCTCCCAGATGGATGAGAGAAAGACTTCGCGCCAGCGGCGTCCGCCCCATCAACAACCTTGTTGATATCACCAACTTTGTAATGCTTGAATACGGTCAGCCCATGCACGCATTCGACTATAAATATCTTGCAGGCAACAAAATCGTTGTTCGCAACGCAGAAGAGGGCGAAAGCATCATGACCCTTGACGGCGTTGAAAGAAAGCTTTCTCCCGAAATGCTCTGCATCTGCGATGCCGAAAAACCTTCCTGCGTGGCAGGCGTTATGGGCGGTGAATACAGCGGAATCCAGGACGACACCAACACCGTTGTTTTCGAATCCGCTTCTTTCCTCGGTTCTTCCGTAAGAACCACCGCAAAAAAACTCGGCATGAGAACCGAATCTTCCGGCCGTTTTGAAAAGAACCTCGATTCCAGAATGTGCATCGACGCAGTCAACCGCGCATGCCAGCTTGTTGAAATGCTCGGCGCAGGCGAAGTTATCGGCGGATATATTGATATCGACAACGAAGGCGACGAACCTTACACCATCGAATTCTGCCCCGAATGGATCAACAAATTCCTCGGAATTGAGCTTGAAGCAGAAAAAATGGTCGAAATCCTTGAAAAAATCGGCTATAAAGTTGAAGGCAACGTCATCACAGTTCCTTCCTTCCGCTGCGGCGACACCCGCCACAAAGCAGATATTGCTGAGGAAATCGCTCGTTTCTACGGCTATGACATAATCCCGAACACCGCTGTTCAGGGTGCTTCCCAGGGTGCTCTTACCCTTCGTCAGCAGTTCGAGAAAAAACTTTCCCGTCTTCTTATGGCAAACGGCTGCTATGAAGTTCAGACCTATTCCTTCATCAGCCCCAAATATTACGATAAAATCGGTCTTGCAGAAGATTCCGAACTTCGCAGAAGCGTTGTTATCACCAACCCCCTTGGCGAAGATACTTCCGTTATGAGAACCACCTGCATTCCTTCCATGCTTGAAGTTGTTGCAAGAAACTATAACAACCGCAACGTTGCAGGACGTTTCTTTGAACTCGGCACCGTATATCTTCCCAAAGAATCCGCAGATATTCTTCCGGAAGAAAGAGGCGTTGCGGTAATCGGTTCCTACGGCGAAAAAGAAGACTTCTTCGCACTCAAAGGAATCCTTCTCGAAGCACTCGATAAGCTCGGCGTTTACGGCGTCGAATTCACCGCCAACAAAGAAAACCCCACCTTCCACCGCGGAAGATGCGCAGACATCTCCATCGGCGAAAAGAAAATCGGTGAAATCGGCGAAATCGCTCCCGCCGTTCTTGAAAACTACGGCATCGGCACCCGCGCTTACGTTGCAACCATTGATATTGCCGATATCTTCGACGCACGCATTGTTGAAAAGAAATTCAAACCCACTCCCAAATTCCCCGCTTCCACCCGTGACCTTGCTATCATCTGCGATGACGAACTTCCCGCAGCAGCACTTGAAAAAGCAATCCGCCAGGGCGCAGGCAAACTTCTTGAAAAAGTTGAGCTCTTTGACGTTTACAAAGGCTCTTCCATTGCCGAAGGCAAAAAGAGCGTTGCTTATACCATGACTCTTCGTGCCGCAGACCGCACCCTTACCGTTGAGGAATGCGACAGAGCAGTAAACAAAGTTCTTAAAGAACTTGCAAACATCGGCGCAGAACTCAGAAGCTGATAAATAAAGCAAAAAAACACAGCCGCCTCCGGAATTTTTCCGGAGGCGGCTTTTTTTGCAGGCATATTGCTAAAAATAATTATATATGAATTAAAAAAATCATTGATTATATCGCTTTAATGTGTTAAAATATTAAACATGATTTTATAAATAAGGAGGGTTATTCGTGACAGAACAGGAAAGAGAGGCAATATTCGGAAATTTCAATATTCTTGAAACAGAAGTTGCCATAAAATTTATAAAAGACAGTTTTGAAAGAGAGCTTGCGGATGCCCTTAACCTTACCCGTGTTTCCGCTCCGCTTTTTGTCTTTCCGGAAACGGGTCTTAACGATAACTTAAGCGGCGTGGAACGCCCTGTGGAATTTGATATTCTTGATATTCACAAAAGAAAAGTTCAGGTGGTTCAGTCACTTGCAAAGTGGAAACGCCTTGCCCTTAAAAAATACGGTTTTACCATCGGTACCGGCCTTTATACGGATATGAACGCCATTCGCCGTGACGAAACCCTTGATGCCATTCATTCCATTTACGTTGACCAGTGGGACTGGGAAAAAGTTATAAACCCGGATGAACGCAACCTGCACACCCTTAAAAACGCAGTAAAAGACATATACGAGGCTCTTAAAGAAACCCAGTTCAAGCTTTGCGGAAGATTCGGCGGCATGAAGCCTTTTCTTCCGGAAGAAATAACCTTTGTTTCCACACAGGAACTGGAAGATATGTATCCGGATAAATCCGCAAAAGAGCGCGAGGACGCTGTTACGGAAAAATACGGCGCTGTTTTTCTTATGCAGATAGGACTTCCCCTTAAAAGCGGCAAGCCCCATGACGGAAGAGCGCCGGACTATGATGACTGGATGCTTAACGGCGATATTCTTGTATGGAACCCCGTGCTTGAACACGCTTTCGAAATTTCCTCCATGGGAATCCGCGTTGACGCAAAAGCGCTTGATGCCCAGCTTCAGGTTTCCGGCTGTACGGAAAGAGCCGAGCTGCCCTTCCACAAGGCACTGCTTAACGGAGAACTGCCGCAGACCATGGGCGGCGGCCTTGGCCAATCCAGAATCTGTATGCTTCTTTTGGGAAAACGCCATATAGGTGAAGTTCAGTCCTCCATCTGGCCGGAAGAAATGATTTCCGAATGCGAAGCCGAAGGAATTCATATTCTTTAAAAAGCACTTGAAAATGCTCCTTACATTAACTTTCATTTTTATAAAAAGCACCGGCAGGGTTTTATATCCCTGCCGGCGCTTTTTTATAATTCTATAAATATTTTTCGGTATTCTTCCGCAAGCTTTGCTTCTTTTGGGGTAAATTCCCGGTATTCTCCGGGGCCGAGCACCGGATCGAGCACAAAGCTTCCCATAGCAATCCTTTTAAGATAAAACACACGGCAGCCTATGGATTTAAGCAAAAGTTTAACCTCGTGGCGTTTGCCCTCCGTAACGGTTATCACTGCGGAAAAGGTTTCTCCCTTTGGGTTTTTTATGCAATGAGCACGGTATTCTTCCAAAAGATATTCTGCGTCCCGCTCCACCGTGCCCAAAATTATATCGGATAAAAATGCCGGTTTTGCCTCTTTTTCGTTTCCGTAAAGCCTGCCGCCTTCGGCAAGTTTTTTTATTTTCTCTTCGCTTATTTTTCCGAACGCGCGCAAAAAATACCGCTTTGTAATGCCAAATTCCGGCCGCAGCATACGAAAAGCAAAATCGCCGTCATCGGTTATTATAAGCAGCCCTTCCGTATCCCGATCAAGGCGCCCTACGGGAAAAAGTCCCGGGCGGATATCCTGCGGAAAACAATCCATAACCGTTTTGCTTTCTTTATCCGAAACGGCAGTGATAACGCCGGAAGGCTTGTTGAGCATATAGTAACGCAGAAATATCCCTCCTTTTTTAAAAACGAGCACGCAAAAGCGGGCGGATATCCGCCCGCCCGTTTTTTTTGCATCAGAATTTGTATTTTTTGAATATTGCCGGCCAAAGTGCCGTTGCCGCCACCGGTATGCAAAGATAGCGGATAAAGGAATATATCGGCCCCGTGGGAAGAACAGCCTTCATGCCAAGATAAACCGCAAGAATAAGAAGAATTCCGCCGATATAGCGCAGTGCTTTTTTCTTTGCGGGAACTTCGTCAATTTCAAAATTAATGAATTTGGTTTCTATAAACGCGCCTATCGCAACGCCAAGGCTGAAGCCAAAGCTCTTCCAAAAGCTGGTATCGTCGCCGCATACAAAGAAAAACGGAACAAAAACCAAAGTGCTTATAAAGAACATCAAAGCCTTTTTTCTTGCGTATTTGCGGTAAAGAAGCCACAAAACAAGCGGAAGCGCTATGCCTATCGCGTATCCGCCGATAACGTCCATGGGCCAGTGCACTCCAAGATAAAGCCTGGAAAGTCCCACAAATGCCGGAACCACCGCCGCAAGAATCCAAAAGCGTCTGCGGTTTACCGCCCTTGCTATGGAAGTGAAAAAGTTTGCCGAAGCATGGGTGTGTCCGCTGGGAAAAGAATATCCCGGAGCGGTATGTTCGCGCAAAGTGCGGATCCCTTCCGTACCTATGGGCCGATCCACTTTAAAAATTACTTTTACGGTGCTTACCAAAAGATTGCCGAGAGAAAGGCACCAGCAGATCCAATAGCCCATTTCTTTATTAAAACACCAATAGATAAAAGTCGCGACAAAAATAATGAAAAAATCTTCGCCCAGCATTGTTATGGCTTCAAAAATAAAATCCAAAGCCGGACTTGCAACAGATTGTATTGCTTTTATAATTTCTGCCTGAAATTCCATCAATTCACCTTCTTTATAACCAATATAACACAAAACAGAAATCTTTTAAAGTTATATTTTGTTTATAATATGTTAATATTAAAAAATATTTAATAGATTTTACCATATAAATATGCTATTATTAGAAAAAGGCAGGTTTTTTAAAAGGAGGTTCGCAAAAAATGAAGATAGAATGGACCAGAGCAATGACAAAACGGGCAGTAACATATATCGCCGCCGGAACAGGCATTCTGCTTGTTTATTTTATTACTCTTAATTTTAACAAAGTGACCGCGGTATGGCATTCTGCCATGGATATTCTTCGTCCGTTTACCTTCGGCGTTATTTTTGCGTATCTTCTTAACGGACCTTTGATGTTTTTTGAAAAGAACTTTGCCTTTGTGGAAAGAACAAAACCAAAAAGAGCTTTAAGAAGGATTCTTTCCATAATCGTAACGTGGGTTGCGGCCATCGCCGTTTTGGGTGCGTTTTTCTACATTATAATGCCGGACGTTGTGGAAAGCGTTGAAACCCTTATCAACAATATTCCCTATTATTTAACCAGCCTTCAGTCCCTTGTAAGAAACCTTGCCGAAACTTACAATATAGAAGCTTCGTTTATTGATGCTTTTCTGGAATTCAGAATAAGTTCCGAAGTAGCAATGGATCTTCTTAAAGAATACGGCGAAGATCTTCTTCCCCAGATTGCGAATATCGCAAATATTTCCGTACAGATAGGCGGAGCAATTTTTGATATCGTTATCGCGATAATTCTTTCGATATATATAATGTTCAGCAAAGAAACCCTTATCGCTCAGCTTAAAAAAGGCCTTTATGCAATTTTAAAAAAAGATACCGCCGCAAACCTTGTAAGATTTGCAAGAGAATCCCACCGCATTTTCAGCGGATTTATCAACGGCAAGCTTCTGGATTCCCTTATTATCGGTATTCTTTGCTTTATCGGCATGAGCATAATCGGCTTTGATTTTACCCTGCTCATCAGTTTTATAGTCGGCTGCACCAACGTAATTCCGTTCTTCGGCCCGTTCTTCGGCGCGATACCCTCCGTTCTTATTCTGCTTATGGTTGACCCCTGGCAGGCATTCTGGTTCGCCATTTTTGTTCTTGTTCTTCAACAGCTGGACGGCAACATCATCGGCCCGAAGATCCTTGGGGACAGCACCGGTCTTCCCGCACTTTGGGTAATGTTTGCAATCCTTGTGGGCGGCGGAATGTTCGGCGTGCTTGGAATGTTTGTGGGCGTTCCCGCATTTGCGGTAATATATAAATTTGCAAAAGAATATTTTGAAAAACTTCTTAAAAACAAAAAGCTTCCGGAAGAAACGGAAAGCTATAAAGTTATAAAAGGGGTTAAAAACCTTGATGAAATCGAGAAAGGAGAATTGTAAAATGAATACCAGACGCGTTTTTTGGATAGTGCTTGACAGCTTTGGAATAGGAGAACTTCCCGATGCTGCGGATTTTGGCGACGAGGGCAGCAATACCCTTGCAGCCTGTGCCTCCACCGGAAAACTTAATATCCCCAATATGATAAGCCTTGGCCTTGGAAATATCGAAGGCGTTTCCTGCATAGAAAAAGCAGAAAACCCAAAAGGTTCCTTTGGCCGCCATCTGGAAGTAAGCCGCGGAAAAGATACCACCACCGGCCACTGGGAACTTGCGGGACTTATTTCCGAAAAGGCCTTCCCCACCTATCCGGAAGGTTTTCCGCAGGAAGTTATTGATAAATTTAAAGAGGCCACCGGCCTTGATGTTCTTTGCAACAAGCCTTACAGCGGCACCCAGCTTATTATGGATTACGGCAAAGAACACGTTGAAACCGGCAAACCCATAGTATATACTTCCGCAGACAGCGTATTCCAGATCGCTGCGCACGAAGACGTTATTCCGCTTGAAAAACTTTACGAAATCTGCGAAAAATCCCGCGCGTTTTTACAGGGCGAACACGGCGTCGGCAGAGTTATCGCAAGACCCTTTGCGGGAACTTATCCGGATTTTTACCGCACCAGCGGCCGTCACGATTTTTCTCTTGTTCCTTCTCATACAGCCCTTGATGAGCTTATGGAAAAAGGCTTTGCCACCATCGGCGTTGGCAAAATTTATGATATTTTTGCCGGCAAAGGCGTTTCCGAAACTTACCGCACCGGCCCCAACAACATCGGTATGGAAAAAAGCACCGAGCTTTTGAAAAAGGATTTTACCGGTCTTTGCTTTATTAACCTTGTGGATTTTGATATGGTATATGGCCACAGAAACGATGCGGAAGGCTATGCCAACGCACTTTCTGAATTTGACGCATGGCTTGGCACCTTTATGGAAAGCATGAACGATGATGACGTTGTTATGATCACTGCAGACCACGGCTGTGACCCCGCAACTCCTTCCACCGATCATTCCAGAGAATACATACCCTTCCTTGCATACGGAAAAAACATCAGGGCCGGCGTTGACCTCGGCACCAGAAAATCTTATGCGGATCAATCCAAAACCATCCTCGAAATCTTCGGCATAACCGAATCCAAAACCGCCGGAGAAAGCTTCTGGAACGAAATAAAAGCATAAACGCCGCTGTAAAAAGGCAATTTTTACTTATAAATATAATACTTTTGATTATACTAAATGATAGGAGGCGACCTTATGAAAAAACTTTTTAAAACCGGATTTTTGTTTATTTTATGCGCTTTTTTGCTTGTTGGGTGCTCCTTTGATATAGACGGAATAAATAACGTCATTGACTCCGTAACGCCGAAAGACGTTACAGGCGAGATGAACTATTTTACAACAACCCCGGCGGACGGAATCTCCGCAAGAAAGTTAGATTTTAAAAACATCAGCTTTACCGGAAACGCAAAAATTTATATTTTCCCTTCCGATGAAACAAAAGTCGAAGCCGCCTATCCCACAGGCCTTGAAGAAAGCGGATTCAGAATAAAAATCCGCGAGGGAGAAATAGAAGTTTCCGTGCCCAAACCCACAAACTTCCGCATAGATAATTTTGAACTTAAAGTTTATGGAAACATTGAAGAAATAGAAATTTCCGGCGGCATCGCTTTGGAAATGAACGCCGAAGCTTCCAAAAAAATCGAGCTTGACGTAAAAGGCGGCGCGGACGCTTATATCTATAATATAAACGCTTTTGAAACAGAAATTGATATCGACGGCGCCGCATCTCTTAATCTTTCCGGCAATACGGATTATCTTGAACTGGATCTTTCCGGCGCCGGAGCCATTGATTCCAAAAGCCTTGTCTGCAAAAAAGCGGAAGTTAAAATCAGCGGAGCGGGCAGCGCCTCCGTTTCCGTAACGGATGAACTTCTTGCGGACGTGGACGGCGTTGGAGCGCTGGAATATTACGGCAACCCGGTGCTTAAAAATATTTCCGGCGGACTTACGGACGTTGAACAAATTTCCAAAGAGGTTTACGGTGGCTGATTATGCTGTTTAAAAGAAAAACACCTTACGAAAAAGAAATGGCGGCGCTCCTTAAAAAAGAGCGCCGTTTTTTGGCAAAAAGAGTAAATCAAAAAGAAAGCTTTGTTAACGAAAAGCTGGAAAAATACGTTCCGGCAAAGCTGCAAAGCACCCTGGATTCCGCTTTTGCGAAGGCTTTTTCTCTTATTTTTGAAAAAGGCACAAAAATAATAGAAAAAACCTATAACAAATCCGGTTTGGAAATTGATTTTAAAGAAAACGAATATATAGATTCCCTGCGCAATTCCAGAAGCAGTATGCGCAGTTTTTCCAGAAAAGCCAGAACCGCCGGAAATATAAATCTTCTGCTTTCCGGCACTGCCGGCATCGGCATGGGCATACTTGGGGTTGGCATTCCGGATATTCCGGTTTTTACCGCTATGGTGCTAAAAAGCGTTTACCAGATTGCTTTGGATTACGGTTTTGAATACGAATCGGAAAAAGAGCGTGCTTTTATACTTTGGGTAATAGAAGGTGCTGTTTCCTGCGGAGATAACATCGCAAAAGTGAACTTCCGGATAGATGAATTTATAGAAAACGGCCTTCTGCCGGAAGGTTATTCCCAGCCAAAAGCTATTGCCGATGCCGCCGGCACACTTTCCAAAGAGCTTTTGTATATGAAGTTTGTTCAGGGAATTCCCATAATCGGTGCTGTGGGTGGTTTTTACGATGCCGTTTATATGAAACGCATAAACGAATACGCAAACCTTAAATACCGCAAACGCCGCCTTTTGTTAAGAGGAGAAATAAAATAATCTGCTGCAGATTTGCGTCCTTGCGTTACTAATATAGTATAGAGAAAAAAGGAGGCAGCACTATGAAAAAAATTTTTGCGCTGGTTATTGCCCTGCTTATGCTTTGCGCCTGCAAAATGCAGGAAAAACCCACTTACGAACCGCAAAGCGAAGCGGAAGATGAAGAAACAAAAGAATCTTTTGTAGAAAAGCGTTTTTACCGCATTTATACCGATGAAGAAATCGAAGCAATGACTGATGAAGAATACAGAAATGCAGCGCGGATAATGGGATATACAGAAGATCAGCTTGATTATATAGAAGGCTTTTTTGCCGAAGGTCTTACCCGTGACTGTGTTCTTATGCCTTTTGAAAAAAGCAAGGAACATTCCGTAAAAAATATAGACACCGGCGGAGAAACTTCTTTCGGTACCTTCTTTTTCGATCCGGAGCTTTTTACGGATTACGGCGGTCCCCTTGGCTTTGCATACGTTATTTACAG
>SVNB01000073.1 GCA_015067125.1 Oscillospiraceae bacterium
ACACCATCGCGGCTCTGCCGCAGATTATGGAAATTCTGCATAACGGCGGATATGAATTTGTGGGAATTTCCGACCTTATCTATACAGAAAATTATACGGTGGATCACACAGGCAGACAGCACAGAATTTAAATTTTTTTGGTGAAAAGACCAATTTACCGCGGGGCGGGGGTACCCCAAGGGTATTTCTTCGTGCTTCGCACTCAGGGCACCCGCTCCCGCCGCAAACAAGTAACCCGGAGAGTAACCTCCCTTTAGACAAGGAAGCTGAATTGCCCACCGCAGGGAACGCCGTCCTCAGCGTTCCGAAAAAACGGACCGTCGGGGACGACGGTCCCTGCAGAAAGTATCCCTTTAGGCAAAGGGGCCAAATTGACCACAGTAGTACGGCAGTTTATCGCCGTTTTGGCTTGCAGGCAAACGTGGATTGTGGTACTATTGGGATATAAAAAAGGTGGTTTTTAAATGACTGTTTACGAAAAATTCCGGAATCTTGATATAGATTTTTCTCTTATCGGACTGGAAAAAGGCGATGAAAAGGGCGGATATTTTTGCACGCCTATCGGCGCAAAAGTTATCGGCTGGGAATGCGAGGGTATTCACTATTGCAACATAGAAGGCTTTGATGAAATGGTTTTTGCCGTAAATCCGGAAACGGCCGAAGAGCATTACGTTCGTCCGCTTGCAAAGAATTTTGAGGAGCTTTTAAGCCTTGTTCTTGCCTGCAAAGGCACCACGGCGGCAGAACAGATAACCGGCTGGAACAAAAAGCAGTTCGAGGATTTTCTTGAAAATGACGGAGCGGAATATCCGGATTTTATTTTAAAACGGCAGGCTGTTCTTGATAAAATTCAATCAGAGCTTGGCATATCGCCTATGGAAAAGCCGTTTGAGTATGTAAAAGCTTTGCAGGAGGAATTTGATTATTCAGAAATCCGGTTTCCGGCAGAATATTACGACGTGCTTGGGCTGGAACTTCCGGAAGAAATATAAAAAATTTAAACGGGCGGATATTATCCGCCCGTTTTGTGTATAAGAATAAACAAATCAAAAAACGCAGGACGAAAAAAGTCTTCCGGCCTGCGTTATCAAATATTTTGTTTTTATAAATCAGTCAATTTTAAGGATTCGGCCTTCTTTTCTGGGTTTTTCTGCGGGTTTTTCCGCTTCAAAACCAAGTATGCAGTTGCCTATTCCGATAAGGTTTTCCGGAAGGTTCCACTTTGCAAGAAGTTCTTTTCCGGCAGGAAGTTCAAAAGTCTGTTTTGCTCTGTGTATCCAGCAGGAACCTATTCCAAGAGCGTGGGCGGCGTTCATAAGATTTCCCATAACAAGGCTGCCGTCTTCAAGATAGGTAGGATCCGGCGCGGCAAGAACAACTATTACGCAGGGGGCGCCGTAAAAAGGGTCGCCTTCGCGGCCGATGACTTCGCCGTTGATTTTTGAAAGCAGATCGCGGGTTTCTTTATCGCGCACCGCCACAAGATAGGTGCTCTGGCGGTTCATACCGCTGGCGGCATAGGTGCCGGCTTCCAGAATTTTATCAAGCAGTTCATCGGGAATTTGTTCTTTTGTGTAATTTCTGCAGCTTCTTCTGGTCAAAAGATTTTCCATTGCTTCCATAAATACAGCCTCCTTAAAAATGCGTTTATAAAAAAACGGGTGTACTTAAAAAGTACACCCGAACGGTTTTATGTAATCAGTATTTGATTATTCTTCTGCAGGAGCTTCTTCTTCGGCTGCTTCTTCTTTTACGGGCGGTTCAAGAAGAGCTTTCATAGAGAAAGAAACACGGTGTTTGTCAAAATCGATATCGGTGATTTTAACATCAACTTCCTGACCTACGGAAAGAACGTCTTCGGGTTTTGCAACACGATCGTAGGAAATCTGAGAAATGTGGATAAGACCGTCGATGCCGGGGATAAGGTTTGCAAATGCGCCAAATGCGGTCATGCTGACGATTTTTGCTTTTGCGGCAGTGCCAACGGGGTAATCTCTTTTAAGGATTTCCCAGGGGTTGTCCTCTTCTTTTTTGTAGCCAAGGCTGATTTTCTTTGCTTCTTTATCAACGTCTTTTACGAATACTTCAAGAGTATCGCCAACGCTTACAACGTCTGCGGGTTTTGCAACGCGAAGCCAGGAAAGTTCGGAAACGTGAACCATACCGTCAACGCCGCCAAGGTCAACAAATGCGCCGTAGGAGGTAAGGGATTTTACTTTGCCCTGGAATACCTGGCCTACTTCGATGTTTTCCCAGAAAGCAGCCTGTTTGGCTTTTCTTTCTTCTGCAAGAACGGATTTGATGGAGCCGATTGCACGTTTGCGCTGTGCGTTTACTTCAAGAACGCGGAATTTAACGTTCTGTTTAAGAAGACCTTCAAGGGCTTCGTTTCTGGATACAGTTGCCTGGGATGCAGGGATGAATACGCGAACACCATCAGTTACAACGATTACGCCGCCTTTGACAACTTCGACAACAGTTCCTTCCAAAATTTCGTCAGTTCCGGCTGCTTCTTCAACAACCTGGAAGTTTTTCTCTGCATCGACTTTCTTTTTGGAAAGGGTCATGGTGCCGTCGGCATCATTTACGTGCAGAACTTTGAGGGTGATTTCGTCGCCTACTTTAACGATATCGGCAGGTTTGACGCTGGGATCTTCAGAAAGTTCTTCGGAAGAAACAAATCCGGTATGTTTGCTGCCAACGCTTACAACGATTTCGGTATCTTTGACTACCATAACGGTTGCCTGAACTTTTTCACCGTTTCTTACGTATTTGGATTCTTCTTCTTTGAAAGACTGTTCCAGCATTTCCTCAAAGCTGATTTCTTTGTTTTCACTCATGGTTTGTAGTACCTCCTTAATTATGCCGTATGGGGTAGATGCACCGGCAGTGACGCCTATTACTTCGCAATTTTTCCAATCATTCGGCTTTAGTTCTGATGGATACTCAATCAAAACAGTCGGACAGTTGGCCGCACAGGTTTCCCATAGCCTTGCGGTGTTGGAACTTTTCCGCCCGCCAACGACAATCATTCCGTCGCAGCGGCGGGAAAGAGAGTCCGCCTCGCTTTGTTTAGTACAGGCATCATTACATATTGTATCAAAAATAAATAAATTTGTATATACCTTTTTTGCAAATTTTTCGCATTTTTCCCATTCCGACCGCAAAAAAGTGGTTTGAGATACAATCGTATGGCATTTTGCACAAAGATTCTCCTCGGAATTTACAAGTTTTTCCAATTCGTCAAGATTACGCACCACACGGACATCACCTTTTGCGTGTCCGATGATGCCTTTTACCTCGGCGTGATGTGGATTTCCTGTGATAATAACGGTATCTCCGGCGGCAGAACGCTCTGCCACAATGCGATGAATTCTTGCCACAAACGGGCAGGTGGCGTCCGCGTACGGAATACACTTTTTGTCCAGTTCCTCTGTAACGGAAAGGGGAACTCCGTGGGAACGAAGTATCAGAGTGTATCCTTCCGGGCATTCCGAAATATCCTCTATGGGGTAAACTCCTTTTGCTTTAAGGCCCTCCACCACCGTTGGGTTATGTATGATTTCTCCAAGCGTCACCGCAGGAATACCTTTTTCCGCAAAGTCTTCCGCAATGCCGACGGCACGTTTTACGCCAAAGCAAAAACCGGCGGAATCCGCTACAATGATTTTTCTTTTCACGCTTTGCGCTCCTTTGCAAGGGCAATAATATTTTCTATTGTTTCTTCCAGTGTTATTTCGCTGTTATCCATAAAAATTCCGTCTTCGGCAAGTTTTAACGGGCGGAACTCCCGGTGAGAATCGTTGTAATCTCTTTGAATAACGTCCGCCAGAACATCATCATAGTTTGCTTCAACGCCTTTTTCCGCAAGCTGATTTACCCTGCGGCGTGCACGGATTTCCGGCTTTGCCGTAAGAAAAATTTTAAGTTCCGCATCCGGCAGAACAACAGTGCCGATATCTCTGCCGTCCATCACAACGTCGTTTTTTTCGGCAATATCTCTTTGCATATCAAAAAGAAAATCCCTTACCGCCGGAATTGCCGAAACGTCCGAAGCCGCTGCGGAAACGGATTCTGTTCTGATAAGGCCGGTGATATCTTCCCCGTTAAGAAAAATATGCTGTTCGCCCTCTATATGGCGCATTTCTATTTTTATCTGTGCCAAAAGCGGAACAACTTCTTCTATGGAATTTGTTTTGGCGCCTTTGCGCAGAGCAAAAAGGCCTATTCCCCTGTAAAGAGCGCCGGTATCCACATAAATAAATCCAAGCTTTTTTGCGGCGGCTTTTGCCGCGGCGCTTTTTCCGGCACCGGCCGGGCCGTCTATTGCAATTTTCATAAAAATTCTTCTTTCTTTTTCATATTAAATCGCCGTTCCTGCGGCATAGCCGGTGGAAAAAGCTATCTGCAAATTATATCCGCCGGTTTCGGCATCAAGGTCAAGTACTTCTCCGGCAAAATAAAGTCCGGGAACAAGCCTGGATTCCATAGTTTTGGGGTCAACCTCTTTTACGGAAACTCCGCCGGCGGTTATAACGGCGCCTTCGATATCCCCAAGCGCAACGGGTTTTAAGCCAAATGCCTTGATGGCCGAAATAAGTTCCTGCCGCTGCTGTTTGGTTATCTGGTGGACCTTGGTTCCCGGGTCTATTCCGCTTTTTTTCACAACGTATGGAATAAAGCTTCTGGGCAAAAGCTCGTCCAAAGAATTTATAAAATCGCGGTTTTTCTTTTCGGAAAAATCACGCAGAATGCGGGCGTCAAGCTCCTCTGCAGAAAGGCCGGGTTTAAGGTCAAGTTCCAGCCGATAGTTTTCCAAAGCCGTGCTCATAAATGAACTTGCGCTGAGCACCAGCGGACCGGAAATTCCTTCGTGAGTGATAAGCATTTCGCCAAGTTCTTCGTATATGGGTTTCTTTTTTTTGGCTTCATAAAGCCGCAAAGTAACGTTTTTAAGAGAAAGTCCCGAAGCTTCCGAAAGATCTTCCGCAGTGCAGATTCCCACCAGCGAAGCCCTTGTGGGAACGATGGTATGGCCGGCCTGTTTTGCAAGTTTATAGCCGTCACCGGAAGAACCGGTGGCGGAATAGCTTAAACCTCCGGTAGAAATTATCACCTTTTGAGCACGGAAGAAAACGCCTTCTTCCGTGAGCACGCCTTTGAGCACGCCGTCTTCAAAAACAAGGCTTTTGGCTCTGCCCTGTTCCACTTCCACATTTTTATTCTTTATAAAAAGCTGTAAAGCGTCGGCAATATCAAGCGCCCGGTCCGAAACGGGAAAAACCCTTCGGCCTCTTTCTGTTTTAAGCGGAACGCCAAGCTTTTCAAAAAGTTCCATGGTATGCTTTGGAGCAAAACGGTTAAGCGCGCTGAAAAGAAAGCGCGGATTGCTGCGAACGTGGCGGAAAAATTCTTCCGGTTCGCAGTTATTGGTTACGTTGCAGCGGCCTTTGCCGGTTACAAGAATTTTTCTTGCGGGGCGGCGGTTGCGTTCCAGAATAAGCACTTTTTTACCGTTCTGTGCGGCATATCCGGCCGCAACGCAGCCCGCGGCGCCGCCGCCGACTATTATAACATCATAAATTTTCATGGTCGTCGCTCTTTTCATAAACCTCGTATTCGGACCAGATGTGTTCCAGCTGGCTGAACGTTGCGGAAATTTCGCTTCTTCTGCGAATGCCTATGGCAACAATAAGCGCGTTGATAAGAGAAAGAGGCGCCACCAGGGAATCCGCAAAAGATGCCATATCGCTTCTGGCAAGAAGAATTCTGTCGCTGTATTCGATTATCGGCGCGCTGTGGCTGTCCGTAAGGGCAATAACCGTTGCGCCTTTATCATGGGCATATTTTGCCGCTTTGATGGTGCGCTTGCTGTAACGGGGAAAAGTTATGGCAATAAAAACATCGCCTTCGCCTATGTTCATTATCTGTTCGAAAACCTCGCTTGTGCTGGAAGTTGCCACGTTGCGCACGTTATCAAAAATTTTGTAAAAATAAAAGCTTAAAAAGCTTGCAAGAGAAGCCGAGCTTCTTACGCCAAGAATATAAATACGCCTTGCGGAAACAATGGTATCCGCAACCTTGTTGAACTCCTCTGCGGAAGTATCTTCCAGCGTGCGGCGTATTTTTTCGATATCCATATTAAGAACTTTGGTAAGAACGTCCGCGTTGCTCATACGGTCGCTGGCAATTTCTATTCTTTGCACAGTGGTAAGGCGGTTGCGGATCATTTCCTGCAGCGCATGCTGAAGCTCCGGATAACCGTCGTATCCAAGTTCCGTTGCAAAGCGCACAACTGTGGATTCCGAAACTCCAACGGCTTCTCCAAGCTTTGCGGCGGTCATAAAAGCGGCCTTATCATAGTGAGAAAGAATAAAATTACCTATTCTTTTCTGGCCCTTTGAAAAACCGTGCATATTTTCGGATATTTTATGCAAAAAGTCTTTGTTCATAAGAACATCTCCTAATATAAATTAAAATTCCAAAATTCATTTTAACAGCCGCACTTGCAAAAATCAATATATTTTATGTTAACAAACCGCTTTTTCTGCATTTTTTGCAAGTTGGAATACAAATCTGAACATTTTTATGCAATCCTGCAAAACTATAGGGCAGCAACCGAAGCACTTGAAAACCGGCAAAACCCCGGACAAAAAAACGGAGCACTTTGCAAAAAGTGCTCCGAAAAAATTTTTTCAATTTTGAAAAAAAAGAGGGTGCTTATTTGCGGAAAACGCCGCGAAGCACCTGTTTTACGGGGTTTTCCGTAAGCGGGCGGTAGTCTTTTCCGCCAAGCAGCAGTTTTTCCACCTTAAGGGTATTTAAAGCTGCCGGTTCCGTATTATACGGATTGCCTGAAAGGATTGCCATATCGGCAAATTTGCCCGGTTCAAGGCTGCCGCGTTCTTTTTCGTCAAAGGTCTGCCAATAGCCGTTAAAGGTGCACATACGCAGTGCCTGCTGAACAGAAAGAGATTCCGCTCCGTTATTGCAGGCTTTATAAATCCAGTTTATGGGGTCGGGTTCGGTGCAGGGTCCGTCGGAACCCACACTCATCATAATGCCGTTTTCAAGATATGTTCTGAAAGGGTTGAGCTTTGCGGATCTTTCGCCAAGAATGCTTTCAAGATAATCGTTTGGTTCCTGGGGCCAATCTATAAACGCACTTTGCACCGCAAGGCCGATTTTGTATTCCCTGCAGATGCGTATGCCTTCTTCTGTAGGCAGGCAGGCGTGGATTATGGTGTGGCGGTGGTCTTTTCTCGGAAAATCTTCCAGAGCCGCTTTAAGGGCTTTTGCGGCCTGGTCAAAAGCGGCATCGCCTATGGCGTGCATTTCTATCTGAAGGCCGGCGCGGTTGGCTTTTTTGCAGAAGTCAATTACTTTTTCATCGGAATAATACAGTACGCCCGTGCTATCCGTACCTTCGTAAGGCGCAAGCATTGCGGCATCTACGGAACCAAAACAGCCGTCCAAAGCGGTGGCAAAACAGCCGCCTATGCGCGGAAGACCCCTGCGTTTTGCTTTGTTTACGTCCATGGTCTGGAAGAATACCCTAAGCTGCATTCCGTTATCAAGGCCATTGCCAAACCATTTTTCCATATCCACGTCCATATCCATGGCAAAGCCGACGCCGCTTACGGTATGTATCATTCCGATGCCTTTGGAGGCCATATAATCCGCGGCTTTCTGCATATTTTTTAAAAGCTTTGGAATGGAAACGGAATTTGTAACATAGTCCGAAACCGCAAAAAAAGCTTCCTGGTTCATTTCGCCGGTATCCGCGTGGTATCCGCGCAGATTTTGTGCTTTGTCTTTGATGCGTTCCAGAAGTCTGGTATTTACAACGCAGGTGTGGCCGTCGTATTTTACCATAAACAAAGGTCTTTCCGGGCAGACTTCGTCCAGCTGTTCGCGGGTTACAAAATGTTTTTCTGCTACGGAATGGGGCGAAGCACCAAATGCAATTACCATTTTGTCATCGCATTTTGCGGCAAAATCCCGGATCATTTCAAGAATTTCCGCATTGCTTTTGGCATCTGCCACGTTTAATCCGGCGTGGAAGGTGGCATAGCTTGCAAAATGAATGTGACTGTCTGTAAAAGAGGGAACAAGCGCTTTTTCGCCAAGCCGTATAACTTCGGCTCCGGAATATTTTTCCGGCAGTTCATCGCCGGTATAAATTATTTTTCCGCCTTCTTCCACAAGATAGCGGTAAACGCTGTTTTGTTCGTCACAGGTAAGTATTGCGCCTTCGTAAACTTTCACTTTTTTTGCACCTCTTTCCGCATTTTATAAGTCAATTATAATTCAGATCCGGCATAAAAACAACAGAAAAAGCGCGGGCATTTTTAACAAAACGCCCGCGCCTGTTTTATACATATCAGTTGTTTCTCCAAAGGTCCGGAATAAGATAAATTTCTCCGCCTTTTTCCGCAAAGGCTTTTAACTGCTCTTTTGGAATATTTGTGTTAAGCAGTTCGATGGCTTCTTTTTCCAGCGGAGCTTCGTTCCAGAGAATCGCAGATTCGTCCTGAACGGGATCCACGTTAAGCAAAATCTTTTTAAGGTTCGGCATTTTTTCAATAAAGGCGGCGTCTTCCAGAATTTCATCGTTGATCTGAATTTCCGTTATTGTTTCGGAATATGTAAAACTTTCGATAAAACTGTGTGTGCAGCCGTCGCTTATCACAAGAGATTCCACAGTAAGATTTTCCAGAGGAGAAAAATCAGGATCCATTGCATATATGGAAAGACGTTTTAAACTTTTAAGATTTTCCAGTTCGCCAAGGTTTGTTTCTTCGCCGATGATATAAACCTCTTCAACTTCGCCTATATCCGCGATAAGAGAAAGATCGTTATCGCCGTGAACGGTAATGCTTTTTACGTTTTCCGCTCCGGCAAGTTTGGAAAGTTCAAAGGCGTAATCCACCAAAAGCTTTTCCGGGCCTTTACCGATTTTAAGTTCGTTCGGGTGGATATTAAAATGAACACTTTGAGTTCCTTCCAAAGCAGAAATATCGATAGTTTCCGCAGTCGTTCCAAAGATATTAAGAGATTCCAGATTCGGCATTTTGGGAATTATGATTTCTTTGGCATCTGCGTGAAAATATAAATAAAGCTCGGTTATATCTTCACAGCCAAAAAGTGCGGAAAAATCAGCGTCCATCCCTTCCGCAAGGGAAGGAA
>SVNB01000074.1 GCA_015067125.1 Oscillospiraceae bacterium
GCTCTTTTTTTGTTTTGCTGCAAGGCACTGTGCTCCCTTTACTCACAAATTTTTACATTATAACAAAAAATGTTTACAATTTATTTATCCAATTCCTAAAAAAACACATTATAATAAAAACATCAGGGAGGTGTTTTTATGTGGACACGAGCAAGAATCAAACAAGAAGCCAAAAACAGCCTTAACCGTTTCGGATATTGGATGCCGCTTCTTGTAACGTTTATAGTAAGCCTTGTCAACGGCGGATTAAGCGCCACCGGAAGCAGCACCACCAGTACCGTAACCACGGAATATACAACGGAATACCACGGCGAGCTTACTCCTGCCGGTTTTGCCCATTTCCTCGAAGAGATCTTCGGAGAAGCCGGCGCCGCTCTGGAAAACTTTTTCAGCAATCCTCTCATCGCCATGACCACCGTTTTTATTGTGGTGATCAGCTTTATGCTCGGGCTTCTTCTTTCTTTTGGCTGGAGCGCCTTTATCGCTGGACCTATTATGGTTGGCAAAAACCGCTATTTTATGGAACACCGGGCCTTCGATTCAAAATTCGAACGGCTTTTCTGGTCCTTCCGCAGCGGAAGATATATGAACGTGGTAAAAATTATGTTCTGGCGTGATATAAAGGTTTTTCTTTGGAGCCTGCTTTTTGTCATTCCCGGCATCATCAAATCCTATGAATACTGCATGGTTCCCTATATCCTTGCGGAAAATCCCCACATAAGCTCCGAAAAAGCCTTCGAACTTTCCAAACTTATGACCCGCGGCGAAAAATGGAAGATATTCGTTCTTCAGCTTTCGTTCTTCGGCTGGTACTTCCTTGGAACCCTTTGCTGCTGCGTCGGCGGATTTTTCGTAGAGCCTTATTACGAAGCAACTTTCGCAGAACTTTATCAGGTAATGCGCGAAAAAGCCCACGGACTTTCTTTTGCGGATTACAACGATCTTCCCGGATTTTTTCCGGAACAGCCTTAATGCCAAATAAAAACCAAAAGCACCCCGCCGGGGTGCTTTTTTTATTGCAAACAGCAAGTTTGCGTATTATAATGGAATCACCATAAGGAGGTGTTTTTTATGTGGACAAATTCCGAACTTAAACAAAGAGCAAAATCCGTGCTCAATAACTTCGGATATTGGATTCCTTTCCTTGCAACAATTCTTACCGGACTTTTATCAACAAACGCAAGCAACATAACTTCCGTCATAAACGATAATCCGGAATATGAGTCGGTTCTTCAAAACGAAGAATACGCTCCGATTTTAATTTCCGCCGTTCTTCTTATAATGGCCTTCTCCTTCATCTGGAATACATTCATCGGCTATCCGGTGATGGTCGGAATGAACCGCTTTTTTATGGAAAACCGCCTTTCCGGTTCAAAAATCGACCGACTTTTCTATGTATTCAAAAGCGGAAATTATCTGAACGTTGTAAAAACAATGTTCCTTCTGAACCTCAAAGTCCTTCTCTGGAGCCTTCTTCTTTTAATTCCCGGAATTATAAAAAGCTATGAATATTATATGGTCCCCTATATCCTTGCAGAAAACCCGGGAATCAGTTCAAAACGCGCCTTTGAAATTTCAAAAGAAATGACCAACGGCGAAAAATTCGATATCTTCTGGCTCGGCCTTTCCTTCTTCGGCTGGATCCTTCTCGGAACTCTCGCCTGCGGAATCGGCGTCCTTTTCGTTGAACCCTATATCCAGACAACCTTCGCCGAACTTTATCAGGTAATGAGAGAAAAAGCCCATAACAACGGTTTTTCCGATTTCAGCGAACTCCCCGGCTTTTTCCCGGAACAGCCTTAATGCCAAATAAAAACCAAAAGCACCCCGCCGGGGTGCTTTTTTATTGAAAACGGAAAGTTAATTTCCAAATTTACCATAGTGAACGTTCTCAACCGTTCCAAAAAACAAAGCAACCCGGAGGGTTAGCCTTCCCTTGGGGGAAGGTGGATTTTTCGCCGCAAGGCGAAAAAGACGGATGAGGGTTAGCAAGCAACCCGGAGGGCAGCTTCCATTTAGGCAAGGAATCCGAATTGCCCACCGTAGGGGCGGCCCTATGTGGCCGCCCACAAACACAACCGAGCAAACGAGGTAAACTGAAAACCGTTGCCGACCCCGAGCGGCGACGGTGGAGATTAGGAATCACAATGCGTCCGGTGGTGCCTTTTGTCCCCTTTGAAGGGGAAAATATGGGGTCCCCGAAAAACGCAGTTTTTTGGGGAGAGGAGCGGCAACGAAGCGGCTTTGGCGTTTTATTTTAATAAAACACCAATAAGCGGAGTTTGCCACGACGAGCGGGAGTAACGCAGGGGTAGAAAGGCGTTTCTTTGACGGGTACCGCCGTTTCTTTGCGCCAGTCAAAGAAATGGGGGTACATTATTAAAAAAATCCCCCTGCCTTTTTATCGCAGGCGATTAAAAAAGCGAGCACGGCATTGCCGTGCTCGCTTATATTCCAAAAGGTGCGATTTTTTTCGCTTCTTCATACAGATTTATAACCGTCTTTCCTTTAAGTTCCGCCTTTTCTTTCATTTTGGCGGAATTTCCGAATGGTGAAGGATATACTATAACAAAATACGATTTATTAATCATCCACTCGTTTCTGCTGTTGATTGCAAACCTCGGCAAAGATTTTTCAATGCCTTCCGGATAAATCGTTTCCAGAACCGGAGGAAGCACGTCCGGATTTTTCTTTTCCGGAAGATACGCAAGAACCGTAAAACAAGCGATTTTCGGAAACTCGCTCTTCACTTCGCAAAGAGCACGCTGAACCATTTTATCAAAATTACCTTCGTTCCCCACATAAAACGTATCCACTTTTTCCGTTGCTATAAGTTCTTTTATCACCGCCACAAGGCATTTATATATTCTGTTTGAACAGTTGTGATCTCCGAAAAAAGTACAGGCCGGCATTTTCAAAAACTCCTTTCGTCAATGTTTCGTCACTATTTCGTCATTTTCTCACTTGATTATACTATGACGATATAATTAAGTCAATAATTAGTCATAGGTGATGCACATGAAAAATGAAAAGGGACGTTTCACATTAAGAGTTCCAAAAGAGCTTCTTGATAAAATCGGGTATATTGCGGAATACGAAGGCCGCACCAAAAACAAAGAAATCGAACAGCTTGTAAAAAAGCGTATAGCCGATTTTGAAAAAGAACAAGGAAAAATCGAAATTGAATAGCTCAAAAAAAAGCAGACGCACCCTAAAAAAGTGCGCCTGTTTTTTGTTTTCCGTAAACAAAAAAGCGAGCACGGCATTGCCGTGCTCGCTTTTGCATCCGTGCTCAAAGCCGGAATTATACGTTGGTGGAATAGTTGGGAGCCTCTTTGGTGATGTAAATATCGTGAGGATGGCTCTCTTTAAGGCCCGCACCGGTGATGCGTACAAACTGGGCTTTTTCCTGAAGGTCAGAAATGGTGCCGCATCCGCAGTAACCCATACCTGCTCTAAGGCCGCCAAGGATCTGGTAAACAACCTCGCCAACGGTGCCTTTGCAGGGAACGCGTCCTTCAACGCCTTCGGGAACAAGTTTTTTGTTGTCTTCCTGGAAGTATCTGTCTTTGCTTCCGTTTGCCATTGCAGCAAGGGAACCCATTCCGCGGTAAACTTTAAAACGTCTGCCCTGATAAATTTCGCTTTCGCCGGGAGCTTCGTCGCAGCCTGCAAGCATGGAACCAAGCATTACTACGTTGCCGCCTGCCGCAAGAGCTTTAACAATATCGCCGGAATACTGCATGCCGCCGTCTGCGATGATGGGTTTGCCGTATTTTGCGCCGATTTTTGCTGCTTCGTAAATAGCGGTAATCTGCGGAACGCCGATACCTGCAACAACGCGGGTGGTGCAGATGGAACCGGGGCCGATACCTACTTTAACAGCGTCCGCGCCTGCAAGGAAGAGGTCTTCGGTTGCGGCGGCGGTTGCTACGTTACCTGCAACAAGTGCGATTTCGGGATAAGCTTCTTTGATCATTTTTACGCAGTTCATAATACCTGCGCTGTGACCGTGAGCGGAGTCGAGAACAAGAACGTCAGCGCCTGCTTCTACAAGAGCTTTTGCGCGAACAAGCACATCGCTGGTTACGCCAAGAGCTGCCGCGCAAAGAAGTCTGCCGCCTTTATCTCTTGCGGCGTTGGGGTACTGAACAGCTTTTTCAATATCCTTGATGGTGATAAGGCCTGCAAGTCTGCCCTCTTCATCAACGATAGGAAGTTTTTCGATTTTGTGAGCACGAAGGATCTTCTGTGCTTCTTCAAGGTTGGTTCCAACCGGAGCGGTTACAAGGTTTTCCTTGGTCATAACTTCTTCGATGGCTACGTTGAAGTTTTCAAGGAATTTCATATCTCTGTTAGTGATAATACCAACAAGCTTTTTGTTTTCATCGCAAATCGGAACGCCGCTGATTTTAAATTTTGCCATAAGAGCGTTTGCTTCCGCAACGGTGTTTTCTTTTGCAAGATAGAAAGGGTTAACAATAACGCCGTTTTCGCTGCGTTTTACTTTGTCAACTTCCTCTGCCTGTTTTTCGATGGGCATATTCTTGTGAATAACACCGATGCCGCCTTCTCTTGCAATGGCGATTGCCATTTTTGCTTCGGTAACGGTATCCATTGCCGCGGTCATAATCGGCGCGTTGAGAACGATATCTCTTGCAAGAACGGTTTTGGTGCATACGTCTTTCGGCAGTACATCGGATTTTGCAGGAATAAGAAGTACGTCGTCGAAAGTAAGTCCTTCGTAAAAGAATTTTTCATTGGTGTTCGGGTTTACCATGTTTGCGCTCTCCTCCTGAATTTATTGTTTTTGTTATATAGTTCACGTGTAAATTTTTACTATTCTAACACCTTTACACGGGAAATTCAAGCCTTTTTTTCACATTTTGAAAAAGTTTTTTCTGTTCTACCTTTTGCTCACCTTATATAAATTTTTTTATTGCTTGTTATGCAATTTGCACAATAATGCTTGTTGGAATATTTTTCCATTTCCCTCCGTAAAAAGCACCTCATGCCGCATGGTCAAATATTATCCGCCCGTTTGCCACAGCGCCGTAGGGAACGCTGTCCTCAGCGTTCCGAAAAACAAGGCAACCAAGTGACCCGGAGGGCCGCCTTCCCAGAGGGGAAGGTGGATTTTTCGCCGAAGGCGAAAAAGACGGAAGAGGGATAACCAAGAACCCAAAGGGCAGCCTCCATTTAGGCAAGAAAGCCGAATTGCCCACCGTAGGGAACGCTGTCCTCAGCGTTCCGAAAAAACGGACCGTCGGGGACGACGGTCCCTACAAAAAGTATCCTTTCAGGCAAGGTGGCCAAATTGGCAACCTCCGCAGATTACTCTATCAAAAAAAGAGCGCCAAAAAGGCGCTCTTTTGCCATTATTTAATTTCGTCCATGCCCATATATCTGCGCAGTGCTTCCGGAATGGTCACGCTGCCGTCTTCATTCTGATAGTTTTCCAGAATTGCAGCGGTGGTTCTGCCGATGGCAACGCCGGAACCGTTAAGAGTGTGGGCAAACACAGCTTTTCCGTCTTTATCCTTGCATTTGATGTTCGCTCTGCGAGCCTGGAAATCCTCGAAGTTGGAGCAGGAAGAAATTTCGACGTATCTTCCGTAAGAAGGCATCCATACTTCAATATCATAGGTTTTTGCGGAGCTGAAAGTGAGGTCGCCGGTGGTAAGCACAACTACTCTGTAAGGCAGACCAAGTCCCTGCAGAACTTTTTCGGCTTCGCCGGTAAGCTCTTCAAGTTCTTCATAGGATTTTTCCGGATCGGCAAATTTAACAAGCTCAACTTTGTTGAACTGGTGCTGGCGGATAAGACCGCGGGTATCGCGGCCTGCGGAACCTGCTTCTGCGCGGAAGCAGGCGGAATATGCGCAGTATTTGATGGGAAGAGCCGCTTTGTCAAGCACTTCTCCCCTGTGAAAGTTGGTTACCGGAACTTCCGCAGTAGGGATAAGATAAAGGTCTTCGCCTTCAAGTTTATACATATCCTCGGCAAATTTGGGCAGCTGACCGGTGCCGGTCATGGAAGCTTTGTTTGCCATAAAGGGCGGGAAAATCTCGGTATATCCGTTGGCGGTGTGGGTATCAAGGAAGTAGTTCATAATCGCGCGTTCAAGTCTTGCGCCAAGATCTTTATAGAAATGGAATCTTGCGCCGGTAACTTTGCCCGCTCTTTCCGGATCAAGAATATTCAGATCCTGGCCGATATCCCAGTGAGCCTTCGGCTCAAAATCAAATTTTCTCGGTTCGCCCCAGCGTCTAAGCTCTACGTTTTCGGTATCGTCCTTGCCATAGGGAACAGCCTCGTTGGGAATATTCGGAATTTTAAGAATAAGTTCCAGCTGGCGGTCTTCAAGTCTGGCAAGCTCTTCGCCGCATTTTTTGGATTCCTCTGCAATGGCTTTCATCTGTGCCATAAGCTCGGTGGTATCCTCGCCGTTCTTTTTCATAACGGGAATCTGTTTGCTTGCGCGGTTCTGCTGTGCTTTAAGGTCATCGGTTTTTGCGTTAAGTTTGCGGCGCTCTGCGTCTATGGCAACAAGCTCGTCAACAACCTCGTCCATGGGTTTAAATCTTCTGCGGCAGGCTTCTTTAACAAGCTCCGCGTTTTCTCTTACAAATCTTATATCAAGCATCGGTCTTTCTCCTTAACTTTACTTTTTCATTTTAAGAAGTCGCTCGCAGATATCCGCAAGCTCGTTTTTATTATAAAAGGGAAATTCTATTGTGCCGCCCTTTTCGTTTTCGGTAATTTTAAAAGGTCTGCCCAGTTCGTTTGTCATGGCAACCTGCATTTCCCGATAGAATTTATCCTTCGGGAAAGAATCTTTTTTCTTCGGAGCCTTTTCTTTCTCTTCCCTGCCGGCTTTTGCGCAAAGTTTTTCCGCTTCGCGAACAGAAAGTCCCGCAGAAACTATGATCTTCGCAAGCTCGGTGCGTTTTTCTTCCGGTGCGGAAAGAATTGCCTTGGCGTGTCCGGCGGATAAACTGCCGGAAGATACCAGCGGAAGCACCTCCTCGGGCAGGTTAAGAATACGCAGGGTGTTCGCAATGGCCGGACGGGATTTTCCCACCGCTTCGGAAAGCTGTTCCTGTGTCATGCCGTATTTATCCATAAGCCGGCGGTAACCTTCGGCCGTTTCCACCGCGTTAAGGTCTTCCCTCTGCAGGTTTTCTATCAGCGCTACCTGGTCGGCCTCCTCGTCAGAAAGTTCCCGTATAAGCACCGGCACTTCAGAAAGTCCCGCGATCCTTGCGGCGCGCCATCTTCTTTCTCCGGCAACTATCTGGTACATTCCGTTTTTGATGGGTCTTACCAGAAGCGGCTGAAGCACTCCGTGGGCCGCAATGGAATCTGCCAGCTCGTTAAGGGCTTCTTCGTCAAACTCTTTTCTCGGCTGAGATAAGTTCGGCTCGATTTCCGAAAGTCTTACGGTGCTGATGCCGGAATCTTCCGCAGAAACCGCAGGCTGATCGGCAAAAAGCGCGTCAAGTCCCTTGCCAAGTCCTCTTGATTTTGCCACTTTATCCCTCCGTTCTGTTATTTGCGATTATTTCGTCCGCAAGAGCAAGATAACTCTGACTTCCCTTGGAAGAAAAATCATAATATATTACCGGTTCGCCAAAAGAAGGTGCTTCGGAAAGACGCACGTTTCTTGGAATAACCGTTTTAAAAACCTTTTGCGGAAAGTACTTTTTAACTTCCTCCACCACCTGCAGTGTAAGGTTAAGCCTTGCATCATACATGGTAAGCAAAACGCCTTCCATATCAATATAGCTGTTATAAAGTCTTTTTACTGTGCGCACCGTTGCCATAAGCTGGCTAAGTCCTTCCAGCGCGTAAAATTCGCACTGTATCGGAACCAAAATACTTGTGCAGGCCGCAAGAGCATTAAGGGTCAAAAGTCCAAGCGATGGCGGACAGTCTATGCAGATGTAATCATAGTTCGACTGTATGGAAGCCAGTGCCGTTTTAAGGCGCAAAGCACGGTTTTCCATATCCACAAGTTCAATTTCCGCCGCAGCCAAATCTATGCTCGAAGGCATTATATCCAGGTTTTTATATTTTGTTCTTATAACGGCGTTTTCCGCTTTGCAGCTTCCGATGACAACATCATAAACAGAATGTTTAACTTCTCTTTTGTTAATACCCAATCCGGAGGTGGCGTTGCCCTGTGGGTCAGAATCCACAAGCAATACCCTGCCCCTTGTTCTGTATGCCAGCGCCGCAGAAAGGTTCACCGCCGTGGTGGTTTTTCCAACTCCGCCTTTTTGGTTCGCGAATGCTATTATTTTGCCCATTCTTTCCTCCGGTTAATATTATTACCTTTTTATTATAATAGAGTGCGCTTGTTTTTTCAATGATGTTTAATAAATTTATTGCAAAATATTGCAATGTTTCACGTGGAACATCGGTAAACCGCCCGGCAAATAATAAAAAAACATATACCCCGCAATACTCCTTATGTTTCACGTGGAACAAACGCCCTGCCCGCGATTAAAAAATACCGTAAAATTCTTTTATAAGTTACCGGCTGAATTTAACCGGATAGGATTTCTCTCCATCCGTCACCTGCGGTGACACCTTTCTCATCAAAAGTAGGTTGCCCTTCGGGTTGCCTGTTATCCCTCATCCGTCACGGCTACGCCGTGCCACCTGTACTCTTGCGGTGCCCAAAATATTTTGCGGCATACGCCTTGAATATTTTGACCGCGGCGCCAAACCCTGCTCGCTGTTTCGCCCACTGGGCGCGCTTCGCAGGTTTTGCTCTCTGGGAAGGCTGCCTTTTGGGTTGCTTGGTTACGGCGGGAGCAGGTGCTCTGAGTGCGAAGCACGAAGAAATACCCTTGGGGTACCCCCGCCCTACTGTAAATTGGTTGCTTTGCGGAACGGTCAAGACCGTTCCCTACGGTAAATTGTTTTTTTGCATACGCAAAAAGCCGCCCATTTCCGGACGGCTCTCTGCGGTTTTTTCAGGGGAATGTGGCGAAGCATTTTTGCTTCCGTTTATATAACTGACGGCGTGCATGCGGAACACACCGGAGCAGCACTCTCTTCTGCCGGCAGCGCGGCAGTTTTATAGGCCTTGCTTTTTGGCACAGA
>SVNB01000075.1 GCA_015067125.1 Oscillospiraceae bacterium
TTCCACCGGAAGTTTTTCTCCGTGCTTTTTGGGATCATAACCATCAAGCACAAGGCGAATTCCGTTGCGAAGGTAGCGTTCTATAAGCGCTGTGGTGTTTTTATTTGCAAAGGCCACGGTTTCTGCCGGAACGGTAAGCAAAAGCTTTTCTTTTGTAATCGGCTGATCCTTGAAAAGCTGGGTAAAGTTCTGCAGCTGGCTGTTAAGCTGATAAAAACTCGGCATCATCTGCAAAAGTATGTATTTTACGTCAAGCTTGCAGTTTTCTGTTCTTAAAACCGCATCGGCCGCTTCGTAAAGGAAGTAGCGGGAAATATCCTCGACCATTTTTTTGCGGACGAGCATTTCTTCCACTGCGGAAGCATCTTCTGTTTCGCCGGGTTTTCCAAGAATTCCGCCGAACCAGGGAACAGCTTCGTAAGCCACAACCGTTCCTGCGGTATCGCAGATCATGGGGCGATATTTAAGTCCCATGGGACGGTCTTTTTTCTTTTCCACAAGCGGAACAGTTTTGGGCAGTGCAGAAGTATAATGTATATATTTATTATATATGTTGCGGCATTTGGAACGCACGGAAGAAAGCACGTCCGTTAAAGCCGGGTTCCACTTTGTTCCCGCCTGATCAAGAATGGTCTGCATAGCTTCCGCAAAGGGGTCTTCGGATTTGGTTTCCGTCGCAAGGCGGTCCAGTTCTTTTGCTATGCCGACTATCTGGGCAACGGGACTTATTTCCGTTCCCTTTTTGCCGGCAGGATAACCTTCGCCGTCCCAGCGTTCCATGTGCTGTTCGCAGCTTTCGCGAAGCATCAGCCACGGAATATTTTTTGTGGCAGGTTCCGCAAATTCCACCTTGTGTTTATCTTTTGTGCGGTTGCTTTTTTCCTGAAGAACCGCCACAAGAACGCGGCCGTCCGCGGTGTATTTTTTATATACCGCTTTTTCTTCTTCGGTAAAGCCTTCGTTCCAGATTTGATATTCCGGCGGAACAAGCGCCTTGCCAAGCTGGTGGTACATTCCGCATTTATAGGCAAGGTCGGCGTATTTTCCCTTCATACGGTCGGAACCTTCTTTTGTTTCTGTTCCAAAGCCTTTTTCACAGGCCATAACAAAAATCGCCTGTGTGTATGCGGCCACGCGGACGGATTGCTGCCTTACGGCCGGGGCAAGACCGTGAAAAGCCTCTTCCCAGGTATCGTATTCCGTTCTTTTCCAGCTGTTTTCCATTTCTGTCATAATAAAACGTTCACCTCGAAAAAATCATTTTTCTATGGGGCTTTTATCTTTTAACCGTTTGGGTTATTCTTTCGAATCATCAATATCGTCGATATCATCAAAGTCCTCAAAATCATCCATATCGTCAAAATCATCGTCGATATTATAATTTACAAGAGGAATATCATCTGTGGTATGGCGCTTTTTCATAAGAATATACGCCATCATGCCAAGAAAACCAATGTTGATTATAAAACTTATTACAAAAAGCACTGTCCACGCTTTATGGCCGGCAATATTGCAGAAATCGTCGGAAGGGGGAACTTCCACCTCTACCTCTTTTACAACAACGTCCGCACCGGAAGGCGCTATGTACTCCAGTTCATCAAGCAGGGCGTTTATTTCTGCCGCCGCTCTGTTAACCGCATCCTGATCGCCGTTTATCATCATGGGACGGGCATCTTCCACCGCCATATTAAGTTTTAACCAAATATCGTGAAGGTCGGGGTTTTCTTCGATTTTTTTGTAAACTTCGTTAAGCGCTTTTTCAAGTCTGGAATAATCCATTCTTACCAAAGCGTCAACCGCTTCGTCCAAAGCATCTGCGGCTTCTTTAACTTCGGTTTGGCTTCCGCCGTTTTCAAGCAGGTTGCGGCCGGTATTAAGAGCTTCTTTTACAGCGGACCAGCTTTCTTTTGTATAATCGTTTTCATAAAGGCCGTTTGCCTTTGCTACCTGAAATTCCAGATCGGAATAATCCACAGAAGAATTTGAATATTGCTCCAGTCCGGTTTCTGCCTGTTCCACTTCGGAAAGTTCCAGGCCGGAAACTTCATCCGCAAACGCAGTGGCGGCCGTGCAGAAAATCAAAGCCATCGCCAAAAGCATTGCAGAAAGTTTTTTAAATGTGTTTTTACCTTTTACCATAATATCGTTTCTCCATATTCTTTTTTGTATTTCGCCGGCGGGGATAAATACTTAGAAAAAAATTTTAGTGCATTTTATTCAAAAACTACCTTCATTTTTTTCTGTTTTTAGCGTAACTTATTAAACCGGCCTTACTCCGAAAGCCAATTTGGGGCATAAAGATACTTATACATATATTAGTATAAGCGTGTTAACAATTAATTTCAACCCCTGTTGATGATTAAAACAACATATTTTGCCTTATTTTTAAAATTTTTTTCAAAAAATTTTTTTATTTATACAAATATTTCCACTTTTGGTTTAAAAAAGTAAATTTACAGGAAAAATTTTTCTTAAAATATTTTAGTGCTTTTTTCGGCAAAAACGTTTCTTAAAGAAACATTTTGGCGGAAGAATCAAATAAACTTTCATAATTTTGCCGTATAATAAAAAATGCGCAGCCGAAGCTGCGCACAAAAAACACATAGCTCCAACTGTCGCCAAACAAAATCCTGCAAACCCGCAAAGCACGCGTATGCAAAACAGAGCATCTGTATTTTTACCATAATAGAAATAAAAATACACATGCTTTTACGGGGCAACATATTAGGATTTTGTTTGGCTTTTACAGTATAGCATTATTTTTTGCAATGTTCAACAAAATATTAAGTTAATGTATCGTGCAATATGCAAACGATATCCGCCTCTGCGGTAAAAAAAGACCGGGGGATTCTTTTATATTTGTCGGTAATTCTTTGATGAATCCCCTCGCCACTTCGTGGCCCTCTTTGCTCGCCGCAGACGGCAGACCCCTCTGTTTCGCTTCGCTTAACATCTCCCCTAACAGGGGCGTCTCCTTTAACAAGGGTCGCTTTTTTCTCCGGGTTGCCTGTTATCCCTCATTCACCGCCGCAAGCGGCGGTCCCCCTTCCCCTCTGGGAAGGCTGCCCTTCGGGTTCTTGGTTATCCCTCTTCCGTCTTTTTCGCCCTACGGCGAAAAATCCACCTTCCCCTCTGGGAAGGCTAACCCTCCGGGTTACTTGTTTGCGGCGGGAGCAGGTGCCCTGAGTGCTAAGCACGAAGAAATACCCTTGGGGTACCCCCGCCCTACTGTAAATTTGTTGCTTTTGGGGAACGGTCAAGACCGTTCCCTACAGTTGGCAACTTGGCCTCTTTCCCCTCTGGGAAGGCTGAACGGAACGCCGAAGGGCCGTGCTCAAACTTGAGCACGGCCCTTCGGCAACGGTTTATGGTGAAATTAACGGTAGTTTTTCTCTGCCTTGGTCCATTTTTCAAACTCTTCTTCCGTTGCAAGAACTTTATGAGTTCCTTCCACGGTGCGAAGCTCTCCGGCCATATAGTCAATGCCGCTGGTGAAATAATCATAGTGCATGGAAACACGTTTTCTTTCAACCGCAGGATTGGGGTGAGGAATGGCGGAAATAAGGCTTCTGGTATAGGGATGAACCGGGTTTGCAAAAATTTCATCGGTGGTTCCGGTTTCCACAAGGTGACCCAGATGAAGAACGCCGATTCTGTCGGAAATGTATTTTACCATAGAAAGGTCATGGGCAATAAAAAGATATGCCGCGCCGGTTTCTTTCTGGATATCCTTCATAAGGTTTACAACCTGTGCCTGAATGGAAACGTCCAGAGCGGAAATACATTCATCAGCGATAATCAGCTTCGGGTTCATAATAAGCGCCCTTGCAATACCAACGCGCTGGCGCTGGCCGCCGGAAACTGGTGAGGATAGCGTTCCGCATGTTCCGGAGCAAGACCGACCTTTGCAAGAATGCGGGCAACCTTTGCGTCGCGGTCGGCTTTATCGGTATAAAGGTGGTGAATATCCAGTCCCTGACCGATAATATCCGCAACCTTTTGCCTGGGGTTAAGGCAGGCCATAGGGTCCTGGAAAATCATCTGCATTTCGGTACGGAGTTTTTTCTCGTCCGCGGCGGACATTTTTCCGGAAATATCGATTCCGTCAAAAATAATTTTGCCGGCAGTGGGATCATAAAGACGGATTATGGAACGGCCGATGGTGGTTTTACCGGAACCGGATTCGCCTACAAGTCCATAGGTTTCGCCGGGATAAATCTCGAAGGAAACGTCATCAACGGCCTTTACGGTAAACTTTTTGCTGATGGGAAAATACTGTTTAAGGTTTTCTACTTTAAGAAGCGGAACTCTTTCTTCCATTTATTTCGCCTCCTTCAGCATACGGTCGATTCTTGCCCTAAGCTCCTTCGGCATTTCGACCTTCGGGGCATTGTCGTCCAAAAGCCAGGTTGCCGCGCAGTGAGTATCGGAAACCCAGAACATGGGCGGTTCTGCAATTTCGTCAATTTTAAGGGCAAATTCATTACGGGGAGCAAAAGCGTCGCCTTTGATTTCGTGCAGAAGGTTGGGCGGGCTTCCCGGAATGGTATAAAGTCTTTCGTCATCGGTATCAAGGTCCGGAAGAGCGGAAAGAAGTCCCCAGGTATAGGGGTGTTTCGGGTCATAATAGACTTCGTCAACGGTACCTTTTTCAACGATTTTTCCGGCATACATAATATTTACAAAATCCGCAACCTTTGCAACAACGCCAAGGTCATGGGTGATGTAAATTACAGAAATACCAAGTTTCGCCTGAACTTCCTTGATAAGTTCAAGGATTTTTGCCTGTATGGTAACGTCCAGAGCGGTGGTGGGTTCATCGCAGATAAGCAGATCCGGATTGCACGAAAGCGCTATTGCAATAACAACACGCTGGCGCATACCGCCGGAAAGCTGGTGCGGATAGTTCTTCATACGTTTTTCCGGATCGGTGATGCCTACCATATCAAGAAGTTCCACGGCGCGCTTCCATGCTTCTTTTTTCGGGGTTTTAAAGTGCCAGATCATGCCTTCCATAATCTGGTCACCGATGGTCATGGTGGGGTTAAGAGAAGTCATCGGATCCTGGAAGACCATGGCAATGCGCTTGCCGTTGATGGTCTGGCGCATCTGTTTTTTGGTAAGGGTAAGAAGATCGATGGTTTCTTCTTCGCCTTTATCGTTTTTAAAAGTAAAAAGAGCTTTGCCTGCTTCCACCTTGCCGTTGGTATCCAGAATACCGATGGCGGTTTTTACGGTTACGGATTTACCGGAACCGGATTCGCCTACTATTGCAACGGTTTCGCCGCGGCGAACGGCAAAATCCACGTTGCGCAGGGCATGAACTTTGCCCGCGGTGGTGGCAAAGGATACGGACAGACCTTCTACTTTAAGGATAAAATCGCCTTTTTCCTGCATAAATCTGTCCCTCCTTTACATATCTTTCTGCTTCGGGTCAAGCGCATCGCGAAGACCGTCCGCAACAAGGTTAAAGCTGAGCATAAGCAGCGCAAGAACAATCAGCGGAGAAAGAATCATATAGGGGTGAGTGGTGAAGTTCTTGTACGCGTCGGAAATAAGAGTACCAAGAGATGCCATCGGCGCCGGAATACCAAGTCCGACAAAAGCAAGGAATGCCTCGGTAAAAATTGCGTGAGGAATAGAAAACATGGTCTGGGTGATGATCTGGCCGATGATGTTGGGCATAATTTCTTTAAAAATTATGCGCATGGGGCTTGCGCCAAGGGTTTTGGAAGCAAGCACAAATTCCTGCTCTTTAAGTTTGAGCATCTGAGCACGGGCAATACGGCTCATGGGGATCCAGCCGGTGATCATAAGAGCAACGATAATCGCTCCAAGGCCCGGGCTGAGCACCAGGATCATCAGGGTTACGATAACAAGGTTGGGGATACTGTTAAGGATTTCTGCACAGCGCTGCATAATCGCATCAAGTCTTCCGCCAAAGTAACCGGAAATAAGTCCGTAAGAAAGGCCGAAAAGCACATCGATAACAACTGCGACTATTGCAATATAAAGGCTTATGCGGGTACCCTCCCAAACACGGGTAAATATATCGCGGCCAAGAGTATCGGAACCGAACCAATAATAGGTATCGGTAAAACCGCCTCTTTCATAGCCGTTTACTTCCAGCTCAACGGCGCCAAGGCGCATAACTTCCGTACCGTCGAATATGCCAAGATCTTCAAGTCCCGGAATACGGGGCGCAAGGTTCTGCTGTTCGATTATCTGGCTTTCGTAAGTATAGGGAGTCATGGAAGGGCCGAATGCCGCAAAGAAAATAATAATGGCAATCATAATAAGGCCAAAAATTGCGCCTTTATTGCGAAGAAAACGAACAAGAGCATCCTTCCAGTAGTTCTGGGAAGCAAAGTTGCGGTCAACATGGGCGCTTGTATCGTTATGGGTAAGTTCAAAAGCGTCCTGCGGAAGGGCGGAGTAATCAAAATTTTCAGCTTTCATGATTATCCTCCTTCGAAAGACGGATTCTCGGGTCGATGATACCGTAAAGAATATCGACCACCAGCATTATGCCGATATACATAAGGCTGTAAATAAAAGAAAGTGCAATGGTTACGTTATAGTCGTTCTGCTGAATGGAACGTACCATAAGTTCGCCTATACCGGGGATAGAGAAAATTTTCTCTATAACAAGGGAACCGGTCATAGTGTTAACAATCAGCGGACCAAGAACGGTGATTATCGGAATAAGGGCGTTGCGCAGCGCGTGGCGGATTATAAGCTTGGGTCCGCTTATGCCCTTGCTTTCTGCCAGAAGCATATAGTCGCTGCGAAGAACTTCGAGCATTTCTGTTCTGGTAAACCTTGCGATGTTGGCCATGGAAAACATGGAAAGCGCAACCGTAGGCATAACAGAAGAAATAAACGGCATTTCGGAATCATAAAGTAGCGGGAACCAGCCTGCCTGGTAACCAAGCGTATATGAAAGTGCCAGCGCAAAAACATAAGAAGGCAAAGAAACACCCAGAACGGATATTATCGTTGCGATGGTATCGAAAATGGTGTTGTGTTTAAGTGCCGCAACAAGTCCAAGAACAAGACCTATGGTCGCGCCAAGAAGTACCGCCTGTCCGCCAAGGCGAATGGAGGTCGGAACCCTGTTTTTCAGCAGCTCCGTAATAGGCACGTTGGAGGCTATGTTATACGAAACGCCGAAGTCGCCTTTAACGATGTTGAAAATATACCGGAAGTAACGGACCAGGAACGGATCGTCAAGTCCGTATTTTTGTTCAAGAACAAGTATCTGCTCATCGGAAAGCTTATCATCATTAAACGGAGAACCGGGCATAAGATCAAGCATAAGGAACAGAAGAAGCAGCAATACAAGAATTGCCACAACGGAGTATAAAACTCGCTTGAATATGTATTTCTTCACTGAGGATTACCCCTCCTTATATAAAAGCATACAGTGGCCCGCAACAGACGGGCCACTGTAAGGCCTTAAATTATCAAGTGATTAATTTAAATCAGTATCAGCCGAAAGTTACGTTTCTGAATACGCGGTTAAGACCTACTGCGTGGAATTCAATTCCGTTAACGTCGGATTTTACAAGAGATGCGTTTGCGTTCTGATATACAGGAAGGATAACAGCTTCGTCAGCGATGATCTGTTCTGCCTGTTTGATGAGATCCCAACGTGCTTCTGCATCAAGAGCATATTCAACGGTTTTGATGCTGTTGAGGATTTCCATGTATTCATCAGAATGCCATGCGCCGTAGTTATGAGTATAACCATCGGTCCAAAGATCCATATAGGTAAGCGGGTCTGCATAGTCAGGTCCCCATCTGCAAAGGCCGATGTCATAATCGTGTGCTTTCATAAGGTCGGAACGCTGTTTCTTCGGATAAGGCTGAAGGGTGATGGTAAGACCTTCAAGGTTTTCCTGAACCTGCTGCTGAATAAATTCTGCCACAAGTTTGATGGATTCTTCATCATCGAAGATAAGGGTAAGTTCAACGGAATCTTCGCCGATTTCTTCAAGGCCTTTTGCCCAAAGCTCTTTGGCTGCTTCTACGTTGTACTCGTTATAGGTAATACCGGAAGATTCGCGGTAATCTTTGCCATCGGGGCCGGTTGCAAGACCAACAGGAACACAGAAATCTGCAGGAATGGAACCGTTTCTGAGGATGTTGTTGCAGATAGCCTCTTTATCAAATGCCATACCGATTGCTTTGCGGATATTTACATTTGCCATTGCGCCGCCTTTGGATACGTTAGGGGACATATACCAGAGGTAACCGGATTCGGTTGCAAGGAATTCCGCATCGCCTTTAAGAAGGTCTGCAAGTTCGGAAGAAAGAACGCAAACGTCAAGTTCGCCGTTCTGGTATGCAAGATATGCCTGCTGGGAATCGAGGATTACTTTATAAGTAAGGCCGGGAGCGGCAACTTCATCGGCTGCATAGTAATTTTCGTTTTTAGCCATTTTGAATTCGGTTGCTGCAGGGGTGTATTCGGTAAGAACGAACGGACCGTTGGAAAGGTAATATTCCGGAGCGGAACCGTAAAGGTCGCCGCACTCTTCAACAAATGCTCTGTTCATGGGGTAGAATACCGGGAAGAACATAAGAGTATCGAAGAATGCGCAGGGAACGTCAAATTCAACTACAAGGGTTTTATCATCCTGAGCATATACGCCAAGTTCGGATGCGTCCATTTCGCCCGCATAAATTGCAGAAGCATTTTTAATACCTGCGGTTTCGAAAAGGGAAGCATATTCTGCCGGAAGAGCCATAGCTCTCTGCCATGCGAATACAAAGTCATCTGCGGTTACTGCCGCACCGTTGGACCACTGTGCATCGCGGAGGTGGAAAGTCCAGGTCATACCGTCGGGAGATTTTTCATAGGTTTCTGCCATGCCGGGGATTGCAGCACCGGCTGCATCGCACTGGAAAAGGCCTTCTACCATAGCGCCGATTACTTCAAAGTCATCGCCTGCGGAAGTAAGTGCAGGGTCGATGGAATCGATAGCTGCGGT
>SVNB01000076.1 GCA_015067125.1 Oscillospiraceae bacterium
CATGGCAGGCCGTGATATTGCCGAAGAATTTGCCGCTGCCTGCGGATATAAGGTTTGTATGCCAAAGGGTATGGCGGCAAACGGCGGACTTAAAGACTGGTATATAGAAACCTTTGGCCGTCCGGGTTTTACCATAGAAATAGGCAGGGGAGAAAATCCGCTGACCATAAAAGAATTTGATGTAATTTATGAAAAAATAAAACCTGCTTTGGCAAAAGCACTGGTGATGTGACTGTAAAGCAGAAAAACCTTTGTTTAAAACAAAAAAGGCACCGTTTTCGGTGCCTTTTGCGTTACTTGGTTTTGCGGTTGAGTTTTCCGTAAAGGTAAACGTCGCACCATTTTCCGCTGTTATTGCGTGTATGGGATTTTTGTATGCCCTCGCATTCCATGCCAAGCTTTTGCATAAGAGAAACAGATTTTATTTCGTCGATGGTTTCCGCAAAAATTTTGTGTATTCCAAGCTCGGCAAAGCCGTGATCCATAACGGCAGAGCAGGCTTCGTAAGCAAAGCCTTTGCCCCAGTATTCTTTATTAAAGATCCAGCCCATTTCGTAAACGCCGGGTTCGTATTCATTAAAAAGAATATATCCGATGACCCTGCCCATGTATTCGCAGGCAAATGCGCCTTTGCGTTCGATGCAGAAGCTTTTTAAAAAAGCTTTTGTTTTTTCATAATCATAGGCAGGCTCCAGAAATTCCATAACCTCTTCATCGCCAAGAATTCCGTAAAGGTCATCCGCGTCTTTTTCGCAAAAATCCCTTATAACGGTGCGTTCCGTCCGGATATTCATCATGCTTCAAGCTCCGGAACCTTAAAGGATTCTTTTACGGTTATTTCGCCTTCCTCTGCGGAAACGGCAATGCCGGAAAGCTTTTTATCGGCGTTATCGACTATAAGTTCGCATACCTTGTCTTCGATATCCTTTCTTATTACGCGCACAAGGTCGCGGGCACCGCCTTTGTTGCCGTGGGATTTTTTTGCGATGGCTTTAAGTGCGGCATCATCGTAAGAAAGGCTGATGCCTTTTTCTGCCAAAGGCTGGCGCAGTTCATCAAGGCGCAAAGCGGCAATGCGTTCGTAATCCTGTGCAGAAAGGCTGTGGAACACAACAATTTCGTCAACACGGCCGATGAATTCCGGACGGAGAAACTGAGCAAGTGCTTTATAAACTTTGTCTTTTTCAAGGTCATAAGAATCCCTGCCAAAGCCAAGAGCCTTTTCTTTGTTTTCACTGCCTGCGTTGGAAGTCATAACAATAACGGTGTTGGCAAAAGAAACGGTTCTTCCGTGGGCATCGGCAATTTTGCCTTCGTCAAGAATTTGCAGAAGTATATTCATAACGTCCGGGTGAGCTTTTTCTATTTCGTCAAAAAGAATAACGGAATAGGGTTTTCTGCGCACTTTTTCGGTAAGCTGGCCGGCTTCGTCATAACCAACATAGCCGGGAGGAGAACCTACGATTCTGGAAACGGCGTGTTTTTCCATAAATTCGGACATATCAAGGCGAATAAGCGGATCTTCCGTCTGGAAAAGTTCGTTTGCAAGCACTTTTACAAGTTCCGTTTTGCCAACGCCGGTGGGGCCTACAAAGATAAAAGAAGCGGGTCTTCTGCGTGCGGAAATCTGGACTCTGGAACGTTTTACCGCGGCGGCAACAAGCTTGCAGGCTTCGTCCTGACCGATTACGTGTTTTTTTAGGGTGGCTTCCAGCTCGCCAAGCTTGCGAAGGTCGCTTTCCTGCACTTTGCTTGCGGGAATACCGGTCCAGAGTTCTATAACCGTTGCAAGGTCTTTTGGCATAACTTCTGCCGCAAGGGCAATGGGTTCAAGGCGGGCGTGTTCCATTTCAAGCTGCATTGCCTCTGCCTTTGCGGTGGCAAGAGCTTCGTAATCAATGGTTTCTTCCTGCTCCAAAGCTTCGATTTTTTCCTGCACGGCTCTAAGCTTCTGGCCGCTTATTTCGTATTCGGCAAGTTCTTTATTGGCAAGGGCGGAACAGGAACAGGCTTCGTCCAGAAGGTCGATGGCTTTATCCGGAAGAAAACGGTCGGTGATGTATCTTTCGGAAAGGCGGACGCAGCTTTCGATAAGTTCGTCGCTGATTTTTACGTGGTGGAATTTTTCATAGTTCGGGGCAACGCCTTTAAGAATTTCTATGCTGTCCTTAATGGAAGGTTCTTCCACAGTTACGGGCTGGAATCTGCGTTCCAGCGCGGCGTCTTTTTCTATATGTTTTCTGTATTCGTTAAAAGTGGTGGCGCCGATCACCTGCAGTTCCCCGCGGGAAAGAGCCGGTTTAAGGATGTTGGCAGCGTTCATGCTGCCCTCTGCATCGCCTGTGCCCACCAGATTGTGAATTTCGTCAATAAAAAGAATAATGTTGCCCTCGCGCTTTACTTCGTCCACAAGGCCTTTTACGCGGCTCTCGAACTGTCCGCGGAACTGGGTTCCCGCCACAAGGGCGGTAAGGTCAAGCATCCAAAGTTCCTTGCCGGCAAGCTTTGCGGGAACTTCGCCCGCAGCAATCTTCTGGGCAATGCCTTCTGCGATGGCTGTTTTGCCAACGCCCGGTTCGCCGATAAGGCAGGGGTTGTTTTTGGTGCGGCGGTTAAGTATCTGCACAACGCGGCCGATTTCTCTGTTTCTGCCGATAATGGGGTCAAAGCCTCCGTTTTTGGCTTTTTCGGTAAGGTTCTGGCAATACTGGTTAAGAAATTTCTTTTCTTCCAGCTTGCCTTTTTTGCCGGTTTTTTTGGGGTTTTTTGATTTTTCGGAAGTTTGTTCCGGCATACCTTCCGCAGGCATCATTCCGTCTCCGAAAATACTGTTGAGAAACGGAAAAGCCTGTG
The DNA here is from genome assembly GCA_015067125.1 of Oscillospiraceae bacterium. Taxonomy (GTDB): domain Bacteria; phylum Bacillota; class Clostridia; order Oscillospirales; family Ruminococcaceae; genus UMGS1668. The sequence continues at coordinate 2,854 of SVNB01000076.1, forward strand.
CGCCGCCCATTTCAAAATTGGGGTCAAGCTCTTCCATGCCCATCATCTGTTCGCTGATGGCATCCAGTTCTTCGCCGGAAATTCCCATTTTATTCATAAGGTCTTCGACGGGTTTTATGCCAAGTTCCTTTGCGCACTGAAGGCAAAGTCCCTCGTTAAAGGTTTTGTCGCCCTCCATGCGGGTAACAAAAACCACCGCCATTCTTTTTTTGCATCTTGAACAAAGCATACTGTTCATTAAAAATCCTCCATGGAGAAATATTGCTGATTACTGCCGCCCCGATATTTTAATAAAGGGGCATTAAAAAATATATCCGCAGACAGGGAAATAAATTATTTTAAAAAGATGAGTTTTTAAAATTATATCTTCGGAAAAATATTCCGGAAAAATCCCTGCGGAAATTACCATATTAAGAATAACCGCGCCGATGCAAAGTTCCAGCACGCCGTTTGCAATGCCGAATACACCGCCGAAAAAGCTGTTTGCTCCGCCGATTATGGGAACTTCGTTTACAATTTTGGAACCCTTTGCCACTATTGCCACAACGGCAAAAAGAATGATAAGCACAAGGGCAAAAATAACGGTTTTTAAAAGAGGTTCCAGAACGGGCCGTATAACCGCATCCGAAACGTTTTCCGCAATGGCGGAATAATCAAAAGAAACGGAACCTGCAAGGCTTTCCGCAACGCCTTCAAAATCAAAAAGCAGATGAGAAATTGCCGGAAGATTTTCCACGGCTTTTGTAAGTCTTGCGGTAATATCCGCGGCATCCGCGGCGTTTGTTATGGAACCTTCTATATGTTCCACAAGGGCGGGTTCTATGGCCGTGGAATATAAAAGTGCCGCCGCAATGCTGCTTATAACTATCGCCGCAATAACGGAACAGATATATCCTATGGTTTGCACGGCGGTTTTTGCAAAGCCGTTTTTTGCGCCTTTGCCAATGCAGTTTATAATAATAACGATTGCAAGAACGTCATAGATTATTGAAATTAAACTCAAATCCGAAAAGTCACTTCCTTTTTCAGATAAAATTTATTCTTCTATCAGGCAAAGCTGGTCGCGCGTTACGGCAAAAAGTTTTTCTTTGCCAAGCTGAATAAAAACGGCGTCCTGTTCGGATTCCAGCTTTGCGGTGCATTCTCCGGCAGAATTAAAAATATACGCGGTGCCGGAACAATATATGGCGTTTTTAGAAAGATTTCCGTTGGAACAGACGTATTTTCCGCCAATGGAAACATTTTTTATTTCCTCAAAATTTTCGCCGAGGAACAGGGCATCCGCGGCTCTAGCTTCGGTAAAGCGGTCAAAAATAATAACCGCGCCGCTTTTTCCGGAAACGTTTATGGCGCTTGCCGGAACGGAATTATAAATGCGGCTTCCAAGCACGTTGCCGCTTTTATCCATAACGGCGGCAATGCTGTCACAAATAATTTTTACGTCGCCGTTGTTATCATATTCAAGGCTTAAAACAGAAGCTCCTTTAAATTCCCGCTTTGCAAGCTCCACAGCGGCTTCTGTTGTAAAAACGTGAACGGTTGTTACCATTTCTCCGGAATCGTTTGCCGAAAGTGCCGCCGCGGCAACGGTTTTGCTGTTTTTATCCGCGCTGGCACAGACTATATATTCGCTGGAAGCGGACCATGTGAATATCTCTTCCTCATAATTTTCGTCAAATACGTGCAGCTGAGAAGCATACCTCTGGGCAGAGGTCACTACCGAAAGCAGTCCATCGGCAGAAAGATCCGCGTTTATGATTTTATATTCAAATTCCTTTTCAAAAAGAATTTTATCACGCATACGGACCACAAGTTTGTTTCCGCCCTGATCATAAATAAGAAATTTTCTTCCGGCAGATTCCACCACAGGGTTTGCAAAGCCGTGCTGAGCGGAAAGAAGCTGTTTTCCGTTTTCGGCAAAAAGATAATAAACCGCATCGGTCATAACGCCGATGTGTTCCCCGGCAGAAAAGGTATCTTTAACAGTCATGCCGGAAAGATCCACCGGAAGTCCTTCGGAACCGGCAGAGGAAGAAGCTATGCGGTCGCCGATGATTCCGGCAATATCTTCCGTTATAAAAAGATATATTGTGCCGAAAAGAAGAGCAAGAACAAGCACGGCGCCGATGAATTTTCTGTTGCGCTGGGCAGCAATTTTTTTGCGGCGTTTTTTTCTTGCGATATCAAATTCGTTCTGTTCTTTTTTTGCCACGCCGAAAAACCTCCTTTCGGTAAAATTATGATTTTGCGCCTTTTGTGTATTTTATAAGCGCGGAACATACCGCTCCGCAGCATACGGCGGAAATAACCGCTTCGGTAATTCCGGCGCCGGTTATGGTCGCGGCAACGGCGGCCATAAGGGTTTCATAGGCAATATCCTTTGCGGCGGAATAGCTTTCTCCGAAGAACAGATAAATTCCGCCCATAACAAGAACGGTGTTGATAAGCGAACCGCAAAAGCCTGCCGCGGCAGAACGCACGGCGGAAGAAAGCTTTGTTCCGGAAAGCAAAGCGAAAACCAAAGCGGCGGTAACGCCAATCATTATTCTTGGCAAAAGGCTTATGATTATTGCAAAAAAGCTTCCGCTTTCTTCACCGAAAACGGGAATAAACGGAGAAAACACAAAAGAAGTTGCGTTTGGCTGAACGGTGTTTTTGATAAGGCTTGTTATGCCGAAGATACCGCCCAGAAAAGCGCCTTTCTTCCAGCCAAAAAGCACGGCACCGATTATTACGGGCATCTGTATGGTGGTGGCGTTTATAACCCCAAGAGAGATATATCCCAGCGGAGTTACGGAAAGAAGAATAATTATTGCAACAAAAAGCGAAAGCTTTGCGGTATCCGAAATTTTTGCGGTTTTTGTCAAGACAATTTCTCCTTCCGTCAAAATCATTAATTATATAATTATACTACTGTTAAAGCATTATGGCAAATTATTTTGATTTTAAAAGTTTTTTCACATGGCGGTTTCTTCCAAAAGCTTTTGAATATTGCGGGAAAGGGCGGCGTTTTCCGGTTTTGAAAGTCTGGGGTCTTCTTCAAGAATTTCTGAACAGGCTTTTTTCGCAAGTTCCAGAAGTTTTATATCCGTCATCATATCCGCCATTTTAAGCATGGGAAGGCCGCTTTGCCGATAGCCGAAAAAGTCGCCCGGTCCGCGGAGTTTAAGGTCTTCTTCCGCAACTTTAAAACCATCGGTGGTTTTTGCGATAACTTCCAGCCGGCGTTTTGTTTCTGCGGATTTACTGCCGGAAATAAGTATGCAATAGCTTTGTTCCGTGCCTCTTCCCACTCTTCCGCGAAGCTGATGAAGCTGTGAAAGCCCGAAGCGGTCGGCGTTTTCTATAACCATGCAAACAGCGTTCGGAACGTCCACGCCCACTTCTATAACGGTGGTGGAAACCAGTACCTGCAAACGGTTTTCTGCAAAGGCGTTCATAACACGTTCTTTTTCTGCCGGCTTCATTCTTCCGTGCAAAAGGTCCACGTTGCAGTCAACCAGTTCCTGGCCGGCAATCTGTTCCGCAAGGTCTGCGGCGGCTTCCAGCGGAAGAGAATCTTCGGTTCTTTCGATAAGCGGGCATACGATGTAACTTTGCTTGCCCTCTTTTGCAAAATTGCGCACAAAACCCAAAGCACGCTGAGAAAGCTCCGGCCCGACCAGATATGTTTTTACGGGAATACGGTTTTTTGGCATTTCGTCAAGAACAGAAACGTCAAGGTCACCGTAAAGCACAAAGGCAAGGGTTCGCGGAATAGGCGTTGCGGACATAACAATGGTGTGCGGCGCGTTACCTTTTTTGCCAAGAGCCATGCGCTGCCTAACCCCGAAACGGTGCTGTTCATCGGTAATGATAAGCCCAAGGCTTTTAAAAGCAACGTCCTCCTGAATAAGGGCGTGGGTTCCGGTTACTATGGCGATTTCTCCGCTTTCTATTTGGGATTTTACGGCGGCTTTTTCCGAAGCCTTCATGGAACCGGTCAGCAGGCCGACTTTTATTCCAAAGGGCGCAAACATTTTTTCAAGAGTGGTTTTGTGCTGTGCCGCAAGCACTTCCGTCGGGGCCATCATGGCACTTTGAAATCCGTTTTTTGCCGCAAAATACATACAGGCGGCGGCAACAGCGGTTTTGCCGGAACCAACGTCGCCCTGTATAAGGCGGCTCATGGGCACGGCGGAGCACATATCTTTTTTGCATTCTTCAATAACGCGTTTCTGAGCACCGGTAAGTTCAAAACCAAGGGAGCGGATGAACTCCTCCGTGCTCAGGTTCGCAAAGGCGTTTCCGCTTTCTTCGCGAACTCTTCCTTTGGTAAGGCTCATACCAAGGGAAAAAGCAAGAAATTCTTCAAAAACAAGGCGTTTTTTGGCCTTTTCAAGCTCTGCCTGGTCAACGGGAAAATGTATTCCGCAAATTGCTTCCGCTTTTGAGCACAGACCGTATTTCTGCATAATTTCCGTGCTCAAAGTTTCTTTTATGCGGCTTTGGCAGCCTTCAAGGGCGGCTTTCATCTGTGCGGAAACCATTTTGGAAGAAAGCCCTTCCGTAAGGGGATACTGCGGCAAAAAACCGCTTTCTTCCGCAGAGATAACCACGGGGGAATTCATCTCTCCGCCGGTAAGGCGCCTTATAAAATCACCGTAAAAAATATATTCCCGACCGATTTCCAGCGCATCCACGGTATATTTTGCGTTAAAAAAAGTTATAAGCAAATCTCTTTCCATATCCGTGGCGCGCACCTTTGTTACGGTAAGTCCGCGACGGACGGGGTGGGTTGCGCCTTTTTGGGTAACTGTTGCCCGCACGGCGCATGGGTGCTCATCAGAAGCGTCTTTTATGGCAAGGCTTCCGGTAAGGTCAAGATATCCCCGCGGATAATGTTCCAGAAGATCGCCTATGCAGTTTATGCCAAGCTTTTGATAGAGCTTTTCTCTTTTTTCGCCCACACCTTTAAGTGCGGTAAGCCGCGAAGTCAGATCCACAAAAACGCCTCCTTTCATAAAAATTATGCTTTTAACCCATTATGAATTTATCTTACATTATTTGCGGCAAAAAACAAGACCTATTTTGTTAACAATACTTAATAAAATAAAAAAACAAGGCAGAAGAATCTGCCTTATTTTATTTTAAGCGTTTTAAGATATTCTTTTTGTTCTTTTGTAATGCGGTAACTTTCGATCGCCTTTTGTATTGCCTTGTTGTGGGTCCATTTTTCCAGAACGCAGTTTTCTATAAACGGCAAAACGGCATCATACTGCTTTGCAAGAGCAGTTGCAAAATACCAGGCCTGCATCATGCGGATATAGTATTCTTCGGATTTTATTTCCGCAACGATTTTTGGATATTCCAAAGAAAAATCCTCATCAAGAAAATGTTCCATCAGCATTTTTATGCCAAAACGCACGGAATACGTATCTTTTGCGCAAATCCAGATTTTTATCTGCTTTAAAAGTTCCGGCTTGTGTTTTTTAAATGTTTTGGGAGAAAGCCCGTCGCAGGTGGCCCAGTTATCCACAAAAGGCAAAAATTTGTTTACGGCAAAAAGGCATTCTTCAAAATCCGGTATTTGTTCTATAAGAAACGCGTGAAGATTGTTTTCTTCGTAATATTCATGCGGCAGAAAAGAAAGAAAATATTCCGCTTCCGGGGTTTTGTAAAGTTCCTTTGCAAATTTGCGCAGAACGGGAACACGCACCCCGATGATTTTTTCCTTTGGTACAGTGGGCATAAGGGAACTGTGAAAATCCCTGTATTTTTCATCTGCCATGGCAAAAAGCGCGGATTTTATATCGAACACGGCATCACCTTCTTTTACGGCAATATTAGCACAGCGGCGCCAAAAAGGTCAAGAGCGTTTTCTGCGGTTGGCATAAAAACGGGACGGCCACACAGGGACGCCCGAAAACACAGCCGAGCGAACGAGGCAAAATGAAAATCCGTTGCCGACCCCGAGCGGCGACGGTGGATATTCGGAATCTCTGTCTTTCGGTGGTGAGTTTATTCCCCCTTAATTTTAAGGGGGAGTCGCTCGCGGGAGCGAGCGGGTAGGGGTTTAAAACTTTTCTTTTCAGGCACTACCC
>SVNB01000077.1:0-1994 GCA_015067125.1 Oscillospiraceae bacterium
TTGAAAACCAGACTGATAACGATATGAAAAGCAAGAAAATATATTACCGTAAATAAAAGAATAAGCATAAAACCTTCACCTCACGGATTTTCTTTGTAAAATTATTATATCAGACCAAAAACAAAAAGCTATACTGCCGTTTTTTTAAAAATTCAAAAAATATTCATTGATTAATTCCTACTAAAATGATATAATTTGATTGACCGGAAAACCCGGATTGAAAACACAAAAAACGGAGGTTTTATTATGAATAACAAAGTAGCAGAACTTCTTAATGATCAGATAAACAAAGAATTTTATTCCGCATATCTTTACCTTGATATTGCAAATTTTTTCAGCGCAAAGGGACTTGACGGTTTTGCAAACTGGTACACAATTCAGGCAAAAGAAGAACAGGACCATGCAAAGCTTTTCTATACCTATCTGCATAATAACAGCGTTCCGGTGGAACTTAAAGCCATCGCAAAACCGGATAAGGTTTTTGCAGATCTTAAAGATCCGCTCAATGCCGCTTTTGCCCATGAACAGTACGTGACCGAACTTATCAATAATATCTATGCGGAAGCCCAGAAGGTAAACGATTTCCGCACTCTTCAGTTCCTCGACTGGTTCATCAAGGAACAGGGCGAAGAAGAAAAAAACGCTTCCGATATCGTGACCAAATATGAACTTTTCGGTTCCGACCCCAGAAGCCTCTATCTTCTTGATAACGAACTTGGCGCAAGGGTCTATTCCGCACCATCTCTTGTGCTCGACTGATTTTAAAAAAAGAAACGCTCCCGAAAAGGGAGCGTTTTTTTACATGAAAAATCAGGAATCCGGGGTTATACCGAATTTTTGTAAACCTGAAGTTCTTCCAAAAATTCGTCATATTTTTCTTTTGACCAATAAAAAGTCAGCTCGTCTTCGGAAAAATCTTCCGGCTTTTCCCGCATAAAATTTTTGCCGATATCATAACCGAAACGACAAAGAACTTCTTTTGCAAATTCCCGGAAAAACATTCCGATTCCGGTGATTACGTTTTTGTCGCAAACGATTCCTTTATGAATAAAATTTTCTTTTTCAATAAAAGGAAAAACATCTGCCATCTGCATGAAAAACCCGCCGCCGTTACGGAATTGTTTTCGAAATGCTCAAAGACCGGGATAACATCGCGATAATCGATTCCACCGGCACCATTGAAGAAGTTTTTGAACAGATAAAAACCGAAATCGACAAGCTTTTATAAAACAGCAAAAAAGGACACCGGTGGTGTCCTTTTTTGCTGTTTCTTAAAGAAACGCAGAAATAAAAATTGGGGGTATTATTGAAATATCAATATGCGGTCCAGCCGCCGTCTGCGGAAACAACAGCGCCGTTTACAAAGCTTGCTTCATCGGAAGCAAGGAAAAGGGCAACTTCCGCAACTTCAATTGCGTCCGCAGTTCTGGGGTTAAGGGGAAGACCGGCATACTGTCTTGCGCCGCCGAATTTGCTTACGTTGGTCATGGTTGCGGCAATTCCGGTCTTAACTGCGCCGGTTGCAATTGCATTGCAGCGGATTCCGTTGGGTGCATACATAAAAGCGGTGTTTTTGGTGATGCCGATTACGGCGTGTTTGGATGCGGTATATGCTGCACCGCCGCGGCAGCCTGCAACGCCTGCTGCGGAAACGTTGTTTACAATAACGCCTGCGCCTTTTTCAAGGAAGATAGGCATAACTTTTCTTGAAGCAAAGATGACGGAATCGGTGTTTACCGCCATAACTCTTCTGTAACGCTCGGTTTCAATTTCGCCAACGGGTTCAACGCCGTCCATAATTCCGGCGTTGTTGACAAGAATATCAACGGTGCCGAAAGTTTCAACAGCGGTATCAACAAGAACGCTGATGTCTTCTTCGCTAGCAACGTTGGTTTTAACACCGATAATTTCCGCGCCGGTTTCCCTGATTGCGGAAACAACGCTTTCAAGAGCCTCATAGTTGATGTCGCAGGCAACAACTTTTGCGCCTTTTT
>SVNB01000077.1:2094-8878 GCA_015067125.1 Oscillospiraceae bacterium
AACTGAGCGAAAAGGCTTTTGAATATATCGGACAAAATTCGCTGATGGACGTAATTTATGAATGCGGCGTTGCTTCAATGCGCGAAAGAATTGCACCTTTTTTTGACGGAAAAATTCCGGAGGATGTTGAAAATTCCATTGATTTTTATATTTCCGCAACAATCTATCTTACAAAAAGATGGGTGATGGACGGTTTTAAAAAAACAACGGAAGAAATGGCAAAAATAAATTACGAAAATATGCCGGAAAATCTTAAGGCGTTTATCGAAAAAGCGAAAAAATAACAGCTGAATATAAAAAACGGCGGATTTGGGGAGTGCTTCATAAGGAAGCACTCTTTTTTTGCGGCGGGGAAAAAGCCTGCAAGGGCTTTGGCGTTGCAACCCTTTCCATCAGCTATTACGATATCGGCTATATTGCCGGCGAAATGGCATACGAAATTCTTGTTAACGGCGCAAACCCCGGAGAAATGGAAATCCGCTACGCTCCCGAAGTAATCAAAAAGTACAATGCGGAAATCTGTTCCGAACTGGGCATCACTCCTCCTGCGGATTACGTTGCCATCGGCTGATAACTTTTTTGCAGCAATAAACAAAAAGAAACTCCCTCCGCCTTATTACAAGCGGAGGGAGTTTTTTGTTTTATGCGGTATAGTATAAATTTTTTGAAAAAATTTTAAAAACACTATTGACTTTCGCGGTTTAAAGTGATATATTTTTAAACAACGAAAGCAAAATCAAAACAGAAAGGAATTCCGGCAATGAAAAACGTAAACGTTTCTGCAAAAGAATATTTTATGTACGCCCGATTTATGGGCTATTATTGCCGTACAAAAAATTCCTGATGGCTTTTGGCCACTGTGTTTGATTATTGCTTTATAAAAAAGCAAATCAAAGCGGTCCCCAAAAACCGGGGCCGCTTTTTTGTTTTGTTTAAACTTTTTCAGAAAAAATGGAGGAAATGAAAATGAAAAAGATCGTATGCGTTATTATGGCTCTTGCAATGATGCTCTGTATGGCTTCCTGCTCTTCCGCACCGGCAGAAGGTACCTATAAAGTAGGTATCTGCCAGCTTGTTCAGCACGATGCTCTTGATGCGGCAACTCTTGGCTTTAAAGAAGCTCTTACCGAAAAACTCGGCGATAAAGTTTCCTTTATCGAGCAGAACGCTTCCGGCGATGCCGCCACCTGCGTAACCATCTGCAACCAGCTTGTTGCAGAAGGCGTTGACCTTATGATGGGTAACGCAACCGCCGCTTTGCAGGCAGCTGCCGCCGCTTCCGCAACCATTCCGGTAGTCGGCACTTCCATCACCGACTATGCAACCGCTCTCGAAATCGCGGACTGGACCGGCAAAACCGGCAGCAACATCACCGGCACCGCGGACCTTGCTCCCCTTGACCAGCAGGCCGCTATGATTCAGGAACTTTTCCCTGATGCAGAAACCGTTGGTATTCTTTATTGCTCCGCAGAAGCAAACTCCGTATATCAGTCCGACGTTATCACCGGTTACCTTACCGATATGGGATATGCTGTTGAAGTATTCACCTTTGCGGATTCCAACGACGTTGCAAACGTAACCACCGCCGCCTGTGCAGCAGCAGACGTTCTTTATATCCCCACCGATAACACCGCCGCTTCCTGCACCGAAACCATCGCAAACGTAGCGATCCCCGCAGGCAAAGCAATCGTAGCCGGCGAAGCAGGCATCTGCGGCGGCTGCGGCGTTGCAACCCTTTCCATTGATTATTACGACATCGGTTATGCCGCAGGCGAAATGGCATACGAAATTCTTGTTAACGGCGCAAACCCCGGCGATATGGAAATTCAGTATGCTCCCGAAGTTCAGAAACTTTATAACGAAGCAAACTGCAGCGCTCTTGGCATCACCATTCCCGAAGGCTATGCACCCCTTGCATAATTTTTGAAATACTGCTATTATATTCAGGTATAATAACTTTATCGGAGGAAATTTTAATAATGCTTGACATTAGTACTCTTTTAAACGCTTTTCCGGGCTATGTGGCCCAGGGCGCAATCTGGGGAATAATGGCTCTTGGCCTGTACATTTCGTACAGGCTTTTGGAGTTTTCTGACCTTACCGTTGATGGTTCCTTTGCCACCGGCGCAGCTGTTACGGTTATGCTTATCATCATGGGCTGGCCGGCATGGGCAGCCATGATAGTCGCTGTTCTGGCAGGTATGCTTGCCGGACTTGTTACCGGACTTTTGCATACCGCTTTGGGTATTGCGCCTATTCTGGCCGGAATTCTTACCCAGATCGCTCTTTATTCCGTAAACCTTCATATTCTTGGCAACAAGCCAAACCAGGCTGTTTCTGTAGATAAATATGACCTTGTGCTTTCTTTGCGCACAGTAAACGAAGCCATTGTTATTGCCCTTATTTTTGCGGCGGCACTTATCTGTGCTTTTTATTGGTTCTTCGGAACCGAAGCCGGTTCCGCCATCCGTGCAACCGGCTGCAACCCGGCAATGGCAAAGGCGCAGGGAATAAACATTGATTTCTGCAAAGTTTTTGCACTTGCGGTTTCCAACGGAATCGTCGCTCTTTCCGGCGGTCTTCTTGCCCAGTATCAGGGCTTTGCGGACGTTGCCATCGGCCGCGGCGCCATTGTTATAGGTCTTGCTTCCATCATCATCGGCGAAGTTATTGCCGAAGCGCTTTTCAGCAAGCACATGAGCTTCTGGCTCTGCCTTTCTTCCGCGGTAATCGGCGGTATTCTTTATTACATCATCATGGGTGTTGTTCTTTGGCTTAAACTGCCCACCAACGATATGAAGCTTTTTACCGCCATCATCGTTGCGATTTTCCTTGCTGTTCCTTATCTTAAAAAGAACTTCAAAAACTCCTTCTTCCGCCTTAAACTGGAAGAAAAGAAAAAAGCAAAGGAGGCGGCAAAAAATGCTTGATATAAAAGGCGTTTTCAAAACCTTCAACCCCGGTTCCATTACAGAAAAAAAGGCCCTCAGGGGAATAGATCTTCACCTTGAAGAAGGCGATTTTGTCACCATAATCGGTGGTAACGGCGCCGGAAAATCCACCATGCTTAACGCCATTGCGGGCGTGTGGCCCATTGACGAAGGCAGCATTTTCATCGACGGAAAAGACGTTACCGCTGTTCCGGAACACAAAAGAGCTTCTCTGCTCGGCCGTGTTTTTCAGGATCCCATGACCGGTACCGCCGCGAATATGCAGATAGAAGAAAACCTTGCACTTGCCGCAAGAAGAGGCAAAAAACGCGGCCTTGGCTGGGAAGTTACCAAGGCAGAAAGAGAAAAATACCACGATATGCTGGTTTCTCTCGATCTTGGTCTGGAAAACCGCCTTGCCGCAAAAGTAGGCCTTCTTTCCGGCGGCCAGCGCCAGGCACTTACCCTTATGATGGCCACCATGGTAAAACCAAAGCTGCTTCTTCTTGACGAGCACACAGCGGCGCTGGACCCCAAAACCGCCGCAAAAGTTCTGGAAATTACCGATAAAGTGGTAACGGAAAACAACCTTACCGCACTTATGGTAACCCATAATATGAGCGACGCCATAAAACACGGCAACCGCCTTATTATGATGAACGAAGGCAGAATTGTTTATGACGTTTCCGGCGAAGAGAAAAAGAACCTTACCGTCGAAGACCTTATGAAAAAATTCAGCGAAGTGGGCGGACATTTTTCCGACCGCGCCATTCTTGGATAATTCATCATTTTCTCCATATATCTTCTTTATGCAAAACCCCGCGCCTTATCAAAAGGTGCGGGGTTTTGCTGTTTTTCATAATTATTTTTTTAAAATATATGCGTCGTTAAGAATAAGGCTGCTGTATGCCATAAGCACGTCTGCGTTTTCAAAATCAACGTATTCGCCGATAAGCGCGGGCGATATATATCTTGTATCTATAAGGGTTATTTTTTCATAATCGCGCATCAAAAGCGGCGCAATGGAAGAACCAAAGGAATCACGGAAAATCACAAGATGACGGCCGCTTTCTCCGGCAGGGTTGGTAACTTCCAGCAAAGAAGCCGCGCCGGAAAGATAAAATTCATAAGGATCCTTGCTTTCCAGCTTATCCAAATCATAAACTCCGGTGGTTTTTCCCGTTTCGTAATTATAAACGGTCATGGCTTCAAGCTCTTCATTCGTAAGATAAAAGATGCTTTCCGCAGGCAAAGGCAAGGCGCTTTGTCCGTAATAAACCCCGCGGAATTTATCCGTTGCCAAAGCTTCTGCAAGGTCTTCAAACGGTCTTGCATCAAGGGCAGAAAGAAGTTCTTCCGCCACGGCAAAAATGTTTTGCTGCTGCCAGTGGGTATCTGCGGCGTAATAGCTGTTTTTATCAAGCAGGCCGGTAATATCAACCTGCTGTGCAAAATCCAGACGCTGTGCAAAAATTTCTGCCATGCGGTTATAATCCATAACCGGATATCCGTTTTCTTTTCCAAGGTAAAAGCCTTTATCCGGTATAACGGTAAATATAATTTTGTTTGCTTTGCCTTCCAGATAGTTTTTATAAAGCTCTTCAAAACGGTCCGCGGCATAGTTTACGGATTTTTCGTCAAGAGGAAAATCCAGCTTTGCAATCTGCCCTTCGGCAAAATAAAGATCGTTATTATCAGAAAGTCCGAAAAGATAATACTGCGCCAGTGCTTTTACACTGCGAAAAGTATCGCGCAGAGGGAACTGATCGTTGGTGTAATCTTCAAAATTATCCATAAAGCTGCCGTTAAGAATGGTTTTTACAGAAAGTTCCGGAAGCTGTTCAAGCGGTCTTCTTTCGCTTTCAGAAAAATCATCCGCCGGTTTGAGCACGGCCCATATTCCAAGCCCGAAAATGAGCACCGCCGTTACAATAACGGTGCAGATATATTCTGTTTTCTTTTTCATATCTCCACCGCCTTTTTAAAATCTGAAGTAGAGGAACGGGTTAAAAGAACCGTCCGCAAGATAACCGGTTACAAGAACAAGCACCGCCGCATAGAAAACCGGCTTTGCAAAAGATATAACTTTTGCGCCGAGCACGGTTTTGTCTGCCTTTTTAAGCACGCTTTTAACAGCCGGCGTTGCCAGAATTGCACCGGCAACAAGCATAAATCCGTAACTTTTAAGGTAATAAAGGGTTTCTTCACCCAAAAGAGGAAGATTTGCAAGGCCAAACATACCTTTAAGGTCCGCAAAAGCTCCACCGATGCTTGTGGAATTAAAAATAACAAACCCGATGGCGGTAAAGAAAAGCACATATATATGGCAAAGCACCGCCGGCGCTTTATCAAGATATTTTTTAAGCCAAAGTTTTTCGATTACAAGCAGCGCTCCGTAAAAAACGCCCCAAAGAATAAACTGCCAGTCCGCCCCGTGCCAAAAGCCGGTAAGGAACCAGACAACAAAAATATTAAAAAACCACCGCGGTTTGCTTACCCGGTTGCCGCCAAGGGGAATATAAACGTAATCCCTGAACCAGCTGCCAAGGGACATATGCCATCTGCGCCAAAATTCCGTAATGCTTTTGGAAATATAGGGAAAATCAAAGTTTTCAAGAAAAGTAAATCCAAAAATTCTGCCAAGTCCGATGGCCATATCGGAGTATCCGGAAAAGTCAAAATAGATTTGCAGCATAAAGCCTGCGGCATAAATCCAATAGAAAAGAACGGTCTGTTCCGTGCTTTCGCGGAAGATGGAGCAAAGTTCGCCGAAGGCGTTTGCAAAAAGCACCTTTTTGCCAAGACCAATGCAGAATCTGTGGATTCCGTATGCGGTTTTTTCAAGGGTGTGTGTGCGGTTTTCAAGCTGCAGGGCAATATCCGCATAGCGCACTATGGGGCCCGCAATAAGCTGAGGAAAAAGCACAACGTATGTGCCAAAATCTATTATATTGCGCTTTGCCTTTGCTTCGCCGCGGTAAATATCTATGGTATAGCTTGCTATCTGAAAAGTGTAAAAGCTTATTCCCACCGGCAAAGCTATGCGCAAAAGCGGAACAGAAAGTCCCGTTGCCGCGTTAAAATTCGCGATGAAAAAATCTGCGTATTTAAAATAGCATAAAAACGCAAAGCTTATGCAGACAGAAACTATCATAAAAGCCTTTTTTGCTTTTGCGCTTTTTGCCCTTTCCATCAAAAGACCAAAGGCCCATGCAAGGGTTATGGAAGCCGCCATCAAAAAAACGTAAACAGGCTCGCCCCAGGCATAAAAAACAAGGCTGAAGACAAAAAGCACAGCGTTTTTTAACTTTTTAGGGGCGGCAAAATAGCAAAGAAGCACCGCCGGAAGAAAATAATAAAGAAAAGGTATGCTTGAAAAAAGCAAGTTTTTCGCACCTCCCAAAATTTTTTCGGATACACAAATCTGTCTTTTCAGTTTAAAAAGATACATCTTTATATCCAAAATATCGCTTATCAATAAAGGGCGCACCATGCGATGCGCCCGTTTTTTATCGCCGTTTTAAAAATTATCTGGTATAAACGGTTGCTTCTCCGCCGCAAACTGCGTTAAATGCAGCAATCGCATCGGAAGAGGGAAGATCAAAGTTCTGGCTATCCACCATATAAAGCATAACAACATCGCCGTATGCCGCAACAGCAAGATCGTCTGCTTCAACGCAGATCCATTTTCTGGTATCGATACCGTTTACCATTTCGGTTGCAACAGCTTCGGAATCCGCAGCGTCGTTAAGACGAACAACAACCATGGAATATGCCTGGGAACCCATCATAGCTTCGGAAAAAGCAGCTTCTTTAACTTTGGAATTATCTGCAAGGCCGGTGTACATGGGGAA
>SVNB01000001.1 GCA_015067125.1 Oscillospiraceae bacterium
TTCTCCGTTTCCGGTAATGCGCACAATGTTTGTATGGCTGTGGCGCACTTCCACCTCTGCGGATTTTATTCCTTTTTCAAGGGTTATAATAAAATGCAAAGGAATAGGCGATTCCAGATATTCTACCACGCAGCCGCCGTTTTGAATAAACTCCACGGCTTTTTCAAGGCCCTGCGGAGTAACCGCCTCCAGAACTTCCATCTCTCTTGCCGCATCTCCGCAAAGGGCGCCAAGCACGCAGGCTGCTTCTATACCGGTCATTCCTCCGGAATTGGGAATACTTACGCATCTTACGTTTTTAATAATATTTCCGCTGCATTTTGCGGTAATTTTATCCGGCTCTTCGCCAAGAACTTCTCTCGCTTTTGCGCAGGCATAGGCAAGGGCAATGGGTTCCGTACAGCCCATGGCAGGAATAAGCTCTTCTTCCAGAATAGCAATAAAATCTCTTTTGATTTTTTCGTCGAGCATCAAAAGCGCCTCCGTTCCTTTTTTCGATCCTTTTCGTCATATCTATATCATATCCCCAAAACCGCAAAAAAGCAATAAAAAAGCCGCTGTTCTGCACAGAACCGCGGCCATTTTTTAAAAAATTCCAATAGCTTTAAAAATAAACGAAGCTATAAAAACAGTTATTCCCGAAGCCACCGTTGTCCATACCACAAGCTGCCCTGCCAAAGCGGCATCGCCGCCCATTTCCTGTGCCATCGGCACGCTGGAAACCGCCACCGGAGTGGTAAAAAGCGCCGTAAGCGCCGCAAACTGCGCGCCGGAAAACTCATCTCCAAAAATAAAATACGCCGTGCCAAGGGCCAAAACCGGCACTGCAAGACTTCTCATAACCGTGCCGAAGATGATCTCTTTTTTCATTTCCGCAATGGCAGAAAATTCAAATTCTGCCCCAAGTACAATAAGCGCCACCGGCGTTGCTGCGGAAGAAAGATATTCCAGCACCTTCATCACCGGCGCTATATCCGCAAGCCGAAAAGCAATTCCCGCTCCGGAAAAAATTTCGCGTACGGCAAGTACCGCAAAACCCGCCGCAACTCCAAGAATCAGCGGATTCTTTATAATATCCGCGGCAATTTTTGCTGGTTTTATTTTTTCTTTTCTGCTGCCGAAAACAGAAAGAACTATCACCGCAAGTACGTTAAAAAACGGAATCGCAAAAGCAGAAAGCACCGCCGCCGTAATAGTTCCTTCTTCTCCAAAAAGACTTCCCGCCAGCGGAATTCCGATCAGCGCATAGTTGGAACGGAATATCCCCTGAATAAGCGCACCGCGCTTTGCGCCGTCTTTTGTAACAAATCCGCTTAAAATAAGTGCCGCCAAAAAAATTATAAAAGTCGTTCCAAGGGCATAAAAAACGTAACCCATATCAACGCTTTTTATATTTTCTATTTTATATACGTTCAAAAAAAGCATTGCCGGCAAAAACACCTTAAAAACCACTTTGTTTGCAGCCTTTGCAAAGTTTTTGTCCACCATTCCCGCTTTTTTAATAAAATATCCAATGGCCGCCATAGCCACAATCGGTGCCACGGCTCCAAACGCAAAAACAAGCGATTCCATAAAACGCTCCTTAAAATTTTTTCTGTAAAACATTATATCAGCTTTTTCTTCTGTTGTTTATAGTTTTTTCAAAAAAATAAGCACGCATGCCGCGTGCTTATTCAAAATATTTATTTGTTATTCAATAGTCCTCATCACAGTCGTCAAATTCATCATCGTCATAATCTTCCTCTTCATCTTCAAACTCGCCGTCCTCATCTTCGTCATAATCCATATCATCTTCGTCGTTTTCCGGGCAAAACCCAAAAAGGTTTGTACCCATAATGGAATCATAAGCATAGTCTGCCTCTGCCCTTTCATTAAAATCGACGTAACCGTCACCGTTTCTGTCATCTCTGTCCGAATAACCAAAAAACATAATTTTTCTCCCTTCAAATCAAGCCGTTTGCGGCCGTTTATCAGAATTTCCTGTAATTAAATTATATATTTTTCCATAAAGCAATTTCAACCGCTCAATCCGGTGTCGGTGCGTTTTCGGTACAATGCTCTGCCTTATGTTGGTGCGTTTTTGCACCTGCGAAGCCAAAAGTTGCCGTAAACGCAACTTTCCTTTGCAATAACTCCGCAAACAACAAACTCCCCGAAAGATCGGGGAGTTTGTTGCTTTATACTTTTTATTCGTTCGTTATATTATAATATATTTCTGATTGTTTTATCTCTTCGATGGTTTTTTCTTTCAGTTTCTCAAGCTCAATTTCCGGGTTTTGGCTAATAATATTTGCCGCAAAGGCTGCAACTTTTGCAGCGGAATAAGAACTTCCGCTGCTTGTTCTTGTGTTTCCGCTCAATGTTCCTATGGTAACCTCTTCGCCGACAGCGAATACATCAACCCATTCGCCCCTTTGGGAAAAATAAGCGATTTCGCTTCCCTCTTTATTAAGAGCACCCACCGCAAGAACGGTTTCATATCCCGCAGGATAATACATCACTTTTCCGTTTACGTCATAATCGTTTCCTACAGAAGCAACAACAATAACCCCGTTTTCTTCCGCATAAGCACAGGCCTTCCGCACTTCTTCTTTATCAAGTATAAGGCCGGCGCTTATGTTGATAATATCGCAGTCATAGATATCCACAGCGTCTGTAATCATCTGCGCAAAAACCTCATTATCCACCTGGCGGATTTTGTTGTCCTCAAAAACGTTGCTTACCAAAGGCACAAGAAACGCCTTGGGCGAATAACGCAGAATTATCGAAGCAACAGCCGTTCCGTGACCGTAAGTATCTTCTGTGGAAAGTTCCGGATAATAATAATTCTTTCCCGAAAGAATATTTTCCGCGGGAATCGCCTTCGAAGAAAATCCCGTATCAATAACCGCAATACGAACGGTTTTCGGTGCTTCTTCGGGCATTTCGATATTTGGATTTTCAGAATTGCAGGCAACAAAAAGCACCGCAAAAGAAAGTACAATAAATAAAACAATAACCTTTTTCATGTAATCAATTATAGCACAAAAAAGGCGCCTTTAAAAGGCGCCTTTTTTAAAGGAATCAGTTGTGGTTTCCAATAATGTCGTAAACGGTCGCGGTTACGGGTTTTGTATTTACAAGAGCATTGTTCATATCGGGGGTGATTTCAAAATCTTCGGAAACGCGTGCCATAAATACAAGAGCGTTGGAACCTGCTCCTTGAATGTACATCGCCTGTTCAAGATTAAGTCCCTCAATATCTCCGAGAGCGACGGAAGGAACATCAATAAAGTTGATGACTTCGTCATAGTTTACGGTGATAAAGACGGTATCGCCTTTATGGTAAGTACCGAATGCCATCGGGGCAACGCCGACCTGCTGAGGTCCGACCGTATCCGCTACTTTATAATATGCAGCGAAGTTTGTGAAATACCAGTCGTCTTCCAAAGAACCGGATGCGTCAAACTCAACATAAATCTCACGGGTCGGATCCACAAGAGCATAATGAACGGCAGAACCGTTTATGGTTTCGCTTCCAATGGTCCACCTGTTGGTGCAGGGGTGATCACTGTTCGCGGGGAATTTAACAACTCCGCCGAACTGAGAGGAACCTGTTGTCGGAAGATGCATGCCGTTTCTCCATGTATCATCCGGATCGCCGGGATCGGTTTCCCAGGAATATTCCGCAAGGGTACCGCCGCCATTTTGTACGAAGCGTGCCCACTGATAACCGTCATTTTCTTCATAAATATCCATGGTGGTATACATTGCAAGACCGCCGGCAGTCTTGTTTATATAACCAAGAAGATATTCATTTGCACCGAACTTATCTGTAAAATGACTGTTGACATCAATAAATACTATCGGGTTTTCATCATAACCGTCATCGGTAACAGTATTTTCCCAATCATCGATGACGCCTCCGAACCACTGATAAGGATCCGTATTAAGAATGCTCTTTCCATTGGGAAGAAGCTCTACGGACATCTGGATTCTTTTGTTTTCCTCATCAATGCCGCCTTCGCATCCGCCAACAGTATCGATTACGTCATAAAGTTCAACAAAATAGCAACGTTTTTCGCCAAGTCCGTTTGCAAATGCAGCAGCCATATCTGCGGTTGTTTCAATACCCCATTCTTTAACTTTAAAAGTCATTTCGGTATCGCCGGGATTAAATACAAGGAACACATCCGGGCCGCCCGCATGAAGGAAATGATATTTATCGTTCTGTCCGCCCTGCTCAACATCAACGGTGCTGCCGTATGCGGTGTAGTTAAGGGTGCGGTAATAAACAGTCTGGGGGTTTGCCGTTGCAACAGCGCCTTCGGGAATAGTTCTTGTTACAGTAAAGATTCTGTTGGTTGCATCTTCGGTTTCTTCATCGCCGGTATATTTTACAGAGAAGAATCCGCCGTGCGCCCATTTTGCGGTAAGGGCAAAATCCTTTTGTGTGCCTTTAACAATTTCGTTTACCAAAGCATCGCCTTCATACCAGCCAAGGAACTGGAATCCTTCTTTTGCGGAAGGGGCTTTAAGAACAATATCGTCATCCTCAAAATCATAAACTTCGGGGTTAGCGTGATTTGTTCCGCCTACGCCCAGGTCATAGCTGATATTAAAGCTGTTAATCTGCCATACCGCATAAAGATTAAATCCACCGGAAACCGCAAGATTTTTAACTGTTGCACCGTCGGCGTAAACAACTTCTCCGCCTTTGGTCGTTGCCCAACCCATAAAGGTATAACCGGGGTTATTAAAGTTGAGCATTTCGCTGATAAGGGTAAGGTTTGCCGGCTGATTATAAGTCATAAGCATGGTCTCTTTGGGTACCTCGTTGCCAAGTCCGCTGTCAAATGTAATCACATACCTGTTCGGGCTCCATTTTGCATAGAAGATCCAGTCATGAGAAGCTTCAAGAGTGATGCTTCCGTAAACTTTGTTTTCAAAGTCCGCATCGGTAAACCAGCCTTCAAATGTATAGCCTTCTTTACTCGGATCATAAAGGGTTATAACGTTGTTTTCCGCATCAAAGGTTGCAGGGTTATCGTTTGCGTTTTCAGCACCTTCAAGGTTTACGTAAGTAATGTTATACTTCTGAATCGACCATACGGCATAAAGATGGACTTCGTCGTTTGCTTTTCCGGAAAGCCTGCCTACAATCTGTTCATCAGTATAGTCAGCCTTTGTTGCCGCTTTGTTTTTTGCCCAGCCAAGGAATACATATCCTTCGCGCACAAAGGTGTTTTTATCCAAAGCTTTTTCTTCGGTATAGGTAAATTCTTCCATAGCAGTGGTTTCTCCTGTTCCGTTGTTGGAATGGAAGATTACCTTATAGCTGTTTTCAGCCCATTTTGCAAAAAGAACAAGGTCTTCGCCTCTGTTTGCAGCAATGGTTTTAATAGCTTCGCCATCAAAATCTTCGGCAGTGTACCAACCTTCAAAAGTATATCCGTCCCTGGAAGGAGCTTTGAGGGTGATGTTGCCGGTTTCAACGCTGTAAGCTGCCGGGTTCTCGTTTGCAGCGTCTTCAATACCGTTATAGGTTATGGAATATGTTACAGCAGAAAAACGTGCATAAACGGTGTGGTTGGAACCGGTGGAAACAACAGTTTCTGCGGTAATTTCTTTTCCGCCTTCTTTTGCGGTGAACCAACCTTCAAAATTATATCCCTGTTTTGCAGGAACGGGAAGTTCCCCGTATGCGGAATCAAAAGTTACTTCCCTTGTTCCGGCAGAACCGGAAACAACGCTGCCTCCGTTAAGGTCGAATACAACGGAATATTTATTCGGGGTCCAGATTGCGGTGTATTCAAGGTCGTTTGCGGGCATTACGGATTCGGGAACCGCGTTCCATTTATAGGAATAACCGGTTTTTGCCGGAACAGGAGCAACAATTGCCGCGCCATAATAAACTTTTCCGGCAGTATAACCTTCTGCATTTCCTCCGTTAAGATTCCATGTAAGGTCATACTGATTTCTCGTGTAGTAATAATCAACAATATTTTCCGCTTCGTTATAGCTGATGACAATGGTTTCCACATCGGCCGGAGAAGCAAATCCGGTATAGCTGTTGATTGCCGCCGTTATTTCAGAATCCATTGCTGCGGTTCCGGTAACGGATTCAACGGAAGTATATCCGTTTCCATCAACATTCTGGAGGTAATGGTTTATTGTATAACCAAACTGTCCTTCCGTATATTCTGCGGTAAGAGTGATGTTTTCTGTGGGCATCACATTTCCGCTGAATGCCGCGCCGCCATAATACCAGCCGTCAAAGCCATATCCTTCTTTTACAGGTGTGGGCAGAACGATTGCCGTTCCGTGTTTTGCGGTAATGGTGCTTTCCGCTCCTTCAGGCAGCGCACCAATTCCCGCATCAAGGGTGATGGTGTAATAGTGTCTGGTGTATTCATAGCGAACAACCGTGGTTCCGTCAATGGAAAGATAAACTTCCTCGGCAAAAGGAGCATCATAATGCTCATAGGATTTTACTGCGGGATAAATTGCAGTATCAATGGAACCGGTAAGATTTTCGGTATCCGAAAGAGTCCATTCACCCTCCGCAGTTTCAAGATAATGTTCTACGCGGTAAGGAATATCCGTTCTGGGTTCCCATTTTGCGTAAAGATCAAGTTTTCCTGTGGTGCCCTTTTCAACAGCAGTAACGGCATCACCTGCAAAGCTTGCGTTTTTATACCAGCCGCCAAAAATATAGCCTGCTTTTGCCGGTTCAGAAAGAACAAAGGTTTCTGTTTCAATATTATAAGTTTCAGGGTTCGGGTTTTCGGCATCTTCGCATCCGTTATAGACAATTTCAAATTCTTTGGGTTTCCAGTGAGCATAAAGCGTAATTACCGCGCCGTTTTCCGCGGTAAGATTAATAACTTTATCTCCGTCGGAATAATCAGTCGCACCATCAGAATGAATTCCCCAGCCGGCAAATTCATAGTTTTCAAGTTCAAACGCGTTTTCTGCAAGAACCTGTTCCTTGTCATAAATAAGATCAATATCTTCCATGGTTCCGGCTGCGACTTCACTGTTCTTATCAAATCTTACGGTATAGGTATGTGCTTCCCATACTGCTTTATAAGTAAGATCTTCAAGACCGACTTTTTCTTCAGGAATAACGGGGTTTTCTCCGTCAATACTCCAGCCTTTAAAATCATAGCCGGTGCGTTCGGCTGCCGGAACATGGATTGCGCCTTCGTAGCAGATTTCGTTGAGAACTGTTTTTTCGTCAAATCCGTAATCAAATGTTACCGTATGAGAAACACGTTTATAGTTGATTTTGATAACGGTTTTGCCGTTTCCTGCAATTTCCGCAGTTTCGCATTTCATGCCCTTAACGGTCATCTTATCAAATTCAAATGCGTTTTCAGAAACAAATTTTTCGTCCGCAGTAAGTCCGTTTTCAACATCAATAACTGCGTTGCGAAGTTCTTCGGAAGAGATCGTATCACCCGTAAATCCGGTTTTCTCCTCCAAATGCTGAAGAACGTATCTTCCGTCAACCTGCTGAACATAATATTCAATACGGTATTCCGTATCGGGATTTTTGGTCCACTGTGCGGTATAAACAACGTCTTCTGTACCCATGGCAGGAACAACTTCTTTATCCCATCCTGCAAAGGTATAGCCGCTTTCTGCCATAACGGGAGCAGAAATTTTTGCGCCATATTTAAGTTCGTAAACAACAGATTCTCCTCCGATTTCACCCGGATTGAAAGTTACTGTTGCCTTTTTAAGGTCGTAATAATAGCGAAGAACCGCAGAACCGTCCGCAAGAACTTTAAGCTCCTGTTTTGCAGGAGAATTATATCCCAAGTAGTTTTTGGTTTCGGGAGTTACATAGGTATTGGTGGTTCCGGTAAATTCTTCGGTTTCAAAAAGTTCATAATTTCCGGAAGCAAGCTGTTGCTGATAATGCTCAACACGATAGGGAATATCGGTTCTTGCCTGCCATTTTGCATAGATGTTTGCGTCAGAAGCGGGCATGGATTCCGGGAAAACGTAAACAGTGGTATATTCCTCGTCGCTGTACCAGCCTGCAAAGGTATAACCCAGTTTTTCGGGGTCTGCAGGTGCTTCAACTTTTTCTTCAAATTTTGCTTCAATTATCGGAATATATGTACCGCCGGCGGTATAGGGAACAATCACATATCCGTCGCGGACGTTATCCCAATAAAGAGAAATCGTTCTCTGGATCGGTTTGGAGCTGAACGCAAGGGGATAATGATTCCATGTGATTACCATTTCACCCTCAAGTTTTTCGTCACCTTCCGCAGGGGTTACCAAAATCTTGTTGGTCTGCGGATCATAAGAGAATTTGTCGTTTGTAAAAGTAAAAGTAAAGTTGTTGCGGTTCTTGTCACTTTCCGGCTTGGAAGGATCGAAATAATCTTCATAAACCGCATCTTTTTCTTCCCCTTCCTGAAGATCAAGATAATGGAGAAGGAAAGTGCTGTCCGGAATTATTGTGGAACGAATATACTGTTTAAGCTTGATTTCGGGCATATCTTCCTGCGGGTTAGTAAAATCAAGAACATTATCCGCGTTGCCTACGTGGTAAAGCGGCCATTCCATATCAAGGATTTCCCATTCTTTTGCCAGGGCGCCTTCAAGAACCTGTGCGTTTATTCCCATTTCGAGGAACGCACCCACTTCTATCAGCAACGCACCGTTATAACTTTGGTTCTTTCCTTCCGACTCACTGTAAGTAAGTTCGTAATAGAAGTATCCCCAAAGTTTTGTATAAGCACCGGCACCGGCCTGGAGTCCTATGGAGTTTGTGGAGGTGTCAAAAAGTCCTATCTTAAACGACAGCTCGATACCCGCTCTTACGCCAAGACGACCCATTGCATAGAAGCAGAATTCATAGGTTTCTTCCACAAGGGTAATGGTATCGGAATATGCCATCATATCAAAAACATCAATGGTGAAAACATAGCGTTTTCCGGTTTTATATTCAAAATCAAAACCGATGGAAACGCAGGCTTCCATTTCGATAATAAAGTCAGCCTGGAATTCAATACAGATAATCGGAACTTCGGGAGAGCAATAGACTTTTTTCTCAAACATCTGAGCATCGACGATTTTGAGGAAGTCTGCTTCTTCTTCAAGCATTTCGGAATAATGCTTTATAAGGTTGCTTTCGTTTTCGTTTTCATCTTCATCTTCTTCGCCTTCTGCGGTTATTTTCTCAAGAAGGTCTTTGATAAATCCTGCGATATCGTCGCCTTCCTCATCATCGCCGCTATTATCGTCTTCGTCATCGCCTTCTTCGTCGGCTTCTTTAGTAACCATGGTTGCGTTTACGCCAAGGCTTGTAAAGTTACGAAGGTCAACGTTTGCATTAACGCGGTATTCAGAGATATAAGGGAACGGACCCCAGTTATCCCAGATTGCTTTATGGGAAGCACCTATATCAATGCTGAGTTCTTCAAGGAATTCACCGCTGATTGTAATTTCAATGGTATTGTCGCTTCCCTGCTTGGAAAGGGTAAGAGTTCCCTCCATTTCAAGTCCGACTACAAGACCTTTTCCATTATATTTATCAAGGTGAGAAGGACGAATACCAACGGTGGGTTTGATTTTCTCAAGCTCAAATTCAGCTTTTACGGAGGAATCCATAAGCTGAAGTTCTTCCGGAGAAATCGGAGTTCCGTCAGAAAGCTCAACTTTATAATCCTCAAGATTCATATTTTCGCTGAGCTTGGTGAAGTTTTCGGTTGCAAGAGCAAGAGAAGCAAGATATTCGGCAGCTTCTTCGGCAAAGCCGCTGTCGATTGCCTGCTGTTCAATTTCTGCTTCAAGAGCCTCAACGTCAACACCCTCAAGGAGGAAATCTCCGGAAAGAGTGTCGGTGGTGTAAACGTCCATTGCAGAAACAACATTATCCCAATCGGTTTTGGAATATGTAATGGTGGTTGTGCCGTCGCCGTTATCTTTAACTTTGATAACTTTACCGTAAACTCCGGTAAGTTTTGCTACATTTTCTCCGGATTCAATTCCAAAGGTTCCGGTATAGAAAACAAGGAAGTCACCGGCATCAACGGTGGTCTGGCTGTCCAGTTCGATATTTGCGTAAGCGTCTGCGGAATAGTCAAGATATTTATTTTCAACGGTTACGGAGTTTTCATCCTCATCGGTATCTGCATCAACGGGCATAGGAAGCATATCCGGTTCAAAAATGATATCTTCTGCTTCTGCTTTCTGATAAGAATATTTATCTCCGTTCCTACCGGTGATTTCTATGTATGCAACTTCTCCGCATTCTTCATAGGGAGTATCAAGAGTACGAAGGTCGGGGCGAACGCCTTTATAAACGGTTACGATTTCGCCGATTTCAAGTTTGCCTTTGCTATACTTGAAAGTACCTTTATCAAGTTTTGCAAGGTCGGTTTCACCTTCGGTGCTCATGGTATAAAGCGGAATATTAAGATTTTCAACACCCTCACCGTTTATAGTGATTTCGCTGAGATCGGAAGCAGGAATATAAGTGATATCATCATTATATTTAAGGTTGGAAACCTCTTCTTTATACGTGGTAAAGTTATATTCACGAACGCTTTCCGGTTCATCTTTAAAGCTGAGTCTTCCGTCTTTAAGGACAATGCGGAAGGAAGCCCCTTCTTCAAATCCGGGTTTGGAAAGATGTGTACCGGAAATAAAGAAAGTTCCGTTTCCTCCGGTAACTCTGATAAAATCTTTCTGGTCCGGGCTGGAAAGGTTTTTAGCCTCGATTCCCGCAAGAACGGTTTTAGCATCGATATCTTTATCTTCAGTTACAACTGTGATTCTGAAATTGCTTTCAACATCGGTTGCGCTTGCAAACTTTTTGCTTTCGATTGCTTCAAGCGGTTCCATTTCAATATAAGAAGCATAAAGAGAAATATCTTTTTCAACAACATCCGTGCTTGTTACGGGCATGGTTGCACCTTCGTCATAATACCAGCCTTTAAAAATACTGTTTGCCCTGTAAGGGGTCGAAAAACTGTTTATGGCCGTTCCGGGTGCCACTTTCTTTGTTTCAAAAGAAGTTCCGCCGTTTGTAAAGAATTTTACGTTAAAAGTTTTTTCCGGCTTACCGGAACCCGAACCGCTTCCGCTTCCTCCGGGGATAATAACTTCAACGTCTGCGTCATCTTTATTATCCGGTTTGTTGTTTCCGGTGATTGAATCAACTATTTTATCCCAAAAACTTTTTTTATCGTCTTTTTCCTCATCAGGTTCTTCTTCCGGTTCCTCCTCCGAACCCTGCGGTTCTTTAGGTTCCTCCGGTTTTTCGTTTTCTTCCTGAGTATTGCCCGGATTTTCCTCGGGTTCGTCTGTGGGTTGTTCCACTCCCGGATTTACAACCGGAATATCTTCCTGGCCGGTTATAAGCGGAACAAAAATTACCGCAAGAACAATGATTGCAATTACAGAAAAAACTGCAATCACCTTTTTTGCGGAAAATTTAGAAGCAAAATCTTTCCACATATCTTTCTCCTCCTGTCAAAATACCGGGTGTGCGCCTTTCCAAAATCCGCACACTATCGGTGTATTCTTTTACATTATAATATTTATTCTGTTAAAATAATTTGAAAGGAGTGAAATGCGGTTTTATTTGCGCGAACGGTCAAAAGGATAGATTGAATCCGTTCGATACCGGTGGTATAATTTAATTTGAAAAATTATATAACTATTTAAAGAAGGTGAAAAAATGCTGCGGATCGCTGTGTGTGATGATAATTCTGAATTTATAAAGCAAATTACAGATATAATCAGCCACTGGGAACACAAACCGGAAAACACCGTATGCGAAACCTTTGAAAACGGCGATGAACTTATCGATACGCACCAAACTGCGCCTTTTGATATCATCTTTCTTGATGTTGTTATGCCAATGCTCAACGGCATCGAAACCGCAAAAGAAATCCGTCAAAAAGATAAAAACGTAAAAATCGTTTTTCTTACTTCATCTTCAGAATTCGCGGTCGAATCATATACCGTAAAAGCAAACAACTATCTTCTTAAACCCGTTTCCGAAAAAAATCTGCTTGATTGTCTTGATGAACTTTCCGAAGAATCGAACAAAAACCTTCGCACCATAACCGTAAAAGGTATTCATACAATGCAAAAACTTGCCATGGCAGATATAATTTATATCGAAGCACAGAACAAGCACATTGTTTTTACAATGTTCGACGGAACAAAAATCGAAACGACAGAACCTTTGCATATCTGGGAAGAAAAACTGACCCTTGATAACGGCTTTTTCAAATGCCATCGCAGCTATATTGTAAACATAAACCATATCGATACATATATGTCAAAAGAAATTAAAATGCATTCCGGTGATATCATTCCAATTGCCCGCAGCTACCAAAAGTCTTTTGATTCGGCTTATTTTGCCGTTTTTTTCGGAAGGGCCGGTGAGGACGGATGACGGATAATATTCTTATTGTAATTCATGCCGGTTTTCTTTTGCTTTTCGGCGTTTTTCTTTCTGCGGCATTTGCCGGAATAAAAATCAGCAAAAAAAATTTCGCTGTTCTTTTTTCATTCTGCCTTGCAAGCGGAGCGATTCAGGCCATGCTGTATGTGCTTCTTTCCGAGGAAGTTGTTTGGAAAATGTATCCTTTTGTTTCACATTTTCCGCTTTTTCTGCTCCTCATAATCGGATACCGCAAAAGGATTTCAACAGCAGTCGTTTCAATCTGCACCGCATATTTATGCTGCCAACCGGCAAAATGGATTGGACTTTCGTCAAAAGCTGTTTTCGAAAATTCTACAGCAGAATATATCGCAAGAATTCTTACACTTACGCTCGTTTTTGTTTTTATTTTCTTCCGGCTTTCGGACTATATGGCCGAAATTTTTGACAAAGAAGAAAAAGCGGTATATATTTTCGGAATAACGCCGATATTGTATTACGTTTTTGATTACATCTCCGCAATCTATACCGATTTCTGGACTTCGCACATTCACGAAGCGGCAGAATTTCTTTCCCTTTTCCTTTGCATAGTTTTTCTTGTCTTCTGCTTTGTGTATCACCGGGAATATGAAGAAAAGGCAGATGCTCAGCGTAAGGAACAGATTATTCGCATTACCGTCGAAGAGCAGAAAAAAGAACTTGATGCCGTAAAACGCAGCGAAGGAGCAATCAGAATTATACGGCATGATTTAAGACATTTTCTTGCAAATCTTTCAACCTGTATTGATAATAATGATAAGATCACCGCAAAGAAGATGATTTCATCCTACGTTGATAACATTGATTCAACCGTTGTTAAAAAATACTGCGGAAACACAACAATAAATTATATCCTTTCAAGTTTTCATGAAAAATGCAAAGAAGAGCAGATAAATTTTGTATGCAGTGCAGAAATTTCGGATGTATCCTGTGACGAAACAATGCTTTCAACCATCATTTCAAATGCGCTGGATAATGCCATAAACGCTCAAAAACAGCTTCCGGAAGAACAGCGAAAAATTAAAATCATGATTAAAAATCATAACGAAAAGCTGCTTCTTTCAGTAAAAAATCCTTTTGCAAAAGCTCCGGTTTTTATAAACAGAATACCGGTTTCCAACCAGAAAGGACATGGATTCGGAACCCAGAGCATTATATATCTTACAGAACGCATGGGAGGAAACTGCCGGTTTGAAATTGAAAACGGTGAATTTGTCTTAATGGTTGTTATTTAACCTTTTTCCTAAAATATTTATGTACTAAAAAGCACCGCCTTGCTTTCGCAAGACGGTGCTTCTGTTTTGCATATCAGATCCTCACCTTTGCGGCAAAGCCGCCGCAGAAAAAGAAGGTGTTCATCCAATACTTTTCCGGCAGAGGCAACCCACCATTACAAAGTATTACGAAAAAATCCATATGAATATCGTGCTCAAAATGAGCACGGCACCCGGAATAGCGACTACAGCACTTGAGCACCATAATCACTTTACCCGTCATTCCCCTGCGAAAAAGATGCTCGGTTCTTGCTCCTTTTTGAGCAATTCTGTCTTACAAAAAAATCCGGCAAATTACGCCGGATTTTTGATTTTCTGTATTTTGTTTGTGAACAACGGTCTGAATATCAGCTTTTTGCGTTTACATTGTTATTGATTGCGGTCGCATCTTATTGCAACGCGAAAAGTTCCTGCCGGATTACAGGTAAAAAGGGTAAGATCCCATCCGCTTGTCATTTCTTCGATCGCCTCCGGCGGAAGCACTTCTGCTGCGGCAACGGAATAACAGAACCTGTTTCCGTCCATATCCGTAAAAATAACCTCATCCCCGGCGGAAAGATTTTCAATCTCCCGGAAATGGGATTTATAGTTGTGCGCCGCAATTACCATATTATCAAGATAGACAGAGCCAAAATACCGGCATGGAGCAATTTTAAGGTTCGGATAACTCCATTCGCTTATAACCGGCAGCTTGATTCCGATCATGGGAATTTCCAAAGTTCCGATATATCCTATTCCGTCGATTTCCGTTTCCGGCATCTCCATTTCCGGATTAAGAATATAATCCGGAATCTCCTCTTCCGCGGCGTTTTCGAATATTTCAAAATCTTCTTCAATAACTATCTTCTGTTCAAGAATTCCGACTGCTTCTTCCGAAAAAATCTTCGCGTTTTTTTCTTCGGTTATGTTATAAACCGAAAGAACCGCGGCAGAAAGGATTAAAATCAATCCTACTATAATAAGTCCGGTTCCTCTTTTATTTTTCATAGCCGCCTCTTCTTCTGAAAATTCCCACAGCAACAAAAAGAAGTCCCATTCCGAAAAGCACAGGAACAGGCCACCAAAGCTGACCGGTCTGTGGAAGTTTCGGTTCATCCGGGTCCTTCGGCGGTTCCGGTTTTTCCGGCGGTTTTGGTTTTTCAATACTGTTTTCGATTACAAATGTTATTCCTTCCTTTGTAATT
Organism: Oscillospiraceae bacterium; assembly: GCA_015067125.1. Classification (GTDB taxonomy): domain Bacteria; phylum Bacillota; class Clostridia; order Oscillospirales; family Ruminococcaceae; genus UMGS1668. The sequence continues at coordinate 14,898 of SVNB01000001.1, forward strand.
CGAACGGTATATCCTTCCGGATTGTTTTCCGAAACAAGCCATTGATGTCCTTCCTCAAGCTTTTCCCAGGTATATCGCCAGCTGTTATCTTCATTAAGAATCACAGTATCGTAAATTTTTCCGTCGCAGAAAAGATAAACGGTAATCTCCTTCGGGCGGATGGCTTCATAGCCTTTGTCATTCCAGATTTTAAGAACTTTTCTTGTTATAAAGCTGTCCGGCTCCAAATCCGGAACGGAACTGTACTTCGGTTTTATGGAAACGTCATAATTCCAAACTTTTTTCTCATTATCCAAAACCGGAATCTGTATTATCGCGGTTTCCGCAAAATAAGTGTACCCGTCAACCGAAACAGGATTTCCGATAACAAGATAAAGTCCCGGTTTTAAACCCCCAAGCACTAAAATTCCCTCGGAATCCGTTTTCCCCTTTGCCGCAGGAACAAAACCGTTTTGATAAACAAAACCTTCAAGGGCAGAAGCAAGCTCTCTCCATGCTTCGTCGTTTTTTCCGATTATGTTTACATTAAAATCACTGAATTCTTCTGTAACAACAAATTCCCCGTTTTCGGTTATGTTCGCAACAAGATAAACCGAAAATTCCGCGTCGGAAAGATTTTTTTCTCCCTCACGAAAAATTATTTCAAGGCTTGATTCCCTCTCCGGATCGATTTTTTCCGAAACCGCAAAAACCTTTGCGGAAGCGCAGAAAAGGATTATGAGCATAAGCAACAAAGCCAAAAATTTTTTAGCTTTCGCCATAATCATCACCTCCGCTTTTTTTCTTCGGAATCATTATCTTAACAAACAAAACAAAAAGAATCGGTGCCGCAACAATCGGCGCAATTATAAGGGGTTCGATCTGTACCGCTTCAGAAACGACCCGGATATTTTTTGCTTCTTCCGGATTTTCAACTCTTTCACCCCGAACAAGAATTCTGTGCGTATTTATCGCATAGGGAGTGCAGGTTATAAGGGTGCAGTAATCCTTTTCTTTTTCGATTAAAAGGCTTTCCGTTTCGTGGGGTTCAACAATCATAATGCTGTCAACCTCATAGGTAAAAACTTCGTCAAGAACACGAAGAATAAAAATATCCCCGACAATAACTTTATCAAGATCGGTAAAAAGCTTTGCGGAAGGAAGTCCCCTGTGTCCGGAAAGAACGCAGTGGGTGCTTTTTCCGCCGACAGGAAGGCTTGACCATTCAAGATGCCCAACCGCAATCTGCAAAACGGAATCTTCCGTTCCGTGATAAATCGGAAGGGTGCAGTTTATCGACGGGATTTCTATATATCCCATAATTCCGATTCCGGAAACATCAAGAAGCTTTTCATATTCCGCTTCCTGTTCTTCGCTTAAAACATAGTGGTTTGTTCTTCCGACAAGCTTTTCGTTATATGCTCTTGCTTCTGAAAGAATCCTGTCATATTTTTCCTCATCAAGGTTTTCTATCTGCTTTGTATAGTCAACAATAACCTCGGTCTGGGTAAAAGAGTTCCAATAGTTGCTGAAAGAAGGATAGAGAAGCAAGGACAAGCCTGCAACAAGAATCAATATTAACAATATGTTCGTTTTGTTCTTCATTGCAGCCCTCTCCTTGCCGCACAGCCGCCTATTTCAGGCGGCTGTGCGGTTCTTTTAAATGTGTAATAATATTACTGAATAATTTTACTGGTTACCCATACGTTTTTTTGTTACGAGGAAAACGAGGGATCCTGCAACAAGAACGCCGCCGATAACGTAGAACATGGTGGTACCGATGCCGCCGGTTTCGGGAAGCATGGTGCCGGTTTTGTTAACAACGTGAACGCCGGAACCGGTGGAGAAGATTCCGTCGTTAAAAGTTGCATCAAGGTTTCCATCGGAAATAATGAAAGCCTGGCGTGCGGCAAGCTGGTTATAACCCGCAGGAGTTGTGGTTTCTTCAAGATAATAGTTGCCGTTATCAAAACCTACAACTCTTACCTGGCCATCTTTAACAATGATTTCAACTCCGGTTTTGTCCTCTTCTGCTCTTCTGTATGTTACGCCGTCATCCATAAGAACAACCGCAACTTCATTGCCACCTTCTGCTGCATCATAAATTTTGAATCCTGCGCCGTCGATAAGTTTGTTCTGGCTGTCGGTTTTAACAATATCAATACCGAAAGTTTTGGTTATAGTCTGGGATTCTTCGGTTTTATGGTCTTTGGTACCAAAGGTAAGCCATGCGGTGTTGGGGTTTCCTTCTCCTGCAATAACGGCATCTCTGTTAAGCATCGCGGTATAGGTTACGATTATTTTATCGTTGGATTTAAGGCTGTTGCAGAATTTTTCGGAAAATTTAACTTCAAAGGTGCAGCCATCTCCAAGTTCTGCGGTAGTAACAGTATAGTTTTCGGTGCTTTCATCATGTTCGGTGCTGCCGACAATATGTTTTACTCCGGTTACTTCTCCAAAAGTAAATCCGGCGGACATTTTATCGTGAAGAACATAATTCTGTGCGCCCTGATGTACGTTAATGGTAACCTGGAAAGTAACAAGCTGGCCGATGTCAGCGGTATTTTCTTTGCCGTAGTTTCCGGTGGAATCTTCCATTACCTGTTTGTTGATAGTGGGTGCGCCGTTTTTTGCGTTTACGGAAGCATTCGGGTTTGTTGTGGTAAGACCGCAAAGAGCGCCCATGGTGGTATCTACAAGATAGTAGCCGAGTTCGAGATTTTCGAATTTACCGGTAGTTCCGGTTACATCAAATTCGCCGGTGTTATCAGAAGATTTTACGGAAGCAATTCCGTTTGCCTCTGCATAGGCAAGAGCGAGTTTTGCAAAAGCCGCAACGGTTGCGTCGTCTTCGGCAGCAGTCCATGTTGCATAATTCTGGGAATCAACAGCAAAATATGCTTTTGCTTCGGTAGTTGCAAAGAATTCGGTCCAAGCGGAGTTTACTTTGTAGGAATAAGCGCCGGAATCCGTATCATAGCTTTCGAGGTCAAGAAGTTTGTAAATTGCATAAGTTGCAACGGGTTTTCCGCCGTCAACGGTTACGCCGTTGATGGTGATGGAGCCAAGTTCTTCCGCAAAAGCGGTGATTCCAAGGGAGAAAATAAGTGCGATTGCAAGGATAAGACTTGCGATTTTTGTGAGTTTCATTTTTACACTTTCCTTTCTTTTGATTGAATTTATTTCCGAAATTTTTAAAACTGTTTTGTTGCGCTTCAGGAGGTATCCTCCTTTCTTCGCTTTTTGTTTATTCTGTATATCAAAGCGGCGCTTGCTCCAATGGCAAAGATTCCGCCGATGATACCGGGAATAATTCCTCCTCCGCCGGTTCGCGGAAGTTCGTAATGAAGCCGATATACGTTTGTAACGGTTACCTCGTATTGATTTCCGGTAAGAGTTTTTTCGCCGTATTCGGTTTTCCAGTCTTCGGAGAAGAAAACCTCTTCAACGGAATAATCTATTTCTTCCCCTCCACTGTCCGTTTTAGGAAGATCGGTAAATGTATATGTCCAGCCATTTTTAAGGTTCAGCTGGGCGCTCATTCCGGAATCCTTTCCGTTTTCAAGAAGCTTCATTGTTACAACAAACTGTTCATAAACCTTTTCGGTTGCAAAGCCCTGGGTATCCCAAGCTTTGTTCACCTTAAAGGAAACGCTGTTATCAACGGTAATCGGTTCGTTTGTAATAAGGAAGCCTTTTCCGTCAAGTTCGATTGTTTCATTGGTGGTCGTCCGCACTTCTTCATAAAGATCGAAACTCAAAGCGTTTTTGGAATTGTTGTTCGTTGTTCCGTTTCCATCAGAAATTCCGGCGAAGTAATAACCGCTGTGGCTAAGCCTTTCGTTTGAAAAAGCAAGAGCGGTATTGCTTCCGGGATCGTCGTCCGCCCGGAACTGTCTTGTGGTGTTCCACCAGTTGGAAGAATAAGTATAATAATAAAGCTTCTGTCCAAGTTCGTTGGTAAAAGAATAGTTTGAACCGTTTTCTTTGGTTATTACCCACCTTGTTCCGGCAGAACTTTTTGCCGCGGCTTCGTCTGTTTCCCAAGAAAGCTCGTCGTTTTCGGCTTTAAGATACCCGCTTTCGGTTTTGAGGAGATAGGTTTTCTCGCTTGTTATGGAAGTTGTCTTTTCCCAGGTAATTTCCGTTTTTTCGATGGTGGATTCGGTAATTTCTGTTATCGTTCCGAAATATCCGGAAACCGTTCCTTCCTCAACGGTATAAACAACCTCTTTTTCGCTTTCGCCTTTAAGCGGAAGGTTCTTCCATGTATGAGTCCAATCGTTGGCTTCGTTGAGAACCGCTTCCTGGATTCGGAAACCGTTTGCAAGGATATAGACCGTTACGGAATCTTTTGAATGGTCAATGTTGTCGTCCCATTGTTTCTTTACCAGAACGGAAGTGACTTCGTCGCCGTAATCCTGTTTTGCGTTTGTTGCAACAAGGTTTACTTCGTGGTTTTCAACGTCTATTTTATATCCGTGAACAGTGAAACCGCCGGAAAGATCGCTTCCTTCCGCATTTTCATCCGGAATAACGTCAAAGGTTGCCGTTCCCTGGCTGTTGATCTTCATAACGATAATTCCGTTTGCAACGCCGTAACCGCCGTTTGTGGGATACTTTGTTTCTTTTATATAGTAAGTGTTGCCTGCCGCAAGACCCCAGAAAGACGTATATCCGTTTTCAACAACAAATTCGCTTTGCGAAGGATTTCCTGCTTCATAATCTGCGTGGCTTTTCCAAAGGTTTACTTTATTTGTACAAGCTTTGTCGCTGAAAACCGTAAATTCCGCTCCGTTAAGAAGATCCCTTGTAAGAACGTCTTCTTTCTGGAGTTTAAGTCCGTACCGGGTGCTTATGTTGAATTTTACCTTGCAGTTTGAAGCGGATGCGCCTCGCTCAAGATAATACATTGTAAGAGTATGCTCGCCTGCTCCAATAGATTTTGGAAGAGCGGACGTACTGCCGTTTACCGTAACAACTCCGGTGGAAAAGTTTATGGAACCTTTAAGCGCATCATGGATGCCGCCGATATCGAGAACAAGAATATCGTCAACATATACCCAGACGTCATCGTCACCGGTAAAATCGAAAACAAGCTCTTCTCCGTTTACTCCTCTGTTCACCGTGTTTCCGTCGGAATCCTTTTCTCCCGGATTGTTCGGAAGATAGAACCTGATATCTGTCTGGATTCCGAACCAATATTCCGCATTTACCCCGGAACCTCCGAGATACTGATAATGGGTTGTCCCGTTATATTCTCCGTACTGACCGTTGTTGCTATATGTTCCGACCGGTCTTCCGTTTGTGTTTACATAAGGAGAGTTCAGCGGAAGGAAGTCAGCCGTGCTTGAATCCACCGCGCGTTCAAGGTAATCATAAACATAGAATCTTTGTGCGCTTTGATTATAGGAAGCGGCATGATAGAGCGAATCGTAATAATAGTATCCGTAATATTCGGTGTTAGCCGGGTCATCGCAATACTGGAACAGGTGGTCGCCGGTTCCAAGATAGGTTTTTCCGATAATTCCGGTTCCGGTTGCCGGATTAAAGGAATTTCCTGTTCCGAAAAGGCGGTCAATGATTTCATCATCGAGAAGATTTGCGTTTGTATTGCCGCCGGTATATTTATTATCGCCGTTATCCGAATTGCTCGGATAAGAAAGTTTTCCGCCGCTCCAGTCGCGGAAAATAAGGTTTCCGGCACCTTTGTCCGTCGAAATAATCGACCAGGTTTCGCTGTGACCGGAAGCGTTTACCGTAACGTTTGCTTTCGCATAAGGTATATTGAAGAACGGACTGTAATCAAAAACTTTTGTGGTAATAAAATCGTTGGTGCTTACCGTTTGGGAAACGGCAGCGTTAAACTGACCGATATCATAAGTTGCCGGAACCCAGTCCGCATAAAAGACCATGCTTGCTTCCGGATTTATTTCTTCGCCTGCAGGATAATATTTTCCGCTTACCACGTCATACCAGCCCTGCACCCTGTAATTATATCTGTCCGGAGTTTTCCAGCTTTCCGGAAGGATGAATTTTTCGCCTTTCAAAATAGCATATCCGGTGTTGTCGGAACCGGAAAGGTAATCCATTCCGCCGTTTGTTCCGTCAACCCAGATATAAATTTCATCCGATGTATCGTAAATTCCAAAGTTATAAACAGCCGCCTGGTTCTGGTCCTGGGTAACCTTAAAAATTTCGTTCTCCTTATCAAGATAGGCATATTCGCTGTTGCTTCGGATTTTTATTCCTCCGTTTGCGTCAACGATAACGCTTGTATAGGCACCGCTTGTGGTAACGCCGCTTCCGTTATTCGGATACGCGTGCATATATCTTCCGGAAGAGGCATTTTTTATAATATATGTATTCGTATCTCTTTTTGTAAAGCTCCAGAGAAGTTCGTTTCTGCTGCCCACATCCGCGGTTATTGTTCCGTCCGATGAAATATTTATCGGAACGGCATTTCCGGAACCATCAAATGCATAATAACCGTTCTGACCTTTTGTATATACAACAAAAAGCGCTGTATCCGTAAACATATTCTGGTTATAGGAAACGGTTTTTCCGATTTCCGTTTCAACAAGAACTGCCATAGACCAGATATATTCAAGTTCCATCAGCTTTTCGCTGTTGGTAACAAATTTTCTGTGGTTTTCCGGAAGATCCGTATAGTATTTGTAAGCCATTCCAACCTGCTGATAAATTTCCGTAAGCCAGGCTTCTTCGCCTTCATAATCTTCCGCTTCTTCAAATTCCATGATTTTTGCGTCGATTTCGTCCGCCGTCGGAAGGGCATCTATCATGAAAATAACGGTTTCGATTCTTAATCTTTCTTCCTCCGGAAGATCTTCAAATCCAAGCTTGCATTCTTCGGTATGAGCATGTTCTTCTATTCCGCAAATCGCTTCGCCGTTTTCATTGAAGCATTCATCTGTATGTGCGTGCTCATCTATTCCGCAGAAATATTCCGGTTCGGTTTTTTCGTTAAGACATTCTTCGGTATGAGCATGTTCTTCGGCTTCGCAGATTAAGTTTCCGCCTTCGTCATAGCATTCTTCGATATGCGCATGCTCAGTCATTCCGCAGAAATATTCCGGTTCTGTTTTTTCGTTAAGACATTCTTCAGTATGAGCATGTTCCTCGGCTTCGCAGATTAAGTTTCCGCCTTCGTCATAGCATTCTTCGGCGTGTGCGTGCTCATCAATTCCGCAGAAATATTCCGGCGCGGTTTCTTCAGTTTTTTCTTCAAGGCAGCTTTCGCTGTGTATATGTTCTTCAAAGCCGCAGATAAGATTTCCGTTTTCATCAAAGCAGTTATCGTGGATATGTTCTTCCAATCCGCAGTGATATGGCGACGGAATCGCTATTGCCGCAAAACCAAAAATCGTTTCGTCCGCTTTTCCATAAGGAACAGCCTGTACGCTTTCACCGTAATCGCCTATTACCGTTTTATAACTGTCCTCGGTAATTTCGATTATGATTCCCGCTCTGTCCGGTTTTCCGTTTCTGTCTTCATCAAAGAAAATCAAATCTCCGGCAAGAGCTTCGTGCTCACCAAAATGTTTGTAAATATCGGTTCCCGGTGATGAAAGAAGCTCGATCCATTTTTCAACATCCGCATCAAACGGAATTTCCGCCTTTGCGTATTCAAGACAGAAACCGGCGAAAAGAATGTTCCAGTCCGCATAGGGTTCTTCGAACCATTCGCCGTAACGGGTGCGGCCTTTTATTGTTTCTCCGTCCTCAAGGACTATATAGTTTTTTGTGCTTTCGTGATAGCCAAGCTGGCTTTTTGCTATCGTTATAAGATTTTCGGAAACAACCTCGCCTAAATCTGCGGAAGCGAAGCTTGCGCTCCACTGTTCTTCGGTTTCAATATCCGCGTTATTATCAGAATAACATGCAAGGCTGTGGCTGTGTTCCAAAAGTTCGCAGGAAACGGTTTTTATTTCATAACATTCATCGCCGTGGCTGTGGCCTTCTGTTTCCAAAATTTCGCAGATGAGTGAGGTTTCATAGCATTCCTCGGAATGGATATGCTCTTCTTCTTTTTCGCAGATAAGCTGCTCCTCGGAATAGCACTCTTCGGAATGAAGGTGGTTTTCTTCTGTTTCGCAGATAAGAACTTTTTCAAAACACTGTTCGGAATGGAAATGCGCTTCCTCTTCCGGAAGTTCACAAAGAAGAACCTTTTCTTCTGCCGCAAGGCAGCTTTCGGAATGGGTATGTTCTTCTGTTCCGCAGAAAGTTTCCCTTTCCTGTGTGATTGCAGGAAGGATGAGCGCATAGGTTGTGCAGAAAACCACCGCAGCGGAAAGTACCGAAAGAATTTTTAGCCAGATTTTTTTGCGGCTGTTCTTCTTCGCATATTTTTTCATTCTTTGTTCAAGATTGCTTTCCAAAACGCGCACCCTCCTTCCTTTTTTATTTTAATTTTTTGCCGTTATTCAATAATTCCAAAATCAGAAACCGGCCAGACCCGGAAAACAATTTTTCCGACAATCTGCTCTTCCGGAATACAGCCCACAACGGAAACACGGCTGTCAACCGAAGTTTCCCGATGGTCGCCCATCAAAAAATATTTCGAATCCGGAACCTGGTAAGGATATTCAATATCACATTCCCCAAAAGATTTTTCGCTTACATAAGGTTCATAAAGTTCCGTTCCATTTACAAAAACCGTTCCGTTTTCGTCAATAAGAACATAATCCGACGGGCAGGCTATTATTCTTTTTACAAGAAGTTTGTTGCCGATATAAAACGCAACAAGATCTCCCTGTTCAAAATTTTTTCCTTTTACCGAAACAACGATCTGTCCTTCATCAATAGTGGGCGTCATGGACGAACCGTAAATCTGAAGAACCGGCATCCATAAAGTTGCCACAAGAACAGCAAAAGCCGCAACTACAACAAGAGTATAAACTGTACTTTTGAAAACATTTATATATCTTCGTTTGTACTTTACTCTGTTAAGTTCGGCTTTCAGTTCATCAATTTCGGGCATTTGTTTTTTTGCCTTTATTCTCATTTTTCGTCCTGATCCTTTTTGAGGTAAGCCATTGACAGAAGTTCGCGAAGACCGGCATGTTCGCTATAAAATTTATCAAGTCGTTTGGAAACATCGTCCCAATATGCTTTGGATTCTTTTTCCGCTTTGGAAACAATCAAATCCGCTTTTGCTCTGGCTTCCGCTTCAATTGCGGCGCTGCGGCTTTGAGCTTCTGCAACCTGGCGTTCGCATTTTTCCCGGGTTTCTCTTTCTTTTATCCTGGCAAGAGCATCCTGTCTTTCGCTCAGTTTTTTTACGCTTTCAACATATTGAATGCTTGCAGCCTGGGCCGCTTCAAAAACACCGTTTATCGCAAGGGCGGCTTCGGCAATTGAACCCGCTTCCGAAAGGATTATTTCTCTTTCTTTAAGTTCTGCCTTTGCTTTTTCAAGTTCGGCTTTAAGCTTTTCCATTTCTTCGCTCTGTTCGATAAGCATCTGGAGCAAATCGGTTCTTGAAAGCTTTTTCATTTCTTTTTCAGTCAAGCGGCTCAACTCCTTATAATAAAAAAACACCATTAACTGAAAATAGCGCAAGAGCACTACATAAAGATAATAGTATTACTATTAGTTAGTATAATACTTATACATTGTGTTTGTCAATCCTGCTTTTAGTTAAACTAATAGTATGGACGGTGATAAGATGCGTGAAAAGAAAGAAATAAACATAAAAATAGGCGAACACGTAAAAAAGGCAAGAGAAAGGGCCGGAATTACCCAGGAACAGCTTGCGGAAAAAATAGATGTTTCGCCCCAGTATATTTCGGATCTGGAACGCGGCGTGGTCGGAATTTCAGTTGAAAAATTAAAAAATCTCTGCGTTGTTCTTGGAGTAAGCAGCGACGAAATTCTTTTCGGAAACATTCATGCCGAAAGTTCGGCAGCTTTTTTCGAGAAAATCAGCATCCTTTCCGAAAGCCAGGTTCTTATTCTTTCGGACATCATAAACAAATACATAGAAGCGGTTTCTTTGGATAAATAATATCTGCCTGTTGCTTCGCTGCCGGAAAGCGCAAAAAAATCGGCATTTTACAAAAATCCGAAAACTTGTTCTGCCAAGACAATCGAAGGCATCCCAAACAAATAAGCCACCTAACCTCCAAATGTTGGTCAGGTGGCTTATTCTGTAATTTTTCACACTATGTGAAACTGATTGGTGGAGGCGAGGGGAGTCGAACCCCTGTCCGAAAGTCCGTCCACACAAACTTCTCCGGGTGCAGAATGTTGTTTAAGCTTCCCGAATAAACCAGACAGCAGTCAAACCGGTCTGTTCGGTATTTTCCTGTTACGGCGGCGGTACGGAAAAAGCTCCCGCCTGTCGTTCACCGCTGATCGACGCCCTTACCAAAGCCGCGGTACTCTTTGGCAGAACGGCTGCTTAATTAAGCAGCAAAAGCAAATCTGTTAGATTTAGCGTTTATTGTTTTTACCCGTTTTATAGATGGCCGGGCGCATCTACCCGCTATTCATGCTTCAAAACCCCCGTCGAAACCTTTACGCCCCCATATATAAGAAAGCTTCGGTCCCAAAAAAGGAATAAAAAGTTATTTTCTCTGTTCTTTCAAATGCCGCTCAATATCCCTCTGCATATCGCGCTTTGCGGCATCATCACGCTTATCATAAAGCTTTTTTCCCCGGCAAAGGCCAACAGCAACCTTAACTCTTGAACCGCTGAAATAAAGTTCCAGCGGAACAAGCGTCATTCCCTGCTGCTGTATCGCCGCGTTAAGCTTCATAATTTCGCGCTTGTGCATCAAAAGCCGGCGAACCCGAAGAGGATCACGGTTAAAAATATTGCCTTTTTCATAGGGACTGATGTGCATTCCGTTTACAAAAATCTCGCCGTTTTTAATATCGCACCAGCTGTCCTTAAGGTTAACCTGCCCTGCACGAATACTTTTTACTTCCGTACCGAAAAGTTCTATTCCGGCTTCATATTTATCGTCCACAAAATAATCATGAAAAGCCTTTTTGTTGTTCGCAATGCTTTTTCTCGATTCTTTTTTATCCATCTTCCGTTTCGCCTCCTTTCCAATAAAAGCTCCCCAGAGTAGGAGCTGTCTGCGCAGCAGACTGAAGAGGGATATCCCTGACAAAATCAGATAAGCCCTCCGTGTTCTTTGTTATCCCTCATCCGTCTTTTCGGCCTTTGGCCGAAAATCCACCTGTACTCTTGCGGTGCCCAAAATATTCTGCGGCATATGCCTTGAATATTTTGACCGCGGCGCCAAACCCTGCTCGCTGTTTCGCCCACTGGGCGCGCTTCGCAGGCTTTGCTCTCTGGGAAGGCTGTTTTACATTCTGCTGCGTCCTTCAATGGCTCTGTAAAGGGTCACTTCGTCCGCGTATTCAAGGTTTCCGCCAACGGGAATTCCATACGCAAGGCGCGAAACTATAACGCCCAGCGGTTTAAGAAGGCGCGAAATATACATCGCGGTGGCTTCGCCTTCCACCGTCGGGTTTGTGGCCATAATAACCTCTTTAACCTCGCCGTCTTCAAGCCGTGCCAAAAGTTCCTTAATAAAAAGACTTTCCGGTCCCACTCCGTCCATAGGAGAAATCAGTCCGCCCAGAACGTGATAAAGCCCGTCGTATTCCTTGGTGCGCTCGATGGCAATAACGTCCCTTGGGTCCTCAACAACACAGATGGTGCTTCTGTCCCTGGTTTCATCGCAGCAGATTGCGCATCTGGGTGCGTCGGTTATGTTTTTGCAAACTTCGCAGTAACCGATTTTTTCCCTTGCTTCAAGAATCGAAGCCGCAAATTCCCTTGCTTCTTCCTCCGGCATGCGAAGAATATGAAAAGCAAGCCGCTGCGCGCTTTTTTTACCGATTCCCGGAAGACGGGCAAAATGCTCGGTCAGTTTTGTAAGCGGAAGTACCCGATAGTTCATTATAAACCTCTAAAAAATCAGAACATTCCGGGAATATTAAGGCTTCCGGTAATGGCGTTCATTGCTTCTGCGTTGGTTTTTTCGATGGTGGAAACAGCTTCGTTAACGCCGGCAACAATAAGGTCCTGCAGCATTTCTATATCGTCCGGATCAACAACTTCCGGTTTGATTTCGATTCCGGTCATTTCTTTTTTGCCGTTCATGTGAATGGTAAGCATTCCGCCGCCAACGGTAAAATCATATTCCTTTGCGTCAAGCTCTTCCTGAAGAGAAGCCATCTGCTCCTGCATTTTCTGTGCCTGTTTAATCATGCCCTGCATGTTGGAAGGGCCGCCGCCGTATCCCTGGGGAAGTCTTGCTTTCATATTATATTCCTCCGATTCTGGAAAATTTTGTCTTTTTATATCAAAGCTCGCCAATGCCAAGATCCTGCGCCTTTTTCATAAGTGCCGCAAGAGGGTCATCTTCGGGCTTTTTTTCTGTTTTTTTATAAGGTCCGATTCCATAGCGCGTTCCGCAGACTTCGGTAATTGCGTTTTTGATTACTTCTCTGGAATCATCGTTTTTCTGCATATAGTCAATAAAAAAGCTGTTGGGAGAATCTATCAGCACCCTTTTGCCGCAAAGATAAGCTTTGGAACCGCTAAGCAGAGAAAAAAGCATTCCGTTCTTTTTGCGGATTATCTCGATAACATCTTCCCATTGAGAAAATTCGCTCTCTCCGGCCGGTACTTCCGGTACAAAAGCCGCTTTTGCCGGTTCTTCGTAAACGGCTTTTTGTTCCGTAGCTTCCGCTTCGGTTTCTTCCGGCATTACCTGCGCCGGCGCAAAGCCTTTGGCCTTTAAAAAAGCCAGTTCCCTTTCAAGCTTTTCTATTCTTGCAAGCAAAGCTTCCGTTCCGTCAGAAAGTTCCGGAGAACAAAGCTTTACCAGCGCAAGCTCAAATTCCAGCCGTTTGGAAGCGCTTTTGGACATCTTTACAAGGGTATCCTGCAAAACAGAAACGGCATAAAAAATTTCTGATGCAGAAAAGGTTTTTGCCTGTTTTTCTATGCGGAGCATCTCTCCCGGCAAAACTTTAAGAATTGCGGAAGCTTCCTTTGTGCAGGCGGATATCATCAGATTGCGGAAGTGGTTTATAAGTTCATCGCAAATGCGCGAAACGTCCGCAGAACCTTCATAAAGCTTATCCACCGCCGCAAGCACCGCCGCAACGTCTTTTTCCGAGATTTTTTCGGTAAGCTCGAAAAGATATTCCCTGCCCGCAAGTCCCGCGCAGCGGCTTACCGTATCCGCGGTTATAACCTCGTCGGAAGAACGGCAGATATCCAGAAGAGAAAGAGCATCGCGCATACCGCCGTCCGCAAGCTTGCCTATAAGCAAAGCTCCCTCGTCTTCAATTTCAATGTGCTCCATTTTACAGACAAATTTAACCCGCTCGGCAATAACCTCCGGCGGCATTCTTCTGTAATCAAAACGCATACAGCGGGAAAGTATCGTCGCTGGCAGCCGGTGAACTTCCGTAGTCGCAAGAATAAATATAACGTGCTCCGGTGGTTCTTCCATAATTTTAAGCAAAGCGTTTGCCGCCTCTTTGGTCAGCATATGCGCTTCGTCAATAATATAAACGCGGTATTTTGCCACGGCCGGGGTAAAATTTGCTTCAGAACGCAAATCGCGGATATCATCTATGTTTCTGTTGGAAGCGGCGTCCATTTCCGTAATATCCAGAAGAGAACCGTCATCAATGCCTTTGCAGATTTCGCATTCTCCGCAGGGTTCGCCGTCTTTTTCATTGGGGCAGTTTACTGCCTTTGCAAGGATCTTTGCGCAGGTGGTTTTACCTATGCCTCTGCTTCCGGTAAAAAGATATGCATGACCAAAGGTACCCTCGGCCACTTCTTTTGCAAGAACGGAGGTTATATGTTCCTGGCCTGCAACGTCCCTGAAAAATCTTGGACGATATTTGCGGTAAAGCGCCTGATACATAATAATTTCCTCCTTTCAAAACGCCTTTTTTACTAAACGGCACAAATAAAAAACGCGGATGTGCACTTTATCATACGGCATACAGATTTGTCTGCGGCACCCAAAAAGACCGCTTAATGCTGCTCGGTTCCCCGCCTGACATGGTTCACAGTTTTTTGTCGCACAGGACCCGTATACCGCATGGCAAAGCGCATATCCGCGCCGTCATCTTGTTTTTTTACCTGCTGAATAAATTATTCCGCAATTTCCTCTGCGGGAACTTCTTCGCATTCGCAATCGCAGCAGCATTCCTCTTCCGGGAACTCATCAAAAACATCATCGCAGCAATCGCAGCAGCAATCATCACAGCAGCAATTTTTCTTCATAACAAAATACATTGCAGCAGCACCTGCGGCAAGAAGAGCAAGACCGCCAACAACAATTCCGATAATAGTACCGAATTTCATAGATTTACCACCTTTCAATATTGCTTTTGTTTTCTTTTTTATTTTAAGCTTTTTTGCTTCAAATTTATCATAAGCATCAACGATGGTCCTCATTGCGTTTATAACTTCAACAGCTTTCATCGAAGGCGCCTTCTTTCACATATTAAACAGTATAATAAATAATAACATAAATTTTCCTTTTCGGCAAGTGCCTTATCAATAATTAATTATAATTTAACAAATCTATTCCGCTGCAGATATCCCTGAAAATCGGTGCGGCAAAATCTCCGCCGGAATCCATTCCCTCCGCAAACACAGCAATGGCATATTTGGGTTCCTCTGCCGGGTAAAAACCCACAAACCACGCATGAATAATTTCTTCTCCCTCGCTGTTATATTGTCCCGTCTGGGCAGAAGCGGTTTTTCCTCCGGCAGAACCGTTTTTTGGTTTCGCGTTTTCTCCGCTGCCGTTTTCCACAACGTTTATCATCATATTTTTAATAGTTTCTGCCGTTTTTTCGCTCATCGCCGGGTTTTTCGCATAATCCGGCGTTTCTTCAAAAACGCCTTTTTTATCATAAGTTCCAAGCACAAGCTTTGGCACCACGGCTTTTCCTCCGTTTGCTATGGCAGAAGCCAAAGCCGCCATCTGCACCGGCGTTGCCAAAAGACTTCCCTGTCCGAACGCAAAACTTGCCAGTACCGTTTTTGCATAAAGTTCCCCGGAAGAAGGCAGATTGCCCGCTCCGGAAAAAAAAACTTCTCCAAAATCCGCCGGAACCCCAAACCCAAGGTTCTTTGCCATTTCCAAAATCCGTTCTCCGCCAACTTCCAGCGCAAGGTCAATAAAATACGGATTGCACGAAATTTCAAGCGCTTTTTCCATATTTATCTCTCCGTGACCCGGTTCCCAGTGGCATTTATAAACTCTTTCGTCCACAGCTATGCTGCCGCTGCATTCAAAAGTTCTTTCCGGAGATATGCCCGCTTCCAAAGCTGCCGCCGCCACAACCAGCTTCCAGGTGGAACCCACGCTGTAAGCGGTAAACGCCCTGTTGATAAACGGCGAATTTTCATCTTCAAGATATGCCGCAATATCCGCCGGTTCAAAATCCGGTGCGGAAACCGAAGCCAGGATCTCTCCGCTTTCAATATCCATAACCACCGCCGCGCCTTTTTCCGTTCCGGCCGCAAGGGAATTTTCCGTAATTTTCTGAATATCGTAATCAAGCGTCAGCACCACTCCGCAGTTTTCAGAAACCTCTTCCTCTTCAAGCAAAATCTCTTCTCCCAAAAGAAGCCTTCCTGTTCCGTCAGTGTAATAGCTGGCTTTAACGGATTTCGTGTTTTCCTCAAAAAAATCGTTATAGGCCTTTTCAATTCCGGCCGCGCCCTTTTGGCCGTTCATATATCCCACTATATGCGGTGCGGCAACGCTTTCGCCGTATCTTCCGGCAAAAGAAAAATTATAAATCCCCTCGCCTTCAATTATTTTTCCGCCAAGATCCATAACCGTCGGCTCAAGCTTTAAAAAAGCCTCCGCAAGCTCGTCCCTTCCGCTGAACTTTGCTATAACAGAAGTTTCAAGCATATCCGGAAAAATCAAAATCCGTCTTTCCCTGCTTTTATTAACAAACGGATAAAGGTTTCTGTCAAAAATTCCGGCACGGCTTTCTGCAAGGGTAATAACCCTTCTGCTTTGCATGGCGGCGGCTTCTTTTGCTATGCCGCCGGTGCTGATATACATTATTCTTAAAGTCACCGCACCCATAAAACAAAGCATAACACAGAAAAAACTTATTATTCTTTTTGCCACAGCACCGCCCCTTTTTGTTTTTTATAAAAAGTCTTCCCAAAAACAAAAATAAATAATCAAAAAAATTTTAAAAAAGTTCTTGACATTGCCCAAACGTTCTGATATAATAACTCTTGCATTTGAGAAATGCGGTAGTGCTGGAATAGGCAGACAGGCACGTTTGAGGGGCGTGTGTCTTTGACGTATGGGTTCAAGTCCCATTTACCGCACCAAGATTAAGGACTGATAAGCGGCTTAAATAAGCCGTTTGTTAGTCCTTAATTTTTTATATAATTTTGTTTTTGCTAACAAATTGCTAACAAATATCTTAGATGGTGCATTTTCGTTTTCATTTTTATAAGATTTTTATAATTTTTTAACAAAAACACTTGACAAGTATGATATAATTAAGGTGCTAAAAAATTAATTGTTGCGTATAATAAAATAGGTGTGTTAATTAAAGGGTTGTGGAAATACATTGAAAAGGAGTGTTTTATTATGGCAACAAGTAGCATCACAAAGCAAATCGTTATTTCCAAAAAACACAAAGCACAAAAATTTGTTGACGCTCTGACAAAGGCTCAATATCGCAAAGTAAAAGAAGTTACATTAAAAAAACCTTGTAATGATATTAAAGCTGAAGATATTGAAAAGTTTTTTGGAGCATAATTATGACAGAATATAGCCAAATTAAATTAATCGATCTATTAGAAAAGAAGGGAGAACCTTTTGTAAAGGAAATGCTCTCTTCTTTTTCTTGTCCTCTAAATCAAGATATAGAAGATTATTTACGTAGAAAAGCAGTTATTATGGCGCAAAAAAATATTTCTCCTACATATCTTATCTTTACAACGCAGTTAGGAAAACCAGTATTAATAGGATACTACACCATTGCCTTAAAAACATTAACTATCCGCTGTGGAAAAATCACAAGGCGGCAAAGAGATAAAATAAAACGTTTCGGATCATATGATGAAAATCAAAACGCTTATCAAATCCCTGCTTACCTTATCGCACAACTTGGTAAAAATTTTTCAAATGGCTATAACAAACTCATTACTGGTGATGAACTTTTAAAAATGGCCTGTGATAGGGTTAAAGAGAGCCAAAATCTTGTCGGTGGAAAAGTTGTTTACCTTGAATGTGAGGACAAGCCCCGACTTATTACTTTTTATAGACGCAACGGATTTACCGAATTTGATAAAAGAGAAATAGAAGAAAAAGAAAAACGTATTTTCAAATCTGATTATCTTATACAAATGTTGAAACTTTTGTAATTCTATATTATATAAAAAGCGCCGGGTTTTCCGGCGCTCTTTTTTATGCCCTTTTTGCGGTTGCAATATCAATTCCTATAACGTCAGAAAGCGCCTGAGCGGCTCTTGCTTGCTGTTCTGCTATGGAATGGGCGTATATATCCATTGTGGTGTTTATGTTGCTGTGTCCGAGGGAAGAAGAAACGGTTTTTATATCCGTACCGTTTGCAATAAGCTGTGTAGCGTTAAAATGTCTGAAGCTGTGGAATTTTATATACCTAAATCCAGTACGTTTGCAGAAACGAATCCACCAGTTTTCTATATTATTGGGGTTTTCCGGGAATCCCTCTTTATTTATAAAAAGCCTGTCCCCTGCTTGCCAATGCGCACCCATCATAAAACGTGTTTCAATTAGCCAACGGTGATAATCTTTTAAAACTTGCATAACGTTATCAGCTACTTTTATGCAACGTTTTGATTTTTCGGTTTTCGGTTCGTCCGTGTATGTACCCCTCTTAGCCGTGTGTAGGCTCGTTCTGCTTATTGTTATAGTGTTGTTACGAAAATCTATGTCCGGCCACTCAAGCCCGTATATCTCGCCTCTGCGCATACCGCAGTATATCGCAAGTATAAAAACCATTCTACGGTTAAAGGGTTCATCCTGCAAAAGATCCAAAAGTTTTTGAACTTCCGCAAGGGAATAAACTTCAACTTCTTTGTTTTTCTTCGAGGGAAGTACAACGCCTTTACACGGGTTTGTATAAACAATCCCTTGCATTACTGCATATTTAAAAACAGAGCTGACATACGCAAAATAATTATAAACGGTCTTTGCACTCAAATTTTTATGTTTTTTCTTTCCCGTTTTCGGGTCAATTTCTTTGCGTTTTGACATTCCGTCCTCGCAAAGATTATTTATAAAACTTTGTATGTCCGTTGTTCTAATATCGCAAATCGGTTTATATCCAAAGGCTTTATTTGCTACCGGTTCATAACTTTTATATGTGTTAATAGTCCAGCTTTTAAGTCTTTTCGGCGCATAGTCAATAAAGTATTTTGCCGCAACCTCTTGAAACTTTGCACTGCTTGTGGCTGCGGTTCCGTTTATGCAGGCATCTTCAAACTTACGGGCGAACTCTTCTGCGGCTTTGTTATTCTGTTTTTCCGTCTTTGTGGGGTCATACTTAAAGCTTTTACTTTTCATTATTTGTTTACCCTCAAGGGTGCGACCTACGCACACCTGGATTCTATAACTCCCGCTCTTGTTCCTTGTTATAGATGCCATTTAAAAGCCTCCTTATTTTTTCGCTTTTCCCATAAGCTCCTCAGCTATATGTGTTGTTAAACGTTGAGTTTCAAAAAATAACAACTCTTTTTCAAAAATTTCCGAATCCTCAGAAATCTTTTTATTTTTATCGCAATACATACAACGGTTTAATATATTTAACAATTTATAAAACTCATTTGATTCGATCAAAGCGTTTAAAGCTGTTTTGTCGAGGTAATCTCCCCAACTTTCAAAATCGGGTTGCATTTCTATTTCTTTATTGCTTTGATAGTCGTTTTCGTCGAACGCATCCCACTCTTTACCCAGTTTTTCATATTCAGCTATTTTTTCAGCTCTTGCCACATCGGCGGAGCTTCTTTTTTTTATAATTTTTTCAACTGCATTTTCAGAAAGCCCGGTATTTTCGCATATGTCCGCTGTTACGTGATGCTTTGTATCGTATTCGCAAAGCAAATAACCAATATCGCAATTAAAAATGATGCAAAGTTTAAACAAAAAATTCAAATCAAAACCGCTTATATCCGCTTTACCGTTCTCTATTGCTGATAATTTATTTCTGCCAATATAAACGCCTTCTTTTTTCAGTCGCTCCATTAAATCATCTTGTGACATTTTTTGTTCCTTGCGTTCTTTTTGTAAACGCTTGCCGATTTTATCAAAATCGTATTTCATTTTAAGCAACTTCTTTCCTTGTAATTTTACACTGTGTAAATACTGGTTATTTTCAAGATACATTTTATCGTAATATAATGTAAATGTCAATAAAATTAAATGTCCGAAAAATCATTTGACACACGGTTTTTAATAATGTTTAAAGAAGATATTTTTAACTTTAAGTATATTTAAACTCAACAGAAATTAACCTAACATAAAAATTTTTTACGGTTAATTTTTGCCGATTTATTTTATACCTATTTTCGAGCAAACAAAAAGGAGGTGCAACAAATGGAACTTTCCAAGGAAGAAAAAGCCGCAAGAGCGGAATATTACCGCAAATGGAGAGTGAAAAATCCGGAAAAAGTTCAGGCCGCTTTTAAAAAATACTGGCTCAAAAAAGCGGACGAGATGAAAGCGGAAGAAAGAAAGGAGGAATAACAAATGGGACGTTTCAGATATTGCCGTGATGTTGTTGCGGAGGTCAGACGCATTGATCCTAATTCAAAACTAACCGAGCGGGCTTTGAGGGAATGGATTGCAAGCGGAATATTACCCGCTCTTGGAAGCGGTAACCGCAGGCTAATTGATCTTGATGTGGTACTTGATATTTTGAAAGAACCACACATTATTTCGCAGGAAAAAGATCAATTCCCCAAAATCCGACAAATTGGATAATAAACGAAGGAGTACAAGTGAGTAAAAAGAAATATAAAGCAGCTCCACACTGCAAAATTAATTCGTGGCTTTCCGCAAATGACAACTGCGTAGAGGTAAGTTTTATACAAGTTGGCGGTTCTTTGCTCAAAAGCCCTATATTTAACAGTCTTGCATACTCTACACGCTATATTTATCTTTGCTGTGCTTCTGAAGCTGCAGGTAAAACAACTTTTAATTTTCCTGCTTCTTTTTTCAAAATATATGGATTTTCAGAATCTACCGGGCAAAGAGCGTTGTTTGAGTTAGCCCAAAACGGTTTTATAAAGCTTACTTTTTCGGGGAAGGTTAACCGTTTGCCGAATGAATATCAGTTTAACTATGAATGGAAAGGACGTGCCTAAACGAACTTTTAAAGAGAATAGGGGTGAAGTAATGGCTTTTAAACTTATCAACCATATTGCCGAACTTAGTCACGGCGTAACTTATACACTCAACCTTTCAATGGTTGAAATGGACGGCAAAGGTCCATATATAAATATTGGAAAATGGCACGAAAACACACATAAACGTTTTTCCGGCAATCTCACACTTGACGAGGCCAAAGCCCTTTACAAAGCTCTTGGTGATATGCTAAACGAAAATAAATAACAAAAACCGTCGGGGGGGATTTTCCTCCGGCGGTTTTTCTATCAGAAAGGTTTATAAAACGAAATGCGGCTTAACCCTATATTTTATTTTTTTGGTTTATTTCGTTTTTTATATTACACCACTTTCTGACGCTTTCATCAAACAGCCGTGCTCAAAATCGCTTTCTTGTTTTGCGCCGTGCTCACGTTTAAAGGCTCTGTGACAAGCCTTTTGTTTCATCCTATAATTTACCACTTTTACCATAAAAATACTTCATAAGCTTTTTAAAACCCTTTGGAGCGTATTTACATTGAACAACGCCCGCTCAACAACTCTTTTAGCGTAATCTTTTCTAAGGTTTTACGGTTATTTATTACTTTCGCAAAAAATACGCACGCAAGAGAGTTTGTTTTTATTTTTGCTAACTTCCCGGAAATATTTTCGTTATTTTAAACTCCCCCACCTGGTATAAATATATAGTGTTATTCAATTTGATATAGTACCCACGAACGAAAACAAGCCATTTTTCGAACTTTGCTTACTTCAAAATGAAGTAGTGTACCCTGTTTTTTACCATTATTTGGTAGCGTAGCATTCAAAAAGAAGTAAGTACGTGTATCAAAATGAAGTAGCCATTTTATTTTTTAAATAGGAATATCAAATCGTATGTTTTGCTTCTTTGCGTTTTTTCAAGTAAGCAATAAACTCTCTTTTGGATTCATCAGAAAGGGAATCGTATATTTCAAAAAAATCCTCATAAAACTTTTCTTTGTTGTTTTTGTATTCGTCCATAAGTATCTCGGTTGTAAAATTCATTTTTCTTTTCCTCCTGGTGTTGATATATTTTTATTTAGAAATTAGGCGGAGCCTAACATCTGACTTTTTGGAAGAGCTGTATGCCCTTTGGTTTTACTTTTTTGCTTTTCTATCTGCAAAGTACGGGGGTATGTTTATCAATATAATGCTGATCCCGTTCCTTACTGTTTACCATACGTTTAAAAACAATAGATATTTACCAATTGTTAATTACTTTCCCGCATAATTTAAATAACTGTTGAACGTCACCAACGGTTATATACACTTATATGGAGCGGGGTTTGCTCATAAACTGGTTAAGCTCGTTTGGTTCTTGTCTTTGCCTTTGGCCGTGCTTCGCTTATGTTAATACCTATATACCTTTATCGTTTGCATATGGTTATGTTTGTATCTTTATCTTTATTAGTGTTATACCCTTGCTGTTCTTGTATAGGTATGTTGCTATTGCTATCTTATGTTATGGCCTCTGCCGTGGTCGTACTTGCCTGTAAGCTGCGCCGGTGCTATAATATATATGGGTGCAATAGTTACCCGCTCACCTTTTGGTGTCTGCTCCTGGCCTTGTATTGTGCCTGTGGGCTGCGCCGTGTCACGTCATATATAATGATGTTCCCTCTTCATTATCATTGTTAAAAGTTTGTTTATCGTTCGGAAAATTAGCTAACAACTTGCTAACAAATATCTCATTTGCTAACAAACAATATAGCACGATAACGATTTTTAATCAACGGAAAATGGCTTAATAATCGCATAAAATGCCCTCGGCAAAACTACCAAATTTTCTAAAAATGCAATTCAAGTCCCATTTACCGCACCAAAAAAGCAGGGAGCAAATTTTGTTCCCTGCTTTTTTTGATTTTATAATATGCGGAGTTGCGACCCATCAAAAACGGGGTCCCCAAAAAATCCAAAAGATTTTTTGGGGAGAGGAGCGGCAGCAAAGCGTCTTCGAAATTTTATTTTTAATAAAACTCCGATCAGCGAAGCTTGCCGCGACGAAAGTCCCATTTACCGCACCAAGGTCGTTAACTTTTGTTAACGGCCTTTTTTCTTTATCAAAACAAAAATCAGGGAGGCAACACTTATGGAAAAATTTATCCCTTACGAAAAACTTTCCAAAAAACAAAAGCGCGAACTTAACGCAAAAAAGCGCCGCGGCTGGAACGGCCTTAACCCCGTAACCAGAAAACCCCAGAACCCGAAAGCATATAACAGAAAAAAGGCACAGCATCAAAACGATTTTGATACTGTGCCTTTGTTTTTTTCAGATATTATCTCTGGCCGTAGCTGTTGCGAACAAAATCCTGCATATAGGCAATTTTGTCGTCATCAATGGTTTTCGGGGTGCCGATGCATCTTGCCATGTAATAGATCTGAGAAGTCATTTCCAGAATAGTGCATACTTTAAAAGCGGTATCCATATCTTTGCCAACAGCTACCGCGCCGTGGTTTGCCAAAAGGCAGGCGGCTCCTTCTTTGCCGATGGCCGCAATGGCGTTTTCCGCCATCTCTTTGGAACCTGGAAGAGCATATTCCGTTACGGGAACATTGCCAAGAGTCTGTGCCGCTTCGTCAATTACCGGAGGAATATTTTCGTGCAAAAGAGCAAAAATCTGGGAATACACCGGGTGGGTATGAACAACCGCGTTTACGTCCGGGCGGTTTTTCATAATGCCAAGGTGCATTGCATATTCAATGGTGGGTTTTCTTTCTCCTTCAATGCGGTTGCCGTCAATATCCATAACAACAATGTCGTCGTCAACAAGGGTATCATAGGGCATACCGGAAGGAGTAAGATAAACGTATCCGGTTTCCGGATCACGCACGCTGATGTTTCCCCAGGTTTCAACGGTAAGTCCGGATTTTACCATACGAAGGCAGGCATCAATCAAAAATCTTTTATAGTTCATTTTTATACCTCCAAAATCATTCTCCCACTTTAACAGAAACGCCGTTTATTTCAACGCCTTCGTCAGCGGGTACCATAATGTATTTTCTTCCGTCAACAATTTTTGTTTCCACAAGATAGCTGTATTCCGGCGCAACGGAAATTTTTACCTGCGGAGTTACCACCTCGAACTTTTTGCTGTCGATGATGTTTGCGGGTTTAAGGGGCTTATCCTCTCCAAACTGTTTTTTTACCTTTTCTTTAAAAATTTCGACTTTTTCTTTCGCAACGCCGGAATTTTCAAGAATATCGCCCACTTCCCTGCTGCTCAAATCCAGCGGAGCGGGATTTTTGCTTTCTTTGTGTTCCACAATGCGTTCGCATATCTGTTCGTGAACGGACTGTATAACGTCAAAGCTGCAGTCCTCTTCAAGGGTTTCCGTAAGCACCTCCTGAAAAGTCATCTTCTGTTCTCCTGCGGACATGGGAATTTCCGTTTTAAAAACAGATTCGATAAATTCCTGCTGCATCATATCCGTATCTTTAGTATAGAAAAGGGCGTTATATATATTCGTTGCCCTGTCATCAAAACAGGGGAACAAAAATCCCATTTCCGGTGCGGCAACCGTTTGCGGAAAAGTGCAGTTATGAAAAGCGCTTTCATCAATAACGTATCCAAGTTCCGTTTTGCTTTCATTCACCGGGCAGACGGAACAGACAAAATAGCTGAATACCGTATCCGAAGCATCTTCCACAGAAAGTTCGTCCGTGCCTTTAAACGGAACGTCATATTTATCCGCACCCAAAAGAATAATATAGTTGCAGTCCAGGTTCACCGCCGGAATTATCTTTTTATAAAGCTCTTCCCGCAGCTCTGCGTTGCCGATATCCTTTCGGATATCCATCAGAAGCCTGTGTTCTTCGCCTTCCATAACCTGCTGCGTGGAAAATTCAATATCAATAAGGTTTTTTCCAAGCGAACCGGAAAGTGCCTTTTTAAAAAGCGCCATATATCTTTCGCCTTCGGATTGCGGCATCACGGCAACCGGTTCTTCAATATATGCAATAATTTCTTTCATCTGGTTTACAAAACAGCCGTAAACCTTGCTTATGCAGTTTTTATCAAGCGCAAGCCTGCGGCGGATTTCGTTAAGTTCCTTTTGATTCATAAAACCCTCCCTATACAAAATTTTGCCGAATACATTGTATCATATTTTTTTGCTTTGTGCCACATTTTTCTTGACCCTCTTTTGCCGGCGTGATAATATTTTTATATACATTATTATAAAGGAGGTTTTCCGCCGTGTACCTTCCGAACGAAGTTAAAAAAGCCATATCCATGCTCGAAAAATCCGGTTACGAAGCTTACGCCGTGGGCGGCTGCGTGCGCGATAGTCTTCTTGGAAAAATTCCGACGGATTATGACGTAACAACCTCCGCATTTCCGGAAGAAACCAAATCCGTTTTTAAAAACGAGCACGTTATAGAAACCGGCATAAAGCACGGCACCGTAACGGTGCTCATAAACAATTATCCAATAGAAATAACCACCTTCCGGATAGATAAAAACTATTCCGATAACCGCCATCCGGATAGCGTGGAATTCACCCGTTCGTTAAAAGAAGATCTTTCCCGGCGTGATTTTACCGTAAACGCCCTTGCCTACAGCGAAAAAACAGGCCTTGTGGATATGTTCGGCGGCCTTTCGGATATCGAGCACAAAATCATCCGCTGCGTCGGAAGTCCCGATGCTCGTTTTGAGGAAGATGCCCTGCGCATTATGCGCGGCCTGCGTTTTGCTTCCTGCCTTGGGTTTGATTTGGAAGAAAAAACCGCCGCTTCCATTTACAAAAACCGCGAACTTTTAAAAAACGTAAGCGCAGAAAGGCTTTTTTCGGAACTTAAAAAACTCATCTGCGGCAAAGATGCCGCAAAAATCCTTGTTGAGCACGCAGAAACTCTTTCCGTGCTCATTCCGGAGCTTTTGCCGCTTAAAAGCTTTGAACAGCACCACTTCCGCCACGATAAAGACGTTCTTGGCCACACGGCGGCGGTGCTTCAAAACGTTTCGCCTGTGCCCGCCTTGCGCCTTGCGGCGCTTTTGCACGATATTGCAAAACCCCTTTGCCAGAGTTTTGATGAAAACGGTACTGCTCATTATTTCGGTCACGCACCCCTCAGTGCTCAGATTGCGGAAGAAATTCTTCTGCGCTTAAAATCCGATAACGAAACCAAAAACGCCGTCTGCCTTCTTATCCGGCATCACGGAGACCGTTTTCCGGCCGAACCAAAGGCCATAAAGCGTATGCTTTCCAAAATCGGGCCAAAAAGCTTTGATGACCTTATTACGCTTATGCGCGCCGATGACCTTGGCAAACGGCCGGAATATTACCCCGGCGAAGAATTTTTTCAGAATTACAAAAATATCGCCGCAAAAATAATAGCGGACGAAGAATGTTTTTCTCTTAAAAACCTTGCGCTTAACGGCAGGGATTTGATATCCGCCGGCTTTGCCCCGGGACCGGAAATGGGCAGAATCCTTTCCGCCCTGCTCGAAGCCGTTCTGGAAGAAGATCTGCCCAACCAAAAAGAAAAACTGCTCGATTACGCCATAAAAAACTTTTTACAAAGATAAAACCTTAAATGTAAAACACTTTTGACAGCGCTTTTTCCGCCCCTGTGATAAAATTACAGCCAAGGAGGAATGCCCTTTATGGAAATAGGAAAACAAATAAAAAAATACCGTTCGGAACTTTCACTTTCTCAGGAAGAATTTGCGGATAAAATCTTTGTTACCCGCCAGACTGTTTCCAACTGGGAAAACGATAAAAGCTATCCGGATATAAACAGCCTTGTGCTGATGAGCAATGTTTTCGGCGTTTCTCTTGATAATCTTATCAAAGGGGACGTTGATGAAATGAACGAAAAAATCAAAACAGAGGATATCGAATCTCTTAACAAAGAAAACAACTGGCTTACCGCCGCTTTTATCTGGGATTTTTTTATGCTTGTGCCCATGCTTAAACTTTTCGGCATCTGGGGCGCAGTAATTTTCGGCGTGGTTTTTCTTCTCGGCTTTATCAAAGCAGTAAAAGTGGAAAAACAAAAAAAGAAGCTGGATATCCAGACCTACAAAGAAATAAACGCCTTTATGGAGGGTAAACGCCTTGACGAAATCGAAAAACAGCGCGAAATCGCAAAGCGGCCCTATCAAAAAATCCTTCTTGCCATCGGCTGTGCCGTTGCCGCATTTGTCATCACCTATCTTATGGCCGTGATTTTTAAACTGGAAATATAACAAAAAAGCACCGCTTTTTTAAGGCGGTGCTTTTATTCTTTTGATCTTGGATAAGGTTTCTTTTCGTCGGTAAGTCCCGCAAGATAATCCATGCTTGTATCAAGTGCCTTTGCAATTTTTACACACTGTTCAAAAGTATAATACCTTGTTCCTCGTTCTATTTTTGAATAGTCGCTTTGATCTATTCCCGTAAGCATCTGCATTTTCACCTGCGTAAACCCACGCTCTTTTCTTAAATCCCTAAGTCTGCTCATAATAACAACTCTTTTGTTATTATTATGGCAAATTGACCTATTGACATTAGGGTTTAATTGACCTATTATGTAAATGATTGCCGGACTTAAAATAAAAAACACCGCACAGCGGTGCTTTTATTTATAAAGTTCTTCTTCGTTTATAACAATTTCTCCGTTTTCGGATTCATACCTTTTTATGCAATCTTTCGCAAGAAATTCCAGCTGTGCGTTAAGAGATCGCACATTCTGTTTTGCAATATAAGTAATTTTGTATAAAACTTCCGGTTCAAAACGAATTCCCGTTTGTATTTTGTTGGTTGCCACGATAACACCTCGCATATATTATGTTATCAGTATATCCAAAAAATTATTGATTTTATACCAACAAAGTGTTATCATTTTTACAAAAGAAGGTGTTTTTTTGCACGGCTTTGATGATTATGTTACTTTTTGCGATGGCTCACAGCTTGAAGATAAAGAAATAACCCTTTTGCTTTCTCCGGATATCTCTTTTCGGCTGGAAATCCTTGCAAAACAAAAAGGTCTTTCGCTTTCCCAATATATCCTTTGCATTCTTTCAGAACACGCCCAAAAACATATTCCAAATAACAAGGATTGCTTAAAAAAATATTTCAAATAAAAAACAGAGAAGCTTTTAAAAGCTCCTCTGTTTTTATTTATGTTGATTTTATTTTTTTGCGGTGTTTTTCTCGTTCATGCGGAAGGAAAGGGTAAGCAGGCTGTCGCTTAAATGCACGTTGTGCACTTCCACCTCTTCGGTAGAGCGAAGGTCCACAGGGGCAAAGTTCCATACGCCCTTTACTCCGCCTTTTATGGATTTTTCAAGAATTTCTTCCGCAACTCCTGCCGGGGTGGTTATTACAACAATATCCACTTTGTTCGTTTCAAGGTATTCTTCAAGCGAAGTTACGTTAAGAATCGGAATACCGCAAATCTGCATGCCATCAAACATAAGGTTGTTGTCAAAAACAGCATCAATAAAAAATCCGTCGGTATTAAAATCTTTAAAACTGATTATCGCCCTGCCCAGGTTTCCTGCGCCGATAACGATCATATGATGTTTTTCTTTAATTCCCAAAAGACCGGAAAGCCAGTCTTTAAGAGTATCCAGATGATAGTTTTCAACACCGCCGCAGGTAAAAAAGTCCTGACGGACCTGTGCGCTTGTGTTGCCGATTTTTTTAGCAAGCTCGCTGGAAGTTACAGTTTGTTTGCCCTCTGCAAGCATAATGCAAACGTGGCGGTAATATGCCGGAAGACGTCTTGCAAGAGCATCGGAAAACTGTTTTTTATCAAGAGCTTTATTTCCCATGATGATCCTCCTTGGCGGGAACGCCGCTCAGAATAGTGCGTAATTATATGGATATATTATATATTTAAAATTCTTCTTTTGCAATAACCAAAATGTCAAAAATGTATCATTTTTGACGATTTTTTAATCATTTTATGGCATTTTTTACAGAAAACCGGCAAAATACCTGCTTATGTTTCAGTCAGAAACAATTGTTTTTCGCCCTTGTTATTTTGGCAGCAGCATCTTCTTTGCCCGGATATTCCGAATAAAATCAAAATTTGTGTATTTATACATTTTATTCTGCATATTCAAAAACAGCCGAAGCAAAGCTCTATTATATGTATTTATTATAATATCCGGCAAATATCCGTCATGTTGCACAAAACACACGGCAAAGTGTTAAGCGTTATGGTCAAAAGGTAAAAACGCATAAATATTCACAAAAAGGGGTTGACAATGAATATTTATGCGTGTATAATGCAAACATAGCCAATGATCAATGACTTCAAAATTTAAATTTCTAAATTAGTGAGGTAATTAAAATGAAAAAGATCGTATCCCTTATCCTTGTACTTTGCATGATGTTCGCATTTGCCGGCTGCGGCGCTTCCGAAAAAGAAGTTCTTAAAGTTGCTCTTTCTCCGGACTTCGCTCCGATGGAATTTGTTGACGTTTCCAAATCCGGCCAGGATTCCTATGTTGGCTTTGACGTAACCCTTGCAAAATTTATTGCAGAAGAACTTGGCAAAGAACTCGAAATCGTTCCTATGAGCTTTAACGCCTGCCAGGTTGCGGTAGAAACCAAATCCGTAGATATGTCCATTTCCGGTTTCAGCTGGACCGAACAGCGCGCAGAAAACTACAACCTTTCCGATTATTACTACGCAGGTGATAACGAAACCGAACAGGTTATCGTAACCACCAAAGAAAACGAAGGCAAATTTACTTCCGCAGCAGATTTTTCCGGACTTAAAGTTGCAGCACAGACCGCTTCTCTTCAGCTTGACCTTTGCAAATCCCAGCTTCCCGAAGACTGCGAAATCGTTGAAGTAGGCGACCTTACCACCGCATTCCTTCAGCTTAAAAACGGCGACTTTGATGCACTTGCACTTGCAACCGGCAACGCAGAAGTATTCATCGCAAACAACCCCGATGACGTTGCAATGTCCGGCTTCATCTTCGAAGTTGACCCCAAATACACCGCAAACGTAATCCTCCTCAACAAAGATTCCGATGAACTTCTTGCACAGGTAAACGAAATCCTTGCAAAAGCTTATGATGCAGGCTACTACGACGTATGGTACGAAGAAGCTCTTGCTCTTGCAGAGGGCGAAAACGCAGCAGATATTTCTTACGATGACGAAGGTAACGTCGCAACCGATGAAGGCTGATTAACGTAAATCATTGATCAAACAGCAGGGCGAGAAAAAAACTTCCCGCCCTGCTTTTCCGCTTGATTAACCCATGGAGGTACATAAATAAATGATAGAAAATATAATTAGACTTATCCGGGATTACTGGCAGATCTTTATTTTCGAAGGTCTTCGCTATACCCTTATTCTTTCCGCCATAGCGGTATTCTTCGGCGTTATTTTCGGCGCGTTTATCGCTTTGGGAAGAATGTCCAACATTAAACCTTTTAAAAAACTCAACAAAAACAAAAAGAAAAAAGGCTTTATCCACTGGCTTGCGGAATGGAACCCCATCAGCTGGATCTGCATGATTTATATAGAAGTTATCCGCGGAACTCCTCTTCTTCTTCAGCTTTATCTTTTCGTTTTCGGTCTTCCCAAAATCATTCCGGTTGATGCCGGAAACTTCTTCTGGGTATCTGTTGCGCTTGCCTGCAATAGTGCCGCATACGTTTCCGAACTTTTCCGCAGCGGTATCCAGGCAGTGGATAAAGGCCAGACCGAAGCCGCCCGTTCCCTTGGTATGAACAAAACCCAGACCATGATAAAAGTCATAATGCCCCAGGCTATCAAAAACATTCTTCCGGCAATCGGTAACGAATTTATCGCAATCACCAAAGAAACTTCCATGGCTTCCACCTTCTTTATCGGCGACCTTATGACCTCTTATCTTAAAGTTAACGGCCAGACCTATCTTGCATTGGAAATTCTTATTATCGTCGGCGCAATTTACCTTGCTGTAACTTTCGTCCTCAGCAAACTTGTTCTTGCCTATGAAAGGAGACTTAACAGCAAATGATCCAGACTATTGATCTTTATAAAAGCTTTGGCGACCTTCAGGTCCTTAAAGGTATAAACGAACACGTCGCACCCCAGGAGGTTATCTCCATCATCGGACCTTCCGGCGGCGGCAAATCCACATTTCTTCGCTGCCTCAACATGCTCGAAACTCCCGATTCCGGAAGCATCATCTTCGAGGGTGTTGATATCACCAGCGAAAAAGTCGATATCGATCTTCACAGACAAAAAATGGGAATGGTTTTCCAGCATTTCAACGTTTTTCCGCACCTTTCCGTTCTTGAAAACGTAACTCTTGCCCCCACCGTTGTAAAGAAAATCGCGAAAAACGAAGCCAACGAACAGGCAATGGAGCTTCTTAACCGAGTAGGTCTTGCAGACAAAGCGATGGAAAGCGCCACCAGCCTTTCCGGCGGTCAGAAACAGCGTCTTGCAATCGTTCGTGCTCTTGCAATGGAACCGGACGTTATGCTTTTTGACGAACCCACCTCTGCCCTTGACCCCGAAATGGTCGGGGAGGTTCTGGACGTTATCAAAGGCCTTGTTAAAAACGGCATGACTTCCGTCATCGTAACCCACGAAATGGGCTTTGCAAAAGAAGTAAGCGACCGCGTTGTTTTTATCGACGGCGGCATCGTTGCGGAAGAAGGAACTCCGGACGAGGTTTTCAATCATCCCCAGAACCCCAGAACAAAAGACTTCCTCAGCAAAGTTTTGTATTGATTTTTCCCGTAACGGGCGACCATTGCGGTCGCCCGTTTTTCTTTTTTGAAAGGAGCGCCTTTTCATGGATAAAAAAGAACTTTATGCGTATATAGAAGAAAACAAAGGGATTTTCGAGGAACTTTCCGATACCATCTGGGAATGTGCCGAAATCTCTCTTAAAGAACATAAATCCGCCGAGGCTTATAAGGCCCTTCTTGCAAAGCTCGGCTTTAAAGTAGAAACCGGCCTTGCCGGAGTTGAAACCGCTTTTTCCGGAACTTACGGAAGCGGAAGACCCATTATCGGTATTCTTGGTGAATTTGATGCCCTTTCCGGACTTTCTCAAAAAGCCGGAAAAACCGTTCACGATGAACTCATTGTCGGCGGAAGCGGTCACGGATGCGGCCACAACCTTCTTGGCGCAGGTTCGCTTGCGGCAGCCTACGGCGTAAAAAAATACCTTGAAGAAAAAGGCGAAGGCAGCGGTACCGTTATTTTCTATGGCTGTCCCGGTGAAGAAGGCGGCGCAGGCAAAGCCTTTATGGCAAAACAGGGCCTTTTCTATAATCTTGATGCCGCCCTTACCTGGCACCCGGACGATTCCAACCAGGTAACCAGCGGTTCCTACCTTGCCTGCGTGCAGGTGGAATATAAATTTGAAGGTATCGCCGCCCACGCGGCCGGCTGTCCTCATATGGGCAGAAGCGCCCTTGACGCTGTGGAACTTATGAACATCGGCGTGCAGTTCCTGCGCGAACACATGCCCGTAAGCGACCGTATCCACTATTCCATCACCGATGCCGGCGGCATTTCTCCAAACGTTGTTCAGCCCACAGCCCAGGTGCTTTATATGGTCCGTTCCGATACCGTCGCAAAGGTAAAAAATCTTCTTGCAAGGGTCGAAGATATTGCAAAAGGCGCCGCTCTTATGACCGGCACAAAGCTTAAACGCCGCTTTATCGATGGCACCGCCGACATTGTGCCCAACTCCGTTCTTGAAAAAGCCATGTTCAAAAACTTCGAAGCAATCGAACTTCCGGAATATACCGAAGAAGAACTTGCCTTTGCCGCGGAACTTAAAAACACCTACGAAACCGAAAATCTTCCCGGTTTCGCCTCTATGTTCGATGCCGGCATCGCCGCCTTTGTTGACGAAAAAACAAGCGGCGGAACAAAAGCGCAAAACGATTTTCTTATGCCCCTTTTCCACAGCGAAGTTACCCTTCCCGGTTCCACCGATGTAGGCGACGTAAGCTGGCAGACTCCCACAGCGCAGATAAACACCGCCACCTGGACCAGCGGAATTCCCGGTCACAGCTGGCAGGTGGTTTCCATGGGCAAATCCTCCATTGCCAAAAAAGGTATGAACCTTGCGGCAAAAGTAATTGCCGCAACCGCGGTGGATCTTTTCGAAAATCCGGAGCTTCTTGCAGCGGCAAAAGCGGAATTTGCCGAAAAAACCAAATCCGGTTTCGTAAGTCCCATCGAAGACGGCGCGGTTCCCGCCATAGCAGGCGAAAAAATTCTTTGATATAAAAAACAGCCAAAGGCGGTGCAGCAAAAACTGCACCGCTTTTTCTCTTGAAAATTTCCAAAAATATGTTAATATGATAACAGATAGTAAAATCTTCAAAAACTCTAAACCAGGTATAGAGTTTTGGAAAGGCGGTATTATGAAAAATGAACTTTTAAGCATCGGAGAAATGGCTAAAATAAACAATATTTCCATTTCCACCCTGCGGCTTTATGATAAAATAGGTCTTATCAAACCCTGCCATATTGATGCGGAAAGCCGCTATCGCTACTATAATATCCGCCAGAACGCCCGCCTTGATATGATCCAGTATATGAAGGCCCTTGGCATGGAACTTAAAGAAATAAAAGAAGTTCTTGAAAGCGGAGATACCAAACTTATCGAATCCATTCTTATCCGCCGCAAAAAGCAGGTAAAGGAGCAAATGGCAAATCTTAACCTTCAGCTTGCGGCTATTTCCCGCACTATCGAAAGTCTGGAACGCTACCGCAAATCCCCGACCATAGGCACCATCACCATCGAATATATTCCTCACAGAAGAATATATTCTTTGCCCACAACCCTTAATTTTTATGATTACGGCATAGAAGTTTACGAAGACGAGCTTAAAAAGCTTAAAAACAGCCTTATAAAGCACAATCTTCCGCAAATTTATTACTGTAATGCCGGTTCTACCATAAAAAAAGACTGCTTTTTAAACGGCAAGCTTGTTTCTGATGAGATATTTGTTCTTGTGGATGACGATTTTCCTCAGACCGAAGCCGTAAAACGCATAGAAAGCGGAATGTACGTCTGCATTTATCTGGATAGTTTTGATGACGAAGCGGAATACGCAAAACGCCTTTTGGAATACTGCGAAGAGAATAATTATAAAATTGCCGGAGATTATATATGCGAAGTCCTTACGGAATTCAGCGTTTTTGATAACGAAAAAAGAGGAATGTTTCTGCGCTTGCAGGTCCCGGTCAGTTTTAGATAAAAATTTAACAAAAAAGCTTGACTCTCACCCTGCATTAGAGATTATAATAGTGTTAACAAATAAACATAAAGGGGTATTTATTATGGAAAAAGTAAAAGTAGTACAGTATGGCTGCGGCAAAATGGCAAAATACATTATCCGCTATCTTTATGAAAAAGGCGCACAGATCGTCGGCGCAATCGACGTTGACCCTGCTGTTGTAGGCATGGATATCGGCGATTTTGCAGAACTTGGCGTAAAAACCGGCGTTACCATCAAATCCAACGCAGACGAAGTTCTTGATAACTGCGATGCAGATATTGCTGTTGTAACCCTTTTCAGCCTTGTAAGCGATTGCTACGAGCATTTTGAAAAATGCCTTTCCCGCGGCATCAACGTAATCACCACCTGCGAAGAATCCACCGGCAGCTGGACCACCAGCCCCGATCTTACCAACAAACTTGACGTTCTCGCAAAAGAAAACAACTGCACTTTCGTTGGTTCCGGTATGGAAGATATCTTCTGGGTAAACATGGTTGGCATGGTAGCAGGCGGCTGCGATCAGATCACCAAAATCGAAGGCGCTGTTTCCTATAACGTAGAAGATTACGGCCTTGCACTTGCAAAAGCACACGGCGTAGGCCTTACTCCCGAAGAATTTGAAGAACAGATCGCTCATCCCGAAGTTCTTGAACCTTCCTATGTATGGAGCTCCAACGAATCCCTTGCAAGCAAAATGGGCTGGACCGTAAAATCCAACACCCAGAAGTGCGTTCCCTATTTCTATGATTCCGACCTTTATTCCGAAACCATGGGCGAAACCATTCCCAAAGGCAACTGCATCGGTATGGCAGCAGTAGTCACCACCGAAACCTTCCAGGGACCGGTTATCGAAACCCAGTGCATCGGCAAAGTTTACGGTCCCGATGACGGCGATATGTGCGACTGGAAAATCACCGGCGAACCCAACGTTGAATATCACGTTGTAAAACCCGCAACCGTTGAACACACCTGCGCAACCATCGTAAACCGCATTCCCGATGTTCTCAACGCTCCGGCCGGTGTTGTAACCGTCGATCAGCTTGACGAAATCAAATATCTTACCTATCCCATGGAAAATTACTGCTGATAAAAAGCATAAAAGAAAGGGCGCTTCTCCCAAACCGCCCGATAAAAAAGCACCGCTTTTAAAAAGCGGTGCTTTTTGTTTAAAATTTATATTACATCAGATTTTCGATCTGTGTTTCTCCAAAAACTTCTATACCGTTTTGCAAAAGAAGCTCCGCTGTTTTTCCAAAACCCGGAACAAGTCCTCCGTCAAATCTGCCGTTATGTATAATTCCGCTTCCGCAGGAAGGACTTTTTTCTTTAAGCAAGGCTTTTTTGCAGCCAAAAAGCTTTGCCATTTGCAAAACCTCCTCTGCGCCCCGTGTATATTCCTCTGTAACGTCCCTGCCGTCCCGGGTGATAATTTTATCATCTGCCCTTTCTGCCGGCACTCTGGGCGTTGGCAGGCCGCCCATAATCTCCGCGCAAACCGGAACAAGATTATACCTTTCCATAAGTTTATCTATGTTTTCTATGGGCTTGCTTTTGCCGTCATAGCGGCACCGCATTCCCAAAAGGCAGGCGCTTATCAAAAGATTTTCCATATTTTCTCCTTTTTGAGCACGAGAATTTTCAGGTTTGAGCACGCCGTGCTCAAACTTCTTTTATCACTATGATACATCAAAAAAGCCGCCGGGTCAACGGCGGCAATTTTTTATTTTTTCTTTATTTTGCAGATAAGCCAGCCGGCTCCTATGGCGGCGGCGCATATTGCCGCTGCAACAAATTCGATAAATGCCGCCAGCGGACGCAAATCAACAAAACCTCCGGAGCTTCCCGTAAGAGTAAACGGAATAACCGCCAAAAAAGCCGCCGGCACCACAAACAAAATATATTTTACAAAATTTCGTTTTGCCTTTGCGCAGATAAAATATTCCGCCGTCGCAAGCAAAACAACCGCCAGAACTGTAATAACAACAAGGGTATAATCTGTTCCGTTATAGCTTAACATTCTTATTTCTCCCCGTTTTTCAGTTTCTGCTCTCTTTCGTAAAGTTTGTTGTTATATGTATCATAAAGTTTTTCGGCCTTTTGCTTTGCAAAAATTCCAAGCTTTTTCGCGTAAATCCTTGCGTTTTTATAAGCAAGCACCGCTCCGAATCCAACCGGAACTATAGCAAACGCCGCGCCGAAAATCAAAAACGCCGCGCAATAATCTTCCGTAAGCCGGGCGGCGTTTTCCCATTCCGGAAAAACAATTCCGTCGGAACGCATAGAGCGTTTTCCAAAAGAAGCTATTACTTTTGCGATGTTTTTTATGCTGTATCTTTCGCTTACTTCCACAACCTCGTGGTTCTGCGCCGGAAAACTTTCTTTTGCAATGTTTATCGCAAAATTCTTTACCGGGTTCGGGATAACCGCTTCGTAACATTCAATGCCCGCTCCGGTCAGCTCCTCCAGCTTTTCATAAGACATATAAAGGCCGCCGTTTGCGGTTTTTGCCGCCTTGCTGGCAAAATCAGTTTCCGGTTCTATAACGCCCGCAACAATATATCTTCCGCCGCCGATAAGCACTTCCATACCGGCAACTTCCGTTGCGCCAAAAAGGGTCCAGGCAAGATCTTTATCTATAACCACCCTGTCCTTCATAAGGTCGCTTCCGCTGATGTAGCTTCCGTCCCGAAGATACGGCCTGTGGAAAAAGAAAAAATCCCCGCCGATTCCGGTAGCGTTAACGCTTGCGGAACCTCTGTTTGTGGAAACGT
The DNA here is from genome assembly GCA_015067125.1 of Oscillospiraceae bacterium. GTDB lineage: Bacteria > Bacillota > Clostridia > Oscillospirales > Ruminococcaceae > UMGS1668. The sequence goes on from SVNB01000001.1 coordinate 51,286, forward strand.
TTATCATTCCCGTACCGCTGTATGCAAAATTCCAAAGGCTTGCTCCCTCTTTTGCTTCAAGAGAAGCCTCCACCATTTTTCCGTCAACGGTATCTTTAAAGGAATATACGGCGTTTTCGTCAATTTTTTCATTCACCGGCATAAAGCAGGAAATATAGGAGTAAAAAAGCTCTCCCTCTCCTGCCCAGTTTTTTGCGGAATCTATATGGTGCAAAGTTCCGGCAATAATTCCGTAACCCGCAAAACAGGCCGCCGCCAGAAGCACCAGTATTAAATTCAGCAGAACCGGTGTTCTGTGTTTTTCAAGCCAGTTCATAAAAAACCACCTTAACCCTCTGCCATACGCACAAGCATTCCGGATTCTATGGGTGCGCTTGCGGTGGTAATAACGTATTCTCCGTTGCCGATGCCGGAAACCGCGGAGTTGACGTCATCCGAAGCCAGCACCTGAACATCAATTCTTGTAGCGGAATATCTGTTGCCAAGAGGACTGCTTTTTGTAACAAGCGCAAGCACAAAGCTGCCGTTGCTGTCGCTTCTTACCGCGCTGTTTGGAACAATAGCCGCATAATTCTGGCTGCGCTGACCGATGGAAATATCCACATTCATTCCGGGTTCCACGTCGCCGGAAACCTCGAAAATCAAAATCTTGTTTCTTCCGCCGCTCTGAGCATCATTCTTTATCTCTTTGAGCACGGCGCTTATCTGGCTGCCCCACCAATAGGTGCTAACTTCCGCGGTATCTCCGACAGAAACTTTTTTTGCCTGTTCCGAAGTTACCGAAACGTTTACGGTGTATCCTCTGTCGCTAAGTTCTATCAAAGCAAGGCGGCTTCCGGCCTGGGCGGTTTCTCCGGCTTTTACGTCAAGTTCCGCAACGGTGCCGCCAACCTTTGCAACAATTTCGTTTCCGGTTTCTCCGCCGGAAAGTTCCGCGACTTTTTCGCGCAGACGGTCAAGGTTCTTCTTTTCGTATTCAAGGTTAAGTTCTTCCAGCTTTTCGTCAATTTCGCCGTTGGCAATGGCGTTGCTCAAAGCTTCTCTGGCATCATCATAGCGTTTTTCCGCAGCTTCTATGGATTCCAAAGCAGAATCATAATCCATTCCGGCATATTTTCCGTACTGTTTTTCTGCCTTATCAAGCTTTTGCTGTGCTTCGGTCATGGCCGCTTCTGCAACAACGTATTGATTATAAAGTTCGTTATATTCGTTGGGGTCCGGACTTCCGGGAACGTTAAGTTCCGCAAGCTTTGCCCTGTAATCATCAACCGCCTTCTGCCACGAAATTATGCTGTTGCTTGCCATTTTATATTCGTCGCTTTCGGTATCGATCATTTTATCTCTTTCGGCAGTCCACGCATCAAGTTTTTCCTGAGCATCCGCCAAAAGAACCTTAAGCTGTTTTATCTCTTCGGTTTCTCCTTCGGAGCTTTCCAGCTTTTCCAGATGAGTTTTAAGATCGTTATATTTTGCGGTTTTTTCATCAAGCTCGGTTTTTGCAGAAGAAATCGCCGCTTCGGCTTTTTTTATGTTTTCGGCAGTTTCTTTTGCGTCAAGATAATCCTCCCGGGCATCATAAACCGCTTCGCTTTCCGCGGTATATTTTTCTCTGCTTGCTTCGATAAGGGCTCTTTCATACTCTATTTCTGCGGTTTCAAGGGCAAGCTTCGCGTCGTCAAGTTCTGTGCTGTCGCCTTCGCCAAGCACAAAAAGAACGTCCCCGGCTTTAACGCTTTGGCCCACCTGAACAAGAACAGCTTCGATCTTTCTGCTTTGTTCTGTTTCCACAATATATTCTTCGTTCGCGGTAACGCTGCCGCTTCCGCGGATCTTTGCGCTGATGCTTCCGCTTGTGACGTATTGGGTAGAAACTTCCGGCAGGGAATAGTTCATAAAAGTATTTGAAAAAAAGGTCAGCACAAGCATAATGCTTAAAAAGATTATCGCCGCATTTTTAACCCATTCTCTTTTTTTGACTTTTTCTTCTGTCATAATGATTATCCTTTCACCGAACCCTGGTGCGCAATTCCTTCAACAAGATATTCTTCTCCGTGAAGGAAGAGCAGCAGCGTCGGAATCATATATATTGTTGCAACGGCAAATGCAATGCCAACTTCGCCTGCGTTGATTTGAGAAAGATATACCGAAAGCGGCTGCTGCGCCGCATCCGGAAGAAGGATTATCGGCTGTTCAACCATGTTCCAGTAATCTATAAATACAAGAATCGCTATGGAATAAAGGGCGCTTCTGCACTGCGGAAGGCATATTCTTGTAAAAATCTGCCATTCGCCCGCTCCGTCCAGTTTTGCCGCCTCTATAAGGGATTTGGGAATCCTCCTCATAAACTTTGTCAGCAAAAAAACAGAAAACGGAGCAAACATTCCCGGAAAAATTATTGCCCACCGCGTATTAAGAATCCCCAGCCATTCGCTTACAAGATAGTTTGGAACCAGCGTTACCTGGTACGGCATAAGCATCAGTATAACGTAGAAAAAGAACATAAAGCTTCGGAACTTTCCTCTCCATCTTGTAAAGCCGTATGCCGCCAGCGCCGCTGTTGCCACCTGTAAAACAACTATCGGAACCACAAGAATAACGGAGTTCCAGAATTTAAAAAGATAATCCGGGCTTTTTATCAGCGCCGTTATGTACTGCGAAATGCTTACTTTATCCGGAATAAATTTAAGCGTAACAGAATCGGAAATATAGGTTTTGTTATCGCTTGTTATGTTGGAAAAAATCATGCCATAGTTTGCGTTTATCTCGCTTTGCTCCATAAACGAATTTGTTATGGTAAGCACCGTCGGCATAAGAAACAAAAACGCAAAAACGGCGGAAATAATAAACATGGCGCCCCGGCCGAAGTATTTTTTCTTCTTCATCAGCCTTCCACGTCCTTTCCAAAGGCGTCCTCTATTTTAAAGAGCAGCGCAATTATTACCACCATAACAATCGCCATCAAAACCGCCGCGGCAGAAAGCTTCTGATAATCCAGCGAAGCGAACGTGTTGTTCATAAAATGCTGTAACATATAAAGTCTTTCCACCGGGTATTCGCCGGTAAGAAGATAAATTTCTCTGAATACTTTAAAAGAGTTTATCATGGAAAGTATGGTAACAAAAAGCACCGTAGGAGAAAGATATCTTAATTTTATGGCAAAAAATTTATAAAATGCAGAAGAACCTTCCACGTCCGCCGCTTCCAGAAGTTCCTTTGGAATATTCGCCAGCGAAGACATAAAAAGTATCATGTTATACCCAAGGTTCTTCCAAAGATAAAGCACCACAATAACCCCAAGTGCCCATTCGGATTTAAGCCAGTCTATTTTTTCCATTTCGAAAAAAAGCAGAATTTCGTTAAGAACGCCGTTGTTGTGAAAAAGCACCTGCCATATAAGCACAACCGAAGCAACCGGCACCATCATGGGGCTTAAAAAGAAAGTGCGGAACTGGCTTTTAAGCGGAATTTTCGCTTCCAGCATAAGTGCAAGCCCCAAAGAAAGCACCACCGCCAGCGGCACCGCAACAATGGAAAAATCCACTGTGTTTTTTACGGCGATTTTAAACGCGCTGTTGCCCATAACGTTCTGAAAATTTTCCAGAAAAACAAATTCCGGGTTAAGCGGGCTTTTTATAACGGAATAATATACCACTACCAAAAACGGCAGTATAAAAAATACCGAAACGCCGAAAACGCTCGGCCCAAGAAACATCCAGCTGTGGATAATATCTCTTGTTTTTGCGTTAAGGCCGAGCGCCCGTTCTTTTATGCTTTTTTTGGTTTTTTCTTTTGTTTTTTTATCTCTGTTCGTTGACATAAAGGTTTACCCTGCTTTGGATATATTCCGCAGTCTGCTGTGCGGTTCTGTCGCCGTTAAAGAAGTATTCGATCTCCTCGTTTACTATATTCATAACGCTTTCATCATAGCGGGAAATTTTTGTGGTGCTGTTTATAAGTTCCATAATGGCATCATATTCTGCCTGGGTCATGGCGTAAACCGGGAACTCAAAATACTGTCCGCCGTTTTCTGCCCAGCCATAGGTTTTGGGAAGTTCGTGCCAGCCTTTTTCGTTCACCTGGCCCTTTACAAATTCCGGAAGAGTAAAGGAAGAAACCTCTTCGTTTACTTCGCCGCCGGGCATTGCCGGGGTTTCCGCTACGGGAATATCATAACCTATGGCAGGATTTGTTTCCACTGCGGGCATATCCACCGCGTATTCCGGATAAAGGCTTTCTTCCGGATTATAGAACTCGTCAAATTCCGGAGTCATCTCTTTTTCCATCATCTCATCAAAAATTGCCTTGTTGGTAGGAAGCTGATAATAATGCTCTTTTTTCTGATGTTCCTCCGTAAGGATTCTGCTGATGAATTCCCAGACCGCGTCTTTATATTCGCAGGTGGAAGACATGGCAAATCCTGCATTAAGATAAAACGCGTTGCCGCTGCCCTCGTTGGTAGGAAGTCCCACAAAAGAGGTCTGGTCGCCCAGAATATAGAAGTTCTGGGCACGCATATTCTGTATATTATAAACACTTGCCGCAGAAAGAAGCATTTCTCCCTTTGCAACCTTTATAATCGGCTGTACGTAATAGTTATAAAATTCATCGGTATATTCAAATTCCAGCGGGAAGTTTTCTGTAAATTCAAGAATATCAATAAATTCTTCGCCGGTAAAGTTGCATTCACCTTTTTCCCAATCCACAAAGCTTGCCACGTTATTGGAAAAAAGCAGACTGAATGCTCCGGCTTTGGTCATATCCTCGCCGAAAACGCTTGCCCCTTCCGGAAGCTTTGCAAAGGCTTCTTTAAGGTCGTCAAAAGTCCAGCTGCTGCCGTCGCCAACCACGTTTTTAAGGCCGACGTAGCTTCTTATACCAAAGCTTTCGTGAATTTCGTAAAGCTTGCCTTCATCGTTCATCAAAGCTTCAAACGGTGCCTGCACAAGGCTATCCCAGCCTATGGTTTTTTCGATATACGGCATAAGGTCTTCAAAAATACCCTTGCCGGCATATTTATCCATGGGCATATTGCTTGTAATAAATATATCCGGAACGTTGCCGCTTATAATTTCTGTATTAAGCTTGGTAAGGCCGTAATAATCTTCTCCGCTGGCATATTCGGAATAATCAGTCACGCGGATTCTGTATTCTCCGTTGGTTTTGTTAAATTCCAGAACGTCCTGGCGGATATTATAATCCATATAAATACAGCCAAGGGTAATTATCTTCTTTTCCGGAACTTCGGAAGAAGGGGTCTTTTTAAGGTCTATAATATTATAAACCGTTCCTTCGTCATTCCAGGTTTCCTCAAAAGCGATAAGGTTTTCTTCATCTTTAACAAAAACTCTTTCCGGATAAACTCCGTTGGAATCCACGTCGGAATCCAGCCAGTAAAGCAGGGTTTCGCCCTCGCCCTTTGCGGTATCAAAAGCGCCAAGGCCGCTGCCGTTGCCGGAAGCATAGATAAAGTCGTAAACTCCGTTTCCTTCCGCAAAGCTATATACGTTCTGCGGCAGATCATAGCTTTCTCCAAAATCTTTTTTGCTGTCATCAATAACTTTAAGCTGAATGCCGTTTTCCGTCCACATGGCGCAGCCAACAGAACCGTCTTTAAGGGTGATCATTCCGTTAACTCCGTTTACGGAACAGTCTATGCTGTAAAGCTGGTTAAAATCCTTATCATAAACCCGGATCTCTTCCCAGGAGCCGATATACCAGTTTCCGTTTCCGCCGATGAGAAAATAGTTGGGATAAAAATAATCTTCCTGGCTGCTTTCGTTAACAAAAAGAACCTTTCCTTCGCCGGCGGCGCCGTCTTCGCCGATGGGATAAATAAGATATTCGCTTTTGTTTTTTTCATATTCCCATCTGTTGCCGGTTTCCGGGTTGAACCCTGCCGGAAGATCATAGCTGGTGGTGTTTCTGGAAGTAAGCACCGCAAGGCCTTCGGGCGTTTTTATAATTCCGTTTATGTATTCGTTCATGCCGCCGTTTTCGTCCCAATGGTTATCCATTCCAAAGGCGCCCACTTCGGCAAAGTTTTTTCCGTCCTCGTCAAAAGAAAGAAGCTTCTGAACATATAATGATTCCGTATATGTTTCGCCGGTTTCTTCGTTTACGGTTTCTTTTTCCCTATAAGAATCCGCCACCGCGTAAAATTTTCCGTCAACGTATTTTACGGAACCAAGCCATTCCACCCCTTCCGGAAGGGATAATTTGTTATAGGTCGGAACATAGATAAATTCCGGCATATCGGATTTGCCTGCTTCCGTTTTTCCGCAGCCGGAAAAACCGGTTATCAAAAGTGCCGCCGCAAGAATAAAAGCCGCCAGTTTTTTAATTTTTTTCATAAAATCCCCTCGCTTTTTTGTCAGATTTTTCTTTACATTATATAAGTAAACTAAAAGGGCAAATTTGTTGCAGAAAAAACGAGGTTTTTTAAAAAATTTTAAAAAATTTTTTATCTCTGCTCGTTAACATAAAGATTTACCCTGCTCTGGATGAATTTTGCGGTATCTTCCGCGCTTTGTTCGCCGGCAAAAAACTGCTGGGTTTCTTCAAGTATAATTTCTATAATATCCATATCGTAACGGTTGATTTTTTCCGCGCTTTCAATCAGTTCCATTATAGCACTATATTCCTCATTAGTCATTGCATAAATGGAAATATCATAATAATTTTCTCCGGCAGAAACTCCTCTTATCATCTTCGGAGATTCTTCCTCTCCCTGTTCGTTAACAAGGGGTTTTCTGTATGCCGGAAGTTCAAAATCAATATTTGCGGAACCGCCGGAATTTCCGCCCACAACCACAGAAGAAGAACTGCCGTATCCGCCGAATTCCGGAGTCATGGCTTCTTTTGCCTGTGCTTCAAATCTTGCTCTGTTGGTAGGAAAACTTCCCCAGCCAAATTCCTTCTGGAATTCTTCCGTAAGAAAAGTTCTTATAAATTCCCATGCGGCTTCTTTTTCCTCGCATTTGGAAGACATCGCCAGTCCCGTTCCGCCGGTACTGAAATAGGTTTCTCCGCCGTTTTCAGAAGGATATCCGGCAAAGCATACGTTATCTCCAAGAATATAGAAGGTGGAACCTATAAAATCTTCAAAACTGCTGATATACGGCATACAAAGAAGCTGTCTGCCAACGGCAACAGAAATGCTGTCATCAATATAAACGCTGTTTTGCCAGTCGTATTCCGCCGGGAAAGTGTCTGCAAATTCAAGAATTTTTACAAATTCTTCGTTATCAAAGCTGCATTCGCCGGTTTCCCAGTTTACAAAATCTTCCGAACGAATTCCCGCAAGCATAAGCACCGCTTCGGATTTTGTAAAGCTTTCTCCCATAACGCTTGCCCCTTCCGGAAGGGTTTGCGCAAGTTCTTTAAGTTTATCAACAGTCCAGTTTTCCGTTTCGCCGATAACGTCTTTTCTTCCCATAAGGGTGTTTATGCCAAAGCTGGAATAAACCTCGTAAAGCGCGCCGCTATCGGTGCGCAAAGCATCAAAAAACGGTGTGACAAGGGCATCGTAACCCATATCGTTTTCAATATAGGGCATAAGGTCTTCCAAAAGACCCTTTGCGGCATATCTGTTTGTATTCAGTTCGCTTGTGCAGATAATATCCGGCACGTTTCCGCTGATAATTTCCGTATTAAGCCTTGTAAGACCAAGGGTATAGTCTTCTTCCGTATTGAATTCG
>SVNB01000078.1 GCA_015067125.1 Oscillospiraceae bacterium
GTCGGTTACTTCGCCGTAAACGATTTCTATATTCGGGTCGGATTTGATTTTATCGGTGATATACTGCGCAAAAAGTTCACGGTCCACCGCAAGGGCGCCGCCGGCAGCAACAGAGGTTTTTTCCGCTGCTTCCATGGTTACGGAACCCAGCAAACGCATTTCTTCTTTTAAAAGTCCGCCGGCAGAAGCAAGGCGCATGGCTTTTAAAGAGTTGGAGCAAACAAGCTCGGCAAAATTTTCGCTTTTGTGCGCCGGGGAATATTTTTGTGGCTTCATTTCGCAAAGCCGAACGGAAAAACCAAGGGAAGAAAGCTTGCAGGCAGCCTCGCAGCCTGCAAGGCCAGCTCCGATTACGGTAATTTTTTCACTCATTTTGCGGCCACCGCTCTTTCATAATCACATTCCGGATTGGAACAATAGATTTTTGCGCTGCGGCCTTTTTTATAGAGAAGGCTTTTTCCGCAGGTGGGGCATTTTTCGGCGGTGGGTTCGTCCCAGCTCATAAATCCGCAGGTGGGGTTGTGTTCACAGCCGTAATAGGTTTTGCCTGTTTTGGATTTTTTGGAAAGAATTTTTGCTCCGCAAAGGGGACATTCGCCCAAAGTTTCTTTTACTATGCGCTTGGTGTTCTGGCACTGAGGATATCCCGGGCAGGCCAGAAATTTGCCGAAGCGTCCGGTTTTTACAACCATTTTTCTACCGCATTTTTCGCAGATGACGTCGGTTTCTTCTTCCGGAACTTTTATTTTTTCTGCGCCCTGGTTTTTCTGGGCAAGTTCCAAAGATTTCTGGAAGTCCTCGTAGAATTTTTTCATCATGTGGACCCAATCGGTTTTGCCGCTTTCGACCTTATCCAGGTCTTTTTCCATCTTTGCGGTAAAATCAACGTCCACAATGTTTGCAAAATGCTCGGTAATAAGATCGACGGTAACGGTGCCAAGGGCGGTGGGTTTAAGCGCCTTGCCGTCCCTTTCAACATAGTTGCGGCTTATTATGGTAGTGATGATCGGAGCATAGGTGGAAGGGCGGCCTATGCCGTTTTCTTCCAAAGCTTTGATAAGAGAAGCTTCGGTAAATCTGGAAGGCGGTGCGGTAAAGTGCTGGTTGGGTTTTATTTCGCGCACTTTAAGCACGTCGCCGGAATTTGCGTGTTTGGGAATAGAGGATTTTTCCTCGTCGCCATAAGGATAAAGCACGGAAAAACCATCAAATCTAACAGAAAATCCGCTGGCTTTAAAACCGTAATCGCCGGCGTTTATATCAATGGAAACGGTATCGTAAAGAGCCGCCGCCATCTGGCTGGCGATAAATCTGTCCCAAACAAGTTTATAAAGTTTATACTGTTCGGGAGTAAGGCTGGATTTAAGTTTTTCGGGGTTTATTTCCGGCATGGTGGGACGAATAGCCTCGTGAGCATCCTGTGCGCCGGCCTTTGTTTTATATGCCTTTGCGGCAGAAGGAAGATACTCTTTGCCAAAGGTCTGTTCGATATATGCCGCGGCGGCCTGTTTTGCCTCTGCGGAAACACGAAGAGAGTCGGTTCTCATATAAGTGATAAGACCCACCGCGCCCATGCCGGGAACGTCGATACCTTCGTAAAGTTCCTGCGCAATGCGCATGGTTCTTCTGGGCTGGAACCCAAGGCGCAGAGAAGCTTCCTGCTGAAGGGTGGAAGTGATAAAAGGCGGAGCGGGCTGTTTTTTGCGGATGCTTTTTTTGATTGCGCCGATAACAAAGGGAACGCCTTTAAGTTCATCAACAATGGAAGAAGCTTCTTCGCCGGTTTTTATTTCTATTTTTTCGCCGTTTTTGGTCTGCAGCTTTGCAGAAAAAGCGTAACTTTCGCCTTTTTCGCAAAGTTTTGCGTCTATGGACCAGTATTCTTCGGGAACGAATGCTTCGATTTCTCTTTCGCGGTCAACAATAAGCTTTACCGCAACAGATTGCACCCTGCCTGCGGAAAGGGAAGAACCTCCGCGAATGTTCTTCCAGAGGAAGGGGCTTAATTTATAGCCCACGATTCTGTCCAGAACGCGGCGGCCCTGCTGTGCGTTAACAAGGTCGATATCTATGCTTCTGGGTGCGGCCATGCCCTGTTCCACGCCAAAATGGGTGATTTCGTTAAAGGTTACGCGGTTCTGCGCATCCATGGGAAGACCGAGAAGTTTTGCAAGATGCCAGGAAATTGCTTCGCCTTCGCGGTCGGGGTCCGTTGCAAGATATACATAATCCGCGGCGGCGGCCTGTTTTTTAAGGCTGCGAACAAGGTTTTCTTTGCCGGATATAAGGATATACTGGGGAACAAAGCCGTTTTTAACGTCAATGCCAAGGGTGGTTTTGGGCAGATCGCGCACATGACCCATGGAAGCGACTACGGTAAAATCTTCTCCCAGATATTTTTCTATGGTTTTTGCTTTTGCAGGGGACTCCACTATAACAAGGTTTTTTGCCGTTTTAGAGGAGCGTTTGGATACTTTGGTTTCTGCAGTCGTAATGATTACCCCCTAATTCATATTAAACCTCCCTCAACAAAGGGAGTGGAATAGCCCCTCAGAGGAGGGGCTGTCTGCGAAGCAGACTGGGGAGGGATGATCCCCGATAAATAAATGTCTGCCGGCAGGTTTTTTATAATCCCTCCTCCGTCATTTCCTTACGGAAATGCCACCTCCTCCTCCGAGGAGGTTTAAAAAAGAGGAAGCATTGTTTTTACGCAATGACAAATCTTCTGCCGGAAGCCGGAAGGATAAGTCCCATAAGCTCCAGTTCCGTAAGGCCAACGGCCACGGCGGAAGAAGCAAGATTTGTAAGATCGGAAATTTCGTCGGCGCTTTTGGGTGTTCTGTCCAGAACGCCGTATATGGCGGCGGCATTTTTGGAAATCCCCGCCGGCGGAGCTTTTTTGATAAGCTTCGGCGGTTTTTCCGGACGTTCGCTTGCCGCCTTTGGATTTTTTTCTGTTTTGCGTTTTTGGATTTTATCAAGGCTTAAATGGGCGGTGTGTTCGCTGTCAAATTCAGAAAGAATGTCTTTTGCGTCCGCCACGGGTATTGCGCCGTTTCTTAAAAGCCTGAAGGTTCCCTGCGAAGTGGTTCTGTTAACGTCCGCGGGAACGGCAAAAACCTTTCTGCCCTGTTCAAAGGCAAGGTTTGCGGTGATGGAAGTTCCGCTTCTGGCGGCGGCTTCTATAACGCATACACCAAGGCTCATGCCGGAAACAATGCGGTTTCTTATTGGGAAAAAGCTGGAGCGCGCCTCGTCATCGGGAATAAATTCGCTGATAACCGCGCCGTTTGCGGCAATAAGCTCTTTAAGCTCGACGTTTTCCGGCGGAAAAGTTTTGCAGATTCCGCAGCCCTGTACCGCAACGGTTTTGCCGCCTGCGGCAAGACAGGCTTTGTGTGCAACGGAATCTATACCCAGCGCCATGCCGGAAACCACCAGCGCGCCGGCACTGCCAAGGCCGCCGGCAATAATGTTTGCCATTTCGCTGCCGTATTCGCTTAACCTTCTTGTGCCTACTATTCCAACGGCAGGTTCCATATTAAGGCAGGTTTCGTCCCCAAGCACATAAAGCACCGGCGGCGCGGCTTCTATCGAAAGCAGGTTCTGCGGATAATACGGAGATTCTTTTGTAATAACCTTTGCGCCGTAATTTTCGGCACTTTCTATGGCTTTTTTGGCCACGTCAAGGCTGGTTGCCCTTATGCGCAGGGCGTCTTCTTCTTTAAGTTTTGGAATTTTTGCGATTCCGGAATCTCCGGAAAGAAAAAATTCTTCCGGATCGGGAAAAACCCGAAGTATCTCGTCAACAATTCCGCTTCCGGGCTGTGAGGCAATTCCAAGCCACGCCCAATGTTCAAGACTCATTCTTTCGGGTCCTCCTTTTGTTCAAAATGCCTTCCCCTTTGGGAAGCCTTTTGATTATTTCTGCATTGCCGCGGAATAAATCATAATGGCGGCGGCAGATGCGGCGTTAAGACTTTCTGCCTTGCCGGGCATGGGTATCATAACCACATGGTCGCAGGATTTTATAACGCCGTGCTCAAGTCCGTTTCCCTCGTTACCGATGAGCACGCAGGATTTTTCGCTGAATTTAACCTCCGGAAGGAGAAGGGCGTTTTCTGCTAAGGCAGAAGCATAGGTGGTAACTCCCGCTTCTTTAAGAAGAGAGAGAGCCTCGGCCGTTTCAGAAAAAACCTTTATCGGCAGCCGGAAGATGCAGCCCATGGTGCCGCGCAGCACCTTTGGAGAAAAACAATCGGCACAGCCGCAAAGAAAAACTCCGCGAACGTTCATGGCTTCGCAAGTGCGCAGAATTGTGCCGATGTTGCCCGGATCCTGAAGATCGGAAAGCAGAACAAAAACGCCGTTTTGGGTGAGATCAAGCGGTTTTTCTTCCATTCTGCAAAGGGCAAAAACCCCTTGGGGAGTTTTTGTATCGCTTATTTTTTCCGCAACAGAAGCAGTTATATTATACACCTCTTTTGCCTCATAAAGAAGGGAAGAAAGGTATTCCGGGTATTTTTTTTCTGCTTCTTCCGTTACAAAAAGCCGAAGAACCTCTGCGCCGCTTTTGCAGGCTTCGGAGCAAAGTCTTGCGCCTTCCACCACAAAAAGACCGCTTTTGCGCCTTGCTTTTTTATCGCAAACAAGGGCGGCGGCTTCTTTTATTATGGGGTTTTCTCTGCTGGAAATAAGCATAAAGTCCTCCTGTTTTTGTAAAATATGGAATTAAATGTAACGGATTTTACTTCAAAAATCTATCTCCAAATAAAGCAATTCGCCCGAGCTAATATATAACTCGGGCGTTTATTGTAAAAATTAAAGAGCTGCTTTTGCCTGTGCGCAAAGAGCTGCAAAGCCTTCTGCATCATGGATTGCCATTTCGGAAAGCATTTTTCTGTTAAGGGTTACACCGGATTTTTTAAGGCCGTTCATGAAAGAGGAATAGTTCATATCATTCATTTTGCAGCCTGCGGAAATTCTGGTGATCCAAAGTCTTCTGAATTCTCTCTTTTTCTGTTTTCTGCCGATATATGCATAACGGCCGGTTTTCATAACTGCTTCTTTAGCAGTTCTGAACAGTCTGTGTCTTGCGCCGTAATAACCTTTAGCAAGTCTAAGAACTTTTTTTCTTCTTTTATGGGACATAACTCCGCCTTTAACACGAGCCATATTATTTAACCTCCGTAAATTATGAAATTAAGTTGATGTTTAAAATTTTTTCTGTTCCTTAAAAGCAAATTATGCGTAAGGAAGAAGTTTGGTAAGTTTCTCCATGTTGGTCTTATCTGCATAAGTTGCATGACGGAGATTACGTTTACGTTTGGTGTCTTTTCTCTGGGAGTTGAGAATGTGGGATTTGAATGCTTTTGCGCGTTTTACTTTACCGTTTTTGGTGAGTTTGAAACGTTTTTTTGCGCCGGAATGAGTTTTGAGCTTTGCGTTCATTTTGATTTCCTCCTGATATGTTTTTGCAAAAAGCAATTATTAAACGAACTTATTTGGTGGATTTGGAGCTGATGATCATTACCATGCTTCTGCCTTCAAGCTTGGGCATTTTATCTACAGAACCAAATTCTGCAACGCCTGCGGCAAACTTCTGAACCATTTCGGTACCAAGTTCCGGGTGGGCCATTTCTCTTCCGCGGAAGCGAACAGAAACTTTTACCTTGTTGCCGTCTTTAAGGAATTTGATTGCATGGTTAAGTTTGGTATTGAAGTCGTTGGTATCGATGTTAAGAGAAAGACGAATTTCTTTAACTTCGATGACCTTCTGGTTTTTCTTTGCCTCTTTTTCACGCTTCATCTGTTCAAATTTATATTTGCCGTAATCCATAATGCGGCAAACATGGGGATTTGCAGTGGGAGCGATTTCTACAAGGTCAAGGTTTTTTTCTGCGGCGATAGCAAGGGCATCTTTAAGAGAGATAATGCCGAGCTGTGCGCCGTCGGAATCGATCACGCGGACTTCTTTTTCGCGGATCTCATCATTGATGAGCAGTTCCTGCTTAGCTATTGTCAAACACCTCCAAAAAAATAAAAAAAGTGCGGTTTCTTTGAAAAAGAAGCACCGCACACGAACAAAGAAAACCCAAGGGCGCATTATACCCATCGGTTTTTCTAAAGTTTTTGCCGTGCCGGATTCTTTGATCGGACGGCGAGAACGGTTCGTTCTGCTTCTTTGTCCTAAATATTATAACGGCTAAAGGGCCGGTTGTCAATACCAAAATTCAAATTTTTTTGATATTTATGCGGAAAATACCCGTCCGTTTGCCACAGCACAGTAGGGAACGGTCCTAACCGTTCCGCAAAACAAAGCAACCAATTTACAGTAGGGCGGGGGTACCCCAAGGGTATTTCTTCGTGCTTCGCACTCAGGGCACCTGCTCCCGCCGTTTCTTCCGGGCGGCCACACAGGGCCGCCCCTACGACGTTTCAATAAAAATGCACCGATAATTTATGAAAGAATCCCCCAGTCTTTTTTAACCGCATGCGGTTAAAAAATCCAGCCCCCTTTAGGCAAGGGGGCCCAGTTGCCCACCGTAGGGAACGCTGTCCTCAGCGTTCCGAAAAAACGGACCGTCGGGGACGACGGTCCCTACAGAAAGTATCACTTTAGGCAAAGGGGCCAAACTGCCAACCGCAGGGGCGGATATTATCCGCCCCCATTTGCAAAAAGATTTTTTGCCTTAAACCTCCAGTTCCTTTCCGAACCGGAAAGACCAGATTATTGCCGAAACCACTTCTTTGCCCATGGATTGAGAAAGAAGTTTTTTATACATATTAAGCTGTGCGGCATAGCGTTCGCGCAGTTCTTCTATGTTTTCCACAAAATCGGTTTTATAGTCAACAACAATAAGTTTTCCGTCTTCTTCAAAAACACAGTCCGCAACGCCCTGAACGGTAATTTTGTCATCTTCAAAGACATCTTCATAACCAAGCTCCGCGGCAGAAATTCCCTGCAAAAACCGCAGTTCGCGCCAGATTTTATCCGCCTTTTCCATGCGGCGGTAAAGGCCGCTTTCAAAAAACGCCGCAACCTTTCCGCAATCAATAACTTCGGCCTGCTTTTCGGTAATAAAGCGTTTTTTCGCAAGGCGGCTTACCTCTTTATACGGATCGGCTTTGGCAAGATTAAAATCGCAGAACTGCATAAAGGTGTGCAGTGCGGTGCCGCGTTCCGCGCCGGAAAGCCGCCCGTGAGAAGGCTTTGCGGAAAAAAGCATTTCTTCGTGCATCTTCTGGTGGGTAAGGGAAGAAACGCCGGCCTTTACCGGTATTTTTTCCGAAGAAGCAAAGGGATATACCCATTTTTCGTTTTCTTCAAGCTCGTGCAGAAGCTTTTCATCCGCTTTGGCCAAAACGGCTTTTTCTTCGGCGGTTTCTTCTGCGGCAGTTTCTTCGGAAGAAATTATATCGCAGTGCCACGGGGTTTCGTCCAAAAGCACGCAGTTTTCGTTAAGTCCGGCCGCATTGCGAAAGATTTTTGCTTCTGGGTGGCGCAAAAGGCAGGTAAAAATCCAGTCCGCTTCACAGCTTGCTCCTGCAACCGCAAAGGGGTCCAGCCTTTTGCCGCGGATTGCATCTGCAGCAAGAGATGCGAGATATTTTTCGGGATTGTTTTTGCAGCAGGTGATCACAAGATTTTCTTTTGCGCGGGTAAGCGCAACGTAAAGAATACGCATTTCTTCCGCAACGGCAAGGCGGTGCAGTTCGTGTTTAAGGGCCTGCTGAGGAACGGTGGCAAAGCGTGCTCCGGTTACGGGGTCGCGCCTTGCGCAGGCAAAGCCCAGTTCCGGGTGCATAAAGGGAATATCGGTGCGGTTTTCAAAATTGAATTTTTTGCCCGTTCCGCAAAGGAACACCACCGGAAATTCCAACCCCTTTGAACCGTGAACGGACATAATGCGCACACAGTTTCCGCCGGAATCCGTATTTCCGGCCGGCGCAAGGTCGCTTTCTCTTTCTTCAATGCGGTTTAAAAAGCGCACAAATGCAGAAAGTCCGTGGGAACCGGCTTCTTCTCTGTCGGCGGCATATTTTATCAAAAGGCGCAGGTTTGCAAGGCGCAGGGCGCCGTCTTCAAGGCTTCTCATAATCTGCGGAAAAGCCGTAATATCATAAAGCTGTTCAATAACCTTGTCGCTGCGTTCGTAAGAAGCTGTTCTGCGCAGGGTTTCCAGCGTTTTTATAAAATCCGCGGCTTTTTCGTTTCCATTTTCCGCGGCGGCTTTTACGGAAGAATAAAGCGGCACTTTTCTGTTATCAACGCGCATTTTCGCAAGCTCTTCCGGAGTGAACATAAACATTTCGGAAAGCATCGCTCCTGCCAGGGGAATATCCAGCAGGGGATTATCCACCGCTTTAAGAACATCGGCAACGGCGGCAATTTCCGGCCGGTCAAGAAAACCGCCGGCTCTTTCGCTGCGGCAGTTAATGCCCTTTGCCCGCAAAGCGGAAACATAGGCGTCGCCCTGGTTTTTCATGGAACGCAAAAGAATGCAGATATCGGAATACCGCACCGGACGGG
>SVNB01000079.1 GCA_015067125.1 Oscillospiraceae bacterium
AATATTTACAGAAAGCTCGAGGTTCACAGCAGATTTGAACTTGCGGCATTGGTGAACAGAATACACAAAGATAAATGATAAAAAGCATCGGCAAAAAATTTGCCGATGCTTTTTTGCTGCTACACTATTTCATTCCATATAATTTCTTTTACCCTGCTTCTGATGCTGTTCATCCTTTTCACCCATTCTATCTGATCCTCCTCTTTTAGGGTTTCGTTTATGCCTTCCTGTTTTGCTATTTGCTTTACGAGCATTGATTCCATGGTTTGGGCACGGGTGTCAACCTCTGCAACATGCTCGTTGAGTTTTCCGGTGGTAAGGAGATTTATGAAAAGAATTTTATCATGTTTTTTTATGTATCTGAAATATCTTTGACCGTATATGCCGATATCATATTCTTCCTCTTGGGTCGGTAAAAGATTAGGCAAACGATAATCTCCGCAAAGTGTATAATCCATATCTTCACCTCCAAAAGAATAGTTTTCTTTTAGGTTTAGTGTTTATGACTTTTATCATTATGTCATCAACCGCATCGGTGTATCTTCCTTGCTGAATAAGAGAGTTTCTTAAATCATTAAGTGCATTTATTACGATTTTCCATTCGGAATCATCAAGAGTAATATATCGTTTCTTTTCCATGATTTATTCCTCCTTCAGCAAGCTTGATTCAGTTTCCGCAAATGTGTCATAAGTAAACCTTGCTCCAAGTTTGAATCCGGTAATAAAGCTATCAACAACAGATTCTCCGTCAACAATACCCCAGGCATCAACATATTCAAAAAACAGTTTTTTGTCTTCTTCGGGAAGTCTTTCTAAAAGCACATCTTCATTTTCGGAAAGTATTTTCATTTCTCTGCTATACGATTTGCTTTTCTTCTTTCTCATATTCTGCGGTTCGATATTTTCGTAATACAATTCTTCAATAAAATTTGCCATTGCAGCAACCTCCATATTAAAATTTTTTACTGCAATTCACAGTTTCACATCCGTATAAACAAAACGAAGGGGCATCTGCTTTATCGCAGGTGCCCCTTGCGGCTGCTTTTTTATTTTATATAATGAACTTTTTTAATATCAAACTGGTCACGGGGGTCGGGATTTTCTGCGGGATGCCCAACATAGATTATATTGAGAGGAACAATTTTTTCGGAAAGGGAAAGAATTTCCGAAACGTTTTTTTCTGCTTTTTTCATTGGATGAATTCCGCACCACACCGTGCCAAGACCAAGCTCGGTAGCTTCGAGAAGAATATTTTCGGTAGCGGCGCTGCAATCCTGTATCCAGAACGGAGAAAGCTGCATAGGAAGAGATTTTGAAAGATTTCCGCAAACGACTATTGCAAGCGGAGATTTTATTTTTGAATATCTTGCGGCTTTGCGAAGTTTTTCAAGTGTACTTTCATCTGTAACCACGTAAAATTCCCAGGGTGTTCTGTTGCAGGCGCTGGGACCGCTCATTGCGGCATGAAGAAGCTTTGTGATATCTTCTTCCGAAACCGGTTCCGGGGTGAATTTTCTTATGCTTCTTCGTTTAACAAGGGCTTCGTTCACTTCCATTTTTATAATTCTCCTTAGTAATAAACTTTTTTGAGCACGTATTTTCCGGTAACTGGATCTTTGTTTTCGTAATCCGCAAAAACAGCGGCTTTTTCGCTTTGCAAAAGGGAAAAACCGCGTTTTATTCCGGGCTTGCGGCGGTTATCTTCTTCGGATTCTATAGAAAGTCGAATTTTCTTTATATCCGGATTCTGCACTTTGAGCACCTCCGGAAGTTTACCGAAAGAATTTGAGCACAGCCTGTCGCAGATCATTTTATCTTTGAGCACGGAAATATTTATTCCTTTAAGTGAAGAAAGATATTCAAAAGCGGTTTTGGTGTAGTCATCAAGAGAAACAAAAGCTCCGCATTTTTCCGCGGCATATTCGCCGAAATTTCTGAAAAAATCGAATGGAGAAAGCCCTGTTTTTTCAAGAACGTAATCAATGGTTCCGGTAAAACGGCCGCTGTTGCAAAGGCGTTCCAAAGCATCCTCTGTTTTATGCAAAACCGCAAGTTCGTCTTTACTGATCCAGGGCGTGGAAATAACCTCGTAAGGCGGTTCTTTTAAAAATTCACAGGGGTATTTTTCTTTGTCATCGCGCATGGCGGCACCGTGCAAAAGCTTTAAAAATCCAAGCTGAAGCATATTTGAGCGCAGATAGTACCCGGTATCAAAGCTTTTTGCAAAGCTGTTCATATCCTCGAACGGAAGACCTGCGATAAGGTCTATATGAATATGCAGATTTTCCGGATCGACAAGCCTTTTTATATTTTCTTTAAGCTTTTCCGTATTGGTTTTTCTGTTTATATAGGCAAGGGTTTTTTCGTTAAAACTCTGCATACCGATTTCCAGCTGGATTGAACCTTTTGGCGCGGAATTAAGAATTTCTATGGATTCATCATCAAGAATATCCCCGGCAATTTCAAAATGAAAACACACGTTTTCCGGAATGCCTTTTCCGTGTTCACGGATAACAAAGCGCCAAAGTTCTTTTGCTCTGGCTTTATTTGCGTTAAAGGTTCTGTCCACAAGCTTTACGGTTTGCGTTCCGCTTTTTGCAAGAAGAAGCATTTCGTGCTTTGCCCTTTTGATATCAAAAAAGCGAACGCCGCCGCATCTGCCGGAAAGGCAGAACGCGCAGGAATACGGGCAGCCGCGGCTGGTTTCCAGATAAGCTATTCTTCCGTTAAGGGCTGCAAAATATTCTTCGCAATACGGAGAAGGCGGTTCATCTTTTGCGATATACGGTTCGGATACAACAAAATCGTTTCCGCTTCTTCGGCACACTCCGGGAATATCAAAGCCGTTGCCGGTTTTTATTGCGTCGCAAAGGAAAGCAAAAGAATATTCGCCTTCGCCGGAAATTACAAAATCGCACCAGGAATATTCTTTAAGCACATCTTTTGCATTATACGAAACTTCCGGTCCGCCAAGAATTATTGCAGAAGAGGGAAAAAGAGCCTTTATTTTTTCTCCAATCACTCGAACCGTGTTTATGTTCCATATATAGCAGGAAAGCGCGATTATATCCGGCTGCTGTGCTGCAATGCGATTTATTATGTTTTCCGCCGGTTCGTTTATTGTGCCTTCGATTATTTTATATTCGTGTTCTTCTTTACAAAAAGCGCGTATTCCGGCGGCAAGGCACCACGGAGAAAGCGGTGAATGTACATATTTTGAACTTGGGGAACAGATGACAATTTTGTGTATTTTGTCCGTAATTGCCCGCTCCTTTCAATTAATACTTGAAAATCCAACAGATTGTGATAAAATAAATTGAATTGTTATAATTATATCAAGATTATAAAATAATGTAAAGAAAAGAGGTGTTTCTTTTGCCGTGGATTTTTTACTGCGATGCAAAAAAATTTGAACACCTTTATGATGAATGTCTGTCTGCGCTTTCGCAGAAGCGAAGAGAAAAAGCGGAAAAGCTTTTTGATAAAAAAGATTCTCTTCTTTCTGCATTGGCGGGGCTTATGCTTATAAATGTTTTTGGAAAAAAAGCGATTGACGATATAAAATATAACGAGCACGGAAAACCGTATTTTGAGCACGGAGCTTGTTTTAATATCTCTCACAGCAAAAATTATGCGGTGCTTGCGGTTTCCGGTGATAATATCGGGATTGACGTTGAAGAGAGAGAAGCGCCGGATATTGCGGTTGCAAAACGGTGTTTTACCAAAGAAGAGTTTGATTTTGCAAAACAAAGCACACAGAATTTTCTGCGTATATGGACTGCGAAAGAAGCAGTGCTGAAACTGCTTGGCACGGGTTTTTCCTATTCACCTAAAAATTTTTGTGTTCTTCCGTTTGACGAGGAACACGAAATAAACGGCGTAAAAATGCGCTTTTTTTGCCACGAAATAAACGGCGTGCCCATTACGGCCGCCTTTTGTAAAGACAGCAAAGATTTTGAAATTACGGAATTTCTTCCAAAAGACCTTTTGAATTGAGGAGCATATATGAAAACAGAAAGAAGCTTTCCCAAAGCAATAATTACCAAAAAAGGCGAAAATTGGGTTGCAGGCGGTCACCCGTGGATATATGATGCGGAAGTTTTGAATATAGAGGGCGAATTTGAAAACGGAAGCCTTGTGGATGCCGTTTCCGAAAAAGGCAAATACATCGGTACGGGTTTTATCAGCGCAGAAAGCAAAATCCGCATAAGAATAGTTTCTAAAAACGCAAACGATAAATTCGACAGAGATTTCTGGAAAAGAAGAATCAGATACGCATGGGATTACCGTAAAACCGTAATGGGAACAGATACCGGCTGCTGCCGCCTTATTTTTGGAGAAGCGGATCAGTTTCCGGGACTTACGGTGGATAAATTCGGAGATATTCTTGTAACCCAATGTCTTTCCATCGGTATGGAAAAAATAAAAAACACGGTCTTTCCGCTTCTTTACGAGGTACTTACCGAGGACGGAGAAAAAATTCGCGGAATATATGAACGCAACGACGTTGCCATTCGTAAATTGGAAGGAATGGAAGAAAACAAGGGCTGGTTTGCGCTCGATGGTGTTCCGGTGCCGGATTCCACGGAAACGGAAATAGTGGAAAACGGCATAAAGTACAGCGTGGATTTTGAAAACGGACAAAAAACCGGATTTTTCCTTGATCAGAAGTATAACCGACTTGCTGTTTCCAAAATAGCAAAGGGAAAAAGAGTTCTGGATTGCTTTACTCATACCGGTTCTTTTGCGCTTAATGCCGCAAAAGGCGGCGCGGAACACGTCTGCGCGGTGGATATTTCGGAATCCGCCATAGAAATGGCAAAACGAAATGCGGAAAGAAACGGACTTTCCGATGTTATGGAATTCAGAGTGGCAGACGTTTTTGATCTGCTTACCAATCTTGATAATAAAGCGGAAAAATTTGATTTTATCATTCTTGATCCGCCGGCTTTTACAAAATCCAGAAAAACCGTAGAAAGCGCCTTTAAAGGTTATAAAGATATAAACTTCAGGGCGATGAAGCTTCTTCCCAGAGGAGGATATTTTGCAACGGCTTCGTGTTCGCATTTTATGCCGGACGAGCTTTTTGTAAAAATGCTTCATTCCGCCGCAAGGGATGCAGGGGTGTGTCTTCGCCAGATAGAGGCAAGGCAGCAGGCTCCGGATCACCCGATACTCTGGAACGTTCCGGAAACGGATTATCTTAAATTCTATATTTTCCAGGTCATCTGACCATTAAGGAGATTATTATGGATACGACAAAATCTGTTGCAAAAAAATTATATGATTTTGGAATGCTTACGGCGGCATCGCTGCTTCTTGTTATAAGCACATGGCTTTTTAAATATCCCAATAATTTTACCTTCGGCGGAATCACCGGTCTTTCCATTGTTTTAAGCCGAGCGTTTGATGTTCCGGCAAGTACCCTTAACCTTGTTATGAACGCCGTGCTGCTTATTATCGGCGTTATTGTGCTTGGAAAAGGTTTTGCGGGCAAAACCCTTTATGTAACCATTCTTTCCACAGTGGGACTTTCTTTTATGGATAAGATTTATCCCATCACAAAACCGCTTACAGATGAACCGGTTATAGAGCTTCTTTTTGCGGTGGCAATCCCTGCAGTGGCTTCGGCAATTCTTTTTAATATGGATGCTTCCAGCGGCGGCACGGATATTGTAGCCATGCTTCTTAAAAAATACACCACTATGGAAATCGGAACAGCCATTTTTGCAGTTGACCTTTTGATTACTTTAAGCGCGTTTTTTGCCTTTGATTTTGAAACCGGTCTTTATTCTCTTACCGGTCTTTTTGCAAAAACGCTTATTATGGACGGTGCCATAGAAAACATCAACCTTTGCAAATATTTTACCATTATCACAACAAATCCCAAACCCATATGCGATTATATTCATAACACCTTGCACCGCAGCGCAACAATATATAAGGCAGAGGGTGCTTATTCTCACACAGAAAAAAGCATTGTTCTTGTGGTGCTTAAACGCAGCCAGGCGGTGCTTTTGCGCAGATATATCAAAGAAATTGAACCCACAGCTTTTATGATGATAACAAACAGCAGCGAAATCATAGGCAAGGGCTTCCGCGGATTTAACTGAAAAGGCGGTATTTGTTTTTTGAAGAAACTGATAAACAGATATTTTTATCTTTTTTATATCTTTTTAGGCGCGTTTATACTCGCCTTTGGAATGTATAATATCCATTCCAGAACGATTATTACAGAAGGCGGCATCTGGGGAATAGAACTTCTGCTTTTCAACTGGTTTAAAATTTCTCCGGCAATAACGGCGCCGCTGCTTGACGGAACCTGTTACCTTATGGGTGTGGTTTTCCTGGGAAAAGAATTTATAATAAAATCCCTTGCGGGAACTTTGGGATATTCTGCGTTTTATGCGCTTCTGGAACAGTTTCCCCCGCTTTTGCCGGATCTTGACAGCATACCGATAGCAGCGGCTGTAATCGGTGCGCTTTTTGTGGGCATAGGCGCCGGAATAGTTGTTCGTCAGGGCGGAGCATGCGCTGGTGATGATGCGCTGGCGCTTGTAATATCCAAAAAACTTCACATCAAAATTTCCCGCGCGTATCTTTTTACGGATATTACCGTGCTTTTGCTTTCGCTGAGCTATATTCCGTTTCAGCAGATTGCGTATTCACTGGTTACTGTTTTGCTTTCCGGCTGGATTATAGAAAAAGTTCAGAATTTTAATAAAAAAGAGCCTGTTGGTGCGGTTTTGTCGTAAAAAATATGTTAATATATTTGTATTGAAAGGAAGTGCGTAAAAATGGAAGGCAAAACAAAGGAAAAACTGCTTTATATTTTAGAACGTCTTAAAAAAACAGATGAACAGCACCCCGTAAATACAAACGATCTTATAGAATACCTTGGAGAAAAAGGAATCAGCGCGGAAAGAAAATCCGTTGCAAGAGATATTGCCGCTTTGCGCGATGCGGGATATTCCATAATTCTTTGTGATGAACTTAAGCGCGGATATTATATGACCGATCAGCTTTTCGAGGATTACGAGCTTAAAATAATCGCGGATGCGGTTTCCGGAGCAAAATTCATTACTTATGATGATTCCACGGGAATTATAGAAAAACTCTGCGAAATGGCAAGCCCCACCGGCGAAGAAATTATCCGCGAACACACCTTTGTGGATGAAAAAATAAAATCCAAAAACAAAAAGGTGCGCTATAACATAGATAAAGTCATAAGCGCAATAAAAAACGGAAAGCGAATTACTTTTCAGTATTTTGAGTTTGCACCGGACGGAAAAATGCAGCTTAAGCGCGACGGACATATTTACGAAATTTCTCCGTATTACCTTTGCTGGGCAGATGACAGTTATTTTCTTATCGGCAACAGCAAAAGCCACGACCACCTTATCCACTTCCATGTGGAAATGATGACAAATGTCGAGATAACCAAAATACCGATCAGAGAAAGAAAAGAGATAGAGGAACTTAAAAACAGCTTTTCCATCGGCGAATATCTGCGCAGAAGCGTTAATATGTACGGCGGAGAAAGTATAAAGCTTGTTCTGGAATGCAGCGAAAAAATCGCGAAAGATATTCGCAGGGAATTCGGCGAAGAGATCATTACCAAACCTGCCGGAGAAAAAAGATTCCGTACGGAGGTAAGAGCCGCAGAGGGCGAAGGCCTTTTGCGCTGGCTTATGCAGTTCGGCGCGCAGGATATGAAGGTAATCGCTCCGGAAAACATAAAAGAAGCAATAAAAGAAAGAGCAAAACAGCTTTTAGAACAGTATGAATGACGAAAAAATCTTTAAAAAAGCATTTGATGAATTTGAACGCCTTGGCATAAAGACGGAAAAAATCGAAAAAATGCGGGAAAAAGACGGAATTGCCCTTTTAAAAATAAAGACGAAGGAGAAATCTTTCGTCTTTAAATATTTTTATAATAAGGATTATCGCAGAGAGATAAAAATATATGATATTCTTAAGGATCTGGGAATAGAAACCATAGAGGTTTTTGCAAAAACAGAAAAGTCTATTCTTATGGAAGATATTTCCGAAAGCAGGGAATACCGCCTTGGCACGGAAGCGGATATGTCCGATAAAGAAACGGCAAAAGCTATTGCAAAATGGTATAAAAAACTCCATGCCGCCGGATACGAATATCTTAAAATCCACAGCGAAGACTTTTATTCCGAAAATACAGTTATAACAAGGGAAAATCTGGCGTTTATTAAAGATAAAACAAAAACAGATAAATTGCCGGTATGGAAAATCATTAATGATAATTTTCCGCTTATAAAAAAAGAAATCGAAAGTATGAAAAAAACTTTTAATTACAACGATTTTTACTATACAAATCTTGTTGTATC
>SVNB01000080.1 GCA_015067125.1 Oscillospiraceae bacterium
TTGCCGGTTCTTCCGCACCGCAGGCGCAAAGCATAAGCAGCGCCAAAGCTAAAACAAGCAGTTTTTTCATAAAAAGCCTCCTTACGGTTTAAAAGCACAATCTTTTATGGCAATCTTCATTTCTTCGCCGTTTTCATCAAGAAAAGTTATAACATCGCTTACGGAAGTTATGGCTTCTTTTACAAAGTTGTAGCCTTCATATTCAAAACCGCCTTCTTCTTGAACAAGCCCCATGGTTTTGCTTATTCTGTTTCCGTCTTTATCGATAAACCATATTCCTTCCGGCATCGGTTCTCCGTTTCTGTCAAAAATAGGATCTTCGGAATCGCTTCCGTAGCTGACGGCAACGCCGGCCCAATATCCGTCTTCAAGCCCGATGAAATCTATACGGTTATACTCATCTGTCAAAGCGTTTTTATCAAGGTCTATCATTCTGCAATAGCCGCAGTTCTGCCCCTGCATAAAAGCGCTGTACCAAAGAATAATTCTGTCTTTAAACGGAACCGTAAGGCCGCTGTAAACCGGTTCGATAAAAACTTCACCGTTAATATTAAGTCCGTGCTTCATATATCCGCCGTACCAGTTGGCGTAAAAACCGGTATGTTCGTATCCGAATTCATCAACAAAAGTTCGGGGCTCTGTTTCTTCCATTCGGACCAGCCTTTCGCTTCCGTCAATTTGGCTCCAGCCTTCGTAACGGTTGCCTTTTGCGGTACCATAGATAAAAAGTTTTCCCGGCTCATCAGCTTCGGTCATAGGTATATAGTCTTCCAGCGGAACATCAAAAAACGGTATTCCGTCTTTGTTTATAAGATAATGTCTTTCGTCCGGAACTTCTTCGAAGAACGGTTCTCTGTTTTCATCTTCGGATATAATTTTCATCGTCCCTTCGGAAACAATTCCAAGATACGGAGCCATTTCGTTTTGATATTCATTCCACACAAAATCGGAATAATCATAACCGATTTGCCTTCCGGTAAATTCAAAGGTTTTAAAAGTTTCTCCTTCTTTTACAAGAAAGAACCTATCGTAAATTTTGATTGAATCATAAATCGGTTCAAGAACTTCGGAATAACGAATTTTTGCACCGAATTTTCCGTCTTCGGATTCAATGATTTCAATTTCATCTTTAATAAATCCGATGTCCGAATCGGCAACAAATATTTCTTCATCAATAATCGGTTCTTCCAAAGCTTCGCAGGCGCAAAGCATAAGCAAAGCCAAAATCAAAGCAAGCAGTTTTCTCATAAAAGTTCGCCCTCCTTTTCCGGTATAATCAATAGGGTCCGTAATTGATGATCTTCCATTTTGTTTCAAAATCTTCCGCATATTTTCTGTACATCTCGTCATATCCGTTATAAAAAGCCTCGGAATAAGAAAGATAGAAGCAATCGGTATAAAGCGGCTGCCAGTTTCCTTCGTGCCATACTTTCTGTTCGCCAAATCCGCCAAATCCTTCGTGGAATTCTTCTTTAACGTTGATTTCCGTCTTTATCAATATTGCCGCAACGTTTTCATAAAGAGCTTCTTCATCAGTTTCGCCGTTTTCAAAAAAATATGATATATAGTGATTTGTTCTGTCGGCATCAAATTCAACGCTTTTTATTTCCCAGCTTATCACCATCGGGTCGTTATCCAGCATAGAGGAAAACCAGTTGTTCGCAATAGCCTCGATATAAGAAACAGCTTCTTTAACCTTTTCGTCCTCTGCGGTAAGCTTTGTGGTTTTTGGGTATTTTGGTTCTTCCAGTATATATCCCTCGTAAGAAATTTCTGTTTTCAGTTCGTTTCCGTCATCATCATAACTGTAAACGGTAAGGCATTCTTCGTCAAGGGTGTAATATCCTATAAGAACTTCCGTATCAAAAACGCTTTCGCTGAGCATATTTCCGTTTTTATCAATAAACCATATTCCGCCGGGCATTCTTTCGCCGTTTTCGTCAAAGGTGGGTTCTTCTGCCCAGCTTCCGGCAGTATAGGCAACGCCCACATACGAACCGTCTTCAAATGTTTTGAACTCTATTCTGTTGAATTTATCGGTAAAAATATTTCCTTCCTCATCAAGCAGAAGGCATTTTCCGCAGATTACGGACTGCCAGGTCGGGCCGTTATAGATAACTATTCTGTCTTTAAATGGAATTTCAATTCTGTCCGCAGTGGTTTCAACTATCACTTTTTCGCCGGATTTAAGACCGTATTTCATAAAATCGCGGATTTTGTAAACATATTGTGTAATCGTATAACCAAAATCCGTTTCTCGTTCATCTTTTTTGCTTTCTTCCGTCAAAACGAATTTTCCGTTTTCATATTCATACCGAACATAATTTCCTTCAAAAATTCCCAAAAAGAACTGCGGAACGGTTTTTCCGTTTTCATCAATCAAAAAATCCAGCTCCACTTCCTCAAAAGCTGTATCCGCTATCGGTTTCCCTTCCGAATCAAGAAGATAAAAGCGCTGCACAGGCTCTTCGGAAACTTTATAAAAATGCTTTCCGCCTTCTTCAAGAAAAAGCCCGGTATCTTCGGGAACAAATGCCTTGTAGCTGTAAAAGAGGGCGTCATCAGCTTCTGCGGGTTCGATTTTATCAAATACCGCTTCGCAAATTATTTCTTCTCCTTTAAAAAGGCCGAATTTTCCGTCTTCGGATTCAAAAATTTCAGTTTCGTTTTCAAGCGGTTCTTCCGCACCGCAGGCACAAAGCATAAGCAGCGCGAAAATCAAAGCAAGCAGTTTTTTCATAATGAGTTCCTCCTTTTACAATATTTTTCTAATTATATTTACGGTATAAAAATATAATCGTTAAGGTCGGCTTCCATTTTGCTGCCGTCCGGTGCGGTAAGGGTTAAAAGCATTTCTTCCGAAGATATTTCGTCTTTTATATCATCGGTAAAAACGCCGCTTAATTCTTTTCCGTCCTTATCTATAAAGCGAAAGCCGGAAGCCATGATTTTTCCCTCTTCGTCGCGGCAGACACTTTCTATCTGGCTTTCGGGGTTTGCGACGTACCCTATGCCGAGCCATTCGTTTGTTTCGGCATTCATGCGTTTATAAATTACCTCGTGGTATTTTTCGCAGATGATATTACCTTCGTTATCATAAATTCTGCAGGTATTCATCATTCCAAAGCCGTTTCTGGCCTCTGCAATTATTCTGTCCTTAAAAATCGGAGTGAAGCTTGTATAAATGGCAGGGATAACGGCGTAATCTTCCGCATCCGCAAGGCCGTATCCGGCAGAAAGCGGAGAAGCCCCGTAATAATAGCGCACCTCATCAAGTCCGTTTATTACCGTTCCGGTTTTTCCGGCAGGGTCGCAGGTTTCGGCTGTAATTTCGCCCTCGTCAGAAAAAATATATTCATAAAGGCTGCCTTTTGCGCTGACGTAAAGCGTTTTTTTATCGTATTTTTCCGCATCGTCCACCGGGTAAGAAATTATAAGCCTGCCCTCTGCGGAATATATATCGTAAAGGGTATTTGCGGTTTCTCCAACTCCGTATATGCGGCTGTCTTCGTCATAAAGAACAGCCGGTTTTGTACCGCTTTCTTTGCCAAGCGCATAAATATCCGTTCCGCCTATTCTGCCAAGCTCCCTGTATTCATCATAAACGGCTTCTGCGATGATTTTTCCTTCGTGCTGAACGCCGTATTTTCCGTTTTCTTTAAAAATACAATCCTTTATAATATCAAGAGTTTCTTCCGAAGCGATATTCTCTTTTTCGCCAAGCGGTTCTTTTTCAAAATTTTCTTCCGCAGCTTTTTCGCAGGCGGAAAGCATAATCATCATAACAAGTAAAATTGCAAACAGTTTTTTCATAAAAAATCCCTCCTTACAACTATATAGTGTATTAACAGGGATAAAATGTTGCAGAAAAAAAGCCCGATTTTTAAAAAAATCGGGCTTTTTTTATTACTTATAAATTATTTTGCGTTATAGAATGCTTCGGAAGCTTTGTGCATCATATAGATATCGATTTTTGCGGCAATTTCCATAGGTGCGTGCATAGAAAGAAGCGGAACGCCTACGTCGATGGTATCCACTTCAAGGCGGGAAATATATTTTGCAACGGTGCCGCCGCCGCCTTCGTTAACTTTGCCAAGTTCGCCGGTCTGCCATACAACTTCTGCGTTATCAAGAATATCGCGTACCTCTGCGCAGAACTCTGCCGGGCAGTCGTTGGTGGAATATTTGCCGCCGGAACCGGTATATTTGGTAACAACAATGCCGTAGTTAAGATACGCCGCGTTGGTTTTTTCGTGCACCTGGGGGAATGTGGGATCCACAGCTGCGTTTACGTCCGCAGAAATACATTTGCTGTTTTCAAGAATAACGTGACCGGGAATTCCGTAGGGACGGCCAAGGTCCATAGCAAAATAAGAAAGCATTTTGCTGTTCATACCGGTAGGGCCGTCGGAACCGGTTTCTTCTTTATCCGCAAAGCAGGCAACCGCGGTGTATTCCGGATCGGAAGCAAGAATACCGGTAAGTTCGCCGTATGCGCAGACTCTGTCGTCGTGGCCGTATGCTCCGATAAGGCCGCGGTCAAAACCGATATCGCGTGCTTTGCCGGCAGGAACCATAGTAAGTTCTGCGGACTGGAAGTCTTCTTCGATGATTCCGTATTTTTCAAAAAGGATATTTGCTATGTTAAGTTTTACTTTTTCGCTGATTTCGTCATCACGGAAAGGCATGGAACCGATGATGATATTAAGTTCTTCGCCTTTGATTCCGTCGCCGAGTTTTCTGTCCATCTGCTCTTTTGCAAGATGCGGAAGAAGGTCGGAAACGCAGAAAACAGGTTCGTCATCCTGTTCGCCAACGGTTACAGTTACAGAAGTTCCGTCTTTTTTGATTACAACGCCGTGAAGGGCAAGGGGCATTGCGGTCCACTGGTATCTTTTGATTCCGCCGTAATAGTGGGTTTTAAAAAGAGCAAGCTCCTGATCCTCGTAAAGCGGATTGGGTTTAAGATCAAGGCGAGGAGAATCAATATGTGCGGCAGCAATATGCATACCTTCTTCAAGAGGTCTTCTGCCGATTTTTGCAAACATAAAAGCTTTGTTGCGGTTATTGATGTAAACTTTATCGCCGGCAACATATTTTTTGCCCGGTTCGAAGGGAACAAAACCTTCTTTTTCAAGAACCGGAATTACCCAGTCGATAAACTCGCGTTCGGTTTTGCAGGTGCTGATGAATTCTTTATAAGGCTCGCAGTAATCAAATGCGGCTTTAAGTTCTTCATCAGAAAGGGTGCTGCCTGCGTTTTTCGGGCTGCGGAAAAGCTTTTCTTTAAGAAGCTGTGCTGCGGATTTTTCTTTTTCGCTCATGTTGTTTCTCCTTTTCTATGTTTAAATTTTAAATTGCTTATATAAAATCAGTCATAACCGTAAACTTTTTGGTAACCTTTGCGGTATGTGCTGACTTTTTCGCGGTATTTGGAAGTTTCTTCATACGGAATATTGTAAAGAGTTTTTCCGTCGGTGGAATATTCCGGATCTTCAAGCCATTTTTTTACGGCGTTCGGGCCTGCGTTATACGCGGCATAAACGGTTTCCCACTCCCCGAATTCACGATAAAGATAGCTTAAAAGCCAGGTGCCGTAATCTATGTTTACTTCCGGAACGTACATATCGTCCCAAGTGCCGGTGCTTTCTTTGCGGTAATAATCTATCCAGTCGTGGGAATCCTTTGTTATCTGCATAAGTCCACGGGCGCCCACCCAGCTTTCCGCATTCGGGTCAAATCCGCTTTCTGTGCGGATAACCGCGTATATTACGGAAAGCGGTACGCCGTATTCGGCGGATTTTTCTTCAACTGTTTCGCTGTATTCCGTAGGATAGGCCCAGTGCTCAAGAAGCTTTGTGCTGCGGTTCATCATAACGCCCGCAAAAACAATAAAGGCCACAACCAAAAGACCCAAAACGGCGTTTTTTATTATTTTTCCCAAACTCGATCCTCCAAAGCGGCTTTTGTTTTTATGTTTAGCATATTTTTGAGCACGACGTTTACGTTTTGCACAAGTTCTTTTTTGCTGCCGTTGTTTTCTATAACAAAATCGGAATGTTCGGTATAAAATTCTTCCGGTTTTTGGGCGGCCACCCTGCGTTTTGCGTCCTCTTCAGAAATTTCGTCCCTTTTTATTATGCGTTCCGTGCGGGTTTCTTCATCCGCCACAACAGAAATAAGCGCGTCACACATCTTTGCGCAGCCGCTTTCTATAACTGTGGCACCGTCTATAACCACAATTTCTGCACCTTTTTTTATGTGTTCCAGCACTTTTTTCTCAATGGCATCAAGAATATACGGAAAAATTATCTTGTTAAGGGCAGCAAGCTCCTTTTTATCCGCAAACACCCTTTTGCCAAGCGCCTTGCGGTTTATGGAACCTTCTTTATTGAGCACCAGGCAGGAAAAACGGCTGACTATATCATAGATACAATCCACGTTTTTTTCCGTAATGTCGTGGGCAACGGCATCCGCATCAATAACCGCGGCACCGTTTTTATACATTATTTTGCGAACGGAGCTTTTTCCCGCTCCGGTCTGGCCGGTAAGGCCGATTATGCTTGCCATTCTTCCGTCGCTCCTTTTTATGTCATGCTCAAAGTTCTATAACGTCAAATCCAGCGGCCCTTATAAGACGGTTATAAACCGCAAGGCCCACTCCGGTTATCTTTGGCGAATGGGCATACACTTTTTCCGCTTTGCTTTCGTCTATTTTCCGCAGAGCCTCGAAGATATGTTCCGCCTGCTGCTCATCAGAAAATTCCGAACCATAGCAAACGGTGCTCACGCAAAGTTTTTCTGCTTCCTCATCAAAGCAAAGAGCAAAAACCCCTTTTGCCGCATGCTCGTTTACAAATTTTATATAATCCTTTGAACTTGCCTTTATAAGAGTTACCTGCGCTTTGGGCGCATAGTGCTTATACTTCATTCCCGGAGAAAGCACTTTTTCGCCTTCTTCCAGTTTTTCGAGCACGGCGTGAGAAACCTCTACCTCTCCGATGGCTTCGCGAAGCTGTTCAAGAGTAACGTAGCCGGGGCGCAAAAGCACCGGTTTTTCTCCCGCAAAAGAGATTATGGTGGATTCCACGCCAACTTCGCAGATGCCGCCGTCGATTATGCCCTCTACCCTGCCCGCAAGATCATGCACGCAATGCTCAAAGCTTGTCGGGCTTGGACTTCCGGAAAGATTTGCAGAAGGTGCCGCAAGAGGAAGCTTTGCAGCTTCAATAATTTTTCTTGCTGCCGGATGCGCCGGAAAACGCACCGCAACGGTGGAAAGATTTGCGCTTACAACGTCCGGTATTTTTTCGCTTTTTTTCATAATTATGGTAAGCGGACCGGGCCAGAATTTTTCTGCCAGAAGTTTTGCTTTTTCCGGAACTTCGGCAACGATATCGCAAAGCATATCCATATCGCAGATATGCACAATAAGCGGATTATCGCCCGGGCGGCCCTTTGCTTTAAAAATATTGGAACAGGCCTTTGCGTTAAACGCGTTTGCCGCAAGGCCATATACCGTTTCCGTCGGAATAGCGCAAAGTCCGCCGTTTTTAAGAATATTCGCGGCGGTTTCAATATCTGCCGTGTTTTTTGCGTTTAAAAGCAAAGTTTCCATTTTTCCTCCGGTTTATTCTTCCTCTCCGCGCAGTTTTTCTGCCTGATCGTGGGCACGCAAAGGGTCGATAAGTTCGTCTATTCCGCCGTTTATAACAGAATCTATTTTGTAAAGAGTAAGCCCTATGCGGTGATCGGTAACGCGCCCCTGCGGAAAATTATATGTTCTTATGCGTTCGCTTCTGTCGCCGCTGCCAACCTGAGCTTTTCTGTCGGCGGCGCGGCTTTCGTCCGCGGCACGCTGTTTTTGTTCGTAAAGGCGGCTTCTAAGCACCTTCATGGCCTTATCTTTGTTTTTATACTGGCTTCGCTCGTCCTGGCATTCCACCACCATACCGGTAGGAAGATGGGTTATGCGTATGGCAGAGCTTGTTTTATTGATATGCTGTCCGCCCGCTCCGCTGGAACGGAAGGTATCTATTTTTAAATCGTTTGGGTCGATTTCCACCTCTACGTTTTCCGCTTCGGGCAGAACCGCAACGGTTACGGCAGAAGTCTGTATCTTGCCCTGAGAATCCGTTACGGGCACGCGCTGAACACGGTGAGTTCCGCTTTCAAACCGGAATCTTCCGAAAACGCCTTCTCCCTCTACG
>SVNB01000081.1:0-5803 GCA_015067125.1 Oscillospiraceae bacterium
TTAAAATGCCCGCCGTTTTTTCGGCGGGCATTTTTTCATTTTTCAGGATTCCGGAGTCCAATGCTGAACAATTTTATAACTGTCCGGCATGGCAACAAGAGTTGGGTTAAGATATTTATTGAAAGCGGTGATATTTTCTATAACAATGGTTTCGCCCTGCTCTATGCGCATTCCGCAAAGAACGGTGTTTTCGTAATAAAAAGTAATATCTCCGTCGGTAGTGGAATAGCGTTCGTAACGGCAGGGTTTACCTGCAAAGGTTTCTGTTCCGGTAGAGGCAAGAACGATGTTCGCTGTGGAAATTTCGAACGGAACAGCCTTATATTCCGCCGGGTTTACGGTGAACATTTTAGACTGGTTGTCATCAATGTAATAATATACGCCCTCGAAAAGAACTATGTGTTCGTGCGGAATTTCCGGTTCGATAAGATTTCCGTCGGAATCGTACTTTGGTTCCGTATCTTTAAGTTCTGCCGGTTCCGGATAGCTGGAACCTGTGCGCAGGCCGTTGCTTCCGTGCATAACCTCCGTACCGTCCGCAAGAGTATAGGCCATATAATATGTTCCGTTTTTAAGCATATTTACATAACCTTCGGAAAGAATGATTTCGTGATCTTCCACCTCTTCATCCATACCGAACATCTGGGCAATAATAAGTTCCACGTCATTCGGAATAAGGGTGCTTACGTCATCAAGCCATGTGCTTATGGATTCCGCTGCGGAGCATCCGGAAAAACAGAAGAGCATTGCCGCGCAAAGAAAAGCGGCAAGAATTTTTTTTGCCATTTTTAATCCTCCGGGTAAAAAAATCTTTAAAAATCAAAAACCTTTTGTTGACTGAAACGACAATTAGGTTTATAGTTATTAGGTGATGTTTTATAAAAGTAATTATAGCGGATTTAACATCTTTTGTCACCACTTTTTGCAGAAACTTAATATTCTTTTTAAAAATATAATTAATTTTTTCGGGGGGAAATATGCAGAAAATAGGTTTTGACAGCGCAAAATATTTCAGTATGCAGTCGCAGAAGATAAAAGAAAGGATAAAAGAGTTCGGCGGAAAGCTTTATCTGGAATTTGGCGGAAAGCTTTTTGACGATTTTCACGCTTCAAGGGTTCTTCCCGGGTTTGCGTATGATTCCAAAGTAAAGCTTCTTTGCGAAATGAAGGATCAGGCCGAAATCATCATCGTAATAAACGCAACCGATATAGAAAAAAACAAGATCCGCGGAGATCTCGGCATCACCTATGACCTTGAGGTTGTGCGCCTTATCGACGCTTTTTCTTCCATGGGACTTTATGTCGGCAGTGTGCTTATTGCCCAGTATTCCGGCCAAAGGGCCGCAGACGCCTTCCGTGCAAAGCTTGATTCTCTTGGAATAAAAAGCTATATTCACTATCCCATAGAAGGATACCCCATGGACGTTAACTTTGTTGTAAGCGATGAAGGCTTTGGCAAAAACGATTATATCGAAACCACCCGCCCCCTGGTGGTTGTAACCGCACCCGGTCCCGGCAGCGGCAAAATGGCCACCTGCCTTTCTCAGCTTTTTCACGAAAACAAGCGTGGCGTAAAAGCCGGTTATGCAAAGTTCGAAACTTTTCCTATATGGAACCTTCCGCTTACTCACCCTGTAAACCTTGCTTACGAAGCGGCTACCGCAGACCTTGATGACGTTAATATGATAGACCACTATCATCTTGCCGCATACGGCGAAATGACTGTTAACTATAACAGAGATATCGAAGTTTTCCCGGTGCTCAACAGAATTTTTGAAACCATTCTTGGCGAAAGCCCGTATAAATCCCCAACAGATATGGGCGTTAACATGGTGGGCAACTGTATAAGCGATGACGAGGTCGTTTGCGAAGCCGCAAAGCAGGAAATTATCCGCCGCTATTACGAAGCCGCCTGTGAACATCGCCAGGGAAAATGCGACGAAAACCCTGTGCTCCGTACGGAAGTTCTTATGGAGCGTGTGGGCGTTACGCCGGCAGACCGTGCCGTTGTTGCGGCCGCTTTGGCAAAAGAAGAAGAAACCGGAATGCCGGCCACTTCCATAGAGCTTAAAAACGGAAAAATTATAGTCGGAAAAACCAGTTCACTGCTGGGTTCTTCCGCGGCAATGCTTCTTAACGCTCTTAAAGAAATTGCCGGAATAGAAGATTCCGTAGATATTATAGACCCGCTTGTTATGAACCCGGTGGAAGAACTTAAAAAGAAACACCTTGGCCACAACAACGCAAGGCTGCATCTTGACGAGGTGCTTTTGGCTTTGGCCGTAAGCGCACCAAAAAACCCGGACGCGGCAAAAGCTCTTGCCTGCCTTGAAGAACTGCGCGGCTGCGAATGTCATTCCACCGTAATACTTTCTCAGGTAGATACCCAGACTTTTAAAAAGCTTGGACTTAACCTTACCTGCGAACCAAAATACCGCAACAAAAAACTTTATCACGCATAAAAGGAGTGCCGATATGAAATTTGTATCCTGGAACGTAAACGGTTTAAGGGCCTGTATGGGAAAAGGATTTATGGAAAGCTTTGCAGAAATGGATGCGGATTTTTTTTGCCTTCAGGAAACAAAGCTTCAGCCGGATCAGATAAGTCTTGAACTTCCCGGGTACTATCAGTTCTGGAACAGCGCAGAGAAAAAAGGCTATTCCGGCACGGCTATTTTTACAAAGCACGAACCTCTTGCGGTAAATTACGGAATAGATGTGGAACGCCACGACCACGAAGGCCGCGTTATCACCCTTGAATACCCGGATTTCTATCTTGTTGATGTTTATGTTCCAAATGCAAGGCGCGATCTGGAGCGCCTTGAATACCGCATGGATTGGGAAGACTGCTTTAGGGAATACGTAAGTTCCCTTGATAAGCACAAACCTGTTATAATCTGCGGCGATATGAACGTTGCGCATGAAGAAATAGATTTAAAGAATTATAAAACAAACCGCGGCAACGCCGGTTTTACCGATGAGGAACGCGGCAAAATGACCGAACTGCTTGGAGCGGGTTTTGCCGATACCTTCCGCCATCTTTATCCGGACCGCACAGACGCCTATTCCTGGTGGAGTTATATGTTCCACGCAAGGGAAAAGAACGCGGGCTGGAGAATCGACTATTTCATCTGCTCCGAACGCTTTGCCGAAAAAATCGAGGACAGCCTTATCTATCCCCAATATTATGGAAGCGACCACTGCCCCGTGGCGATAATTACAAAGTAAAAAAAGCCCGCCGATTTTTCCTTTTCGGCGGGCACTTTTTATTTGCAGCCAAAAGTTGAAAATTGAAAGCGGAAAGTTAAAGTTTTCAAATTTACCGTAGGACGGGGGCTTTGCTCCCGCCGCAAACAAGTAACCCGGAGGGTAACCTCCCTCTGATGAGGGAGGTGTCACCGCAGGTGACGGAGGGAGAGAAATCCTATCCCATTAAATTCAACCGGCAATTTGCAAAAGAATCCCCCAGTCTTTTTTAACCGCAGGCGGTTAAAAAATCCAGCCCCCTTTAGGCAAGGGGGCCAAGTTGCCCACAGTAGGGAACGGTCTTGACCGTTCCGCAAAACCACCCCGGCGGGTTAGTTCCCCTAACAGGTAAGCCGGCAGCGCAGCTGACTGATAAGATATTTCTGCAAAACACCTCCATATATTACAAAAGCGGCGGAATTTCTTCCGCCGCTCGCTTTTTATGAACTATTTGTATAAATTATCTTCCCCTATACGCTCTGTCAAGTGCTTTTTTGCAAACAGGTGCAAGCAGAACAGAAACAACTATGGCAAAAACCGCGTTTATTCCGGAGGTTACAAACTTTGTTCCACAGGCAACCAGGGCGGCGGAAGCATCGCTGCCTTCCAGCAAAAGCGTGATGAAGGATTTTCCCAGATGAAGAACCAGATATGTACAGGCACCGCATACCGCGCCGATTATATTTTGTTTTGTTTTTGTTCCGTCGTTGCCGCCAAGTTTGGAAACCCAGCCGCAAACGTATGCCATGGCAAAAAAGAAGGCAAACGTAAAAGGTGCTCCTGCCACAAAAGCCGGCTGAGTAAGATCAAACATTGCGGAACCTATTCCTGCTGCAAGGCCGCCTTTTGTTTTTCCAAAAACCATTGCGCCCAAAAGACAGACGGCGTTGCCCATTTTAAACTGTGTCGGGCCTGCCGGGGTGGGTATCGGACCTATTTTAAGAAAATATGTTGCCACAAAAACAAGCGCCGCCAAAACTCCTATTTCCGCAAGATCCCGAACGGTAAATTTTTTCTGTGTATTCATGCTGCCGCCTCCGTTTTTTAAGCTGATATGATTATATAATTCTTTTTGCAAAATCTCAAATTTTTCCAAAGCAACTTTTTTCCATTTTGCTTTGTAGAAAAAACACAATCAAAAACCTTTGCAAAAGCCGGCATTTGTTGCTTCCGACGGATTTTTTCGCCGCTGTTTTTTCTTTTAAAAACCGCCTTGGTCAGATTTTACAAACAGCCTTTACATCATTTGCTTTCTGATGGTCAAAAAGTAAAAAACGTAATTTTGCACAATAGCGGCTTTTCCGTAAAATGCCTTTTATTATAAAATTTTAACATTAAATTACGCAAACCCACTTCTCTTTCAACAAATCGCCGAAGTCGCCCCTTTTCCCTTGAAAAAAAGATTATTTTATTATATATTTAATATGAAGTATTTTGGCTTCGATTTTAAATTTGTTTTCGATTAATTCACCATAGAAAGGATGTTGTTCCCATGAACACTGCCAACAAAATGTCCGTAAAAGACATCGAAGTAGCCGGCAAAAAAGTTCTTGTCCGCTGCGATTTTAACGTACCGCTTAAAGAAGGCGTTATCACCAACGATAAAAGAATTGTTGCCGCCCTTCCCACCATCAAATATCTTAAAGAAAACGGCGCAAAAGTTATCCTTTGTTCCCACCTTGGCCGCCCGAAGGGCGAATGGCTTCCCGAATTTTCTCTTGCTCCCGTTGCCGCAAGACTTTCCGAACTTCTCGGCTGCGAAGTAAGAATGAGCAAAGACGTAATCGGCGAAGACGCCAAAGATATTTCCGCAACCATTAAAGAAGGCGAAGTTGCCCTTCTCGAAAACGTTCGTTATTACAAAGAAGAAACCAAAAACGCACCGGAATTTGCAAAAGAGCTTGCTTCTCTTGCAGAAATCTTTGTAAACGATGCATTCGGCACCGCACACCGCGCGCATGCTTCCACCACCGGCGTTGCGGATTACATTCCCGCAGTATGCGGCTTCCTTATCCAGAAAGAAATCGACGTTATGGGCAAAGCTCTTGATAACCCCGTAAGACCTTTCGTTGCTGTTCTTGGCGGCGCAAAAGTTTCCGATAAAATCGGCGTTATCACCAACCTTCTCGAAAAAGTCGATACCCTTATCGTCGGCGGCGCAATGGCATATACCTTCCTTAAAGCAGAAGGCCACAACGTAGGCATTTCCCTTTGCGAAGAAGACAAACTCGAACTCGCTTCCGAACTTCTTGCAAAAGCAAAAGAAAAAGGCGTTTCTCTCCTTCTTCCCGTTGACCACATCGCCGCGGATAAATTTGATGAAAACGCAGAGCCCGTTGCTGTGGAAGGCAAAGATATTCCCGAAGGCCTTATGGGCATGGATATCGGCCCCAAATCCGTCGAACTCTTTAAAGAAGCAGTCAAAAATGCAAAAACCGTTATCTGGAACGGACCCATGGGCGTATTTGAATTCAAAAACTTTGCCGGCGGCACTTTTGCAGTAGCAGAAGCCATTGCAGAAACCGACTGCATCTCCATCATCGGCGGCGGAGATTCC
>SVNB01000081.1:5813-8210 GCA_015067125.1 Oscillospiraceae bacterium
TGCAGCAGTAACCAAACTTGGTTTTGCAGACAAAATGACCCACATTTCCACCGGCGGCGGCGCTTCTCTCGAATTCCTCGAAGGTCTTGAACTTCCCGGCATTGCCGCTCTTAACGAGAAATAATTCCAAAATAAAACCGTAGGGCGGGGGCTTGCTCCCGCCGAAATACAGAACAGTCAAGACCGTTTCCTACCGTTTTCAGAAAGGAAGTTTTATCATGAATAAATCCAAACGTGCCGCCGTTATTGCCGGCAACTGGAAAATGAACAAAACCCGTGCGGAAGCGAAAGCTCTTATCGAAGAGCTTCTTCCCCTTGTTAAAGAAGCAGACTGCAAAGTTGTTGTCTGCACCCCTTAT
This sequence comes from Oscillospiraceae bacterium, assembly GCA_015067125.1. Taxonomy (GTDB): domain Bacteria; phylum Bacillota; class Clostridia; order Oscillospirales; family Ruminococcaceae; genus UMGS1668. The sequence continues at coordinate 6,173 of SVNB01000081.1, forward strand.
CTTGACCTTGAAACCGCCGTTAACGCAACTTCCGGTTCCAACGTAAAAGTCGGCGCACAGAACTGCCATTGGGCACCCGGCGGTGCATTCACCGGAGAAATTCCCGCTTCCATGATCAAGGAAGTCGGCGCAGAATATGTTATCATCGGCCACAGCGAAAGAAGACAGTATTTCGGCGAAACCGATGAAACCGTAAACGAGCGCACCCGCGCCGCTCTTGATGAAGGCCTTACCGTAATTCTTTGCTGCGGAGAACTTCTTAACGAGCGTGAACAGGGCATTATGGAAGAAGTTGTGGGCAAACAGCTTAAAGTTGCTCTTGGCGGAGTTTCCGAAGAAGAGCTTAAAAACATCATCATCGCTTACGAACCCGTCTGGGCAATCGGCACCGGCGTTACCGCCACCGCAGACCAGGCTGAGGAAGCCTGCAAATTCATTCGCGAACTTATCGCAAAACTTTATTCCAAAGAGGCCGCAGAAGCAATTACCATTCAGTACGGCGGAAGCATGAATGCCAAAAACGCCGCAGAACTTCTTTCCAAAGAGGACGTTGACGGCGGCCTTATCGGCGGTGCTTCCCTCAAAGCTCCGGATTTTGCGGCAATCGTTGCGGCAGCTTCTGTATAAGGAGATTTTATGAAACCACTTGTTTTAATGATACTCGACGGCTTTGGCTATAACGAAAGCGATTACGGCAACGCTATCCGCGCCGCAAAAATGCCGAACCTTGATAAAATTAAAGAAACCTGCCCCAAAACCATAATAGGCGCTTCCGGCCTTGATGTCGGCCTTCCGGATGGACAGATGGGCAACTCCGAAGTCGGACACACCAATATCGGAGCGGGCAGAATCGTTTACCAGCCTCTTATGCGCATTACCAACGCGGTGCGCGACGGCAGTTTTTATAAAAACGAAGCACTTTGCTCCGCCATGGAAAACTGCAAAGAAAAAGATTCCGCCCTTCATATCCTCGGACTTCTTTCCGACGGCGGCGTTCACAGCCACCTGGAACATATTTTTGGCCTTATAGATATGGCAAAGGAAAACGGTCTTTCCAAAGTTTATCTTCACTGCTTTATGGACGGCAGGGACGTTCCTCCCTCCTCCGGCAAAAGCTATATCGAAAAACTGGAAGCCAAGCTTGCAGAAGCAGGCATCGGCAAAATTGCTTCCGTAGGCGGCCGCTATTACGGCATGGACCGCGACAAACGCTGGGACCGTGTTGAACGCCACTATAAAGCTCTCGTCCTCGGTGATGCTCCTTACGAAGAAGACGCCGAAGAGGCCGTTCAGCGCAGCTATGACGAAGGAATTACCGATGAATTCATCGTTCCGTTCATCTGCGAAAAAAACGCCGGCATAAAAGACGGAGATTCCGTAATTTTTGCGAACTTCCGCCCGGACCGTGCCAGAGAAATGACCCGTGCCATTGTTGACGAAGAATTTGCAGGATTTGAAAGAACCGCCAAAAAAGTCTGCTACGTTTGCATGGCGCAGTATGACGAAACCCTTGAAAATGTAAAAGTGGCCTTTCCGCCCCTTGTGCTGGAAGATACCTTTGGCGAATACATTGCCAAAAAAGGCCTTAAACAGCTTCGCATTGCAGAAACAGAAAAATACGCCCACGTTACCTTCTTCTTTAACGGCGGCGTAGAGGCCTGTTACGAAAACGAAGACCGTGACCTTATCGCTTCTCCCAACGTTGCCACTTATGACCTTCAGCCGGAAATGAGCGCATACCTTGTTACCGAAAAGCTTTTGGAAGAGCTTGATAAAAACGAGCACGACGTAATCATTCTTAACTATGCCAACACAGATATGGTCGGCCACACCGGTGTTTTTTCCGCCGCTGTTGCCGCCTGCGAGGCTGTTGACGAATGCCTTGGCAAAATCTGCGATAAAGTAAAGGAACTGGGCGGCACCGTGCTTATCACTGCCGACCACGGCAACGCAGACGTTATGCTTGCCAAAGACGGAACTCCGTTTACCGCCCACAGCACAAACCCCGTTCCGTTTATCGTTTTTAACCACGAATGCA
>SVNB01000082.1 GCA_015067125.1 Oscillospiraceae bacterium
AAGGTACAAAAGCAGCTCGTCCAGCCATTCCTCGCATTTATCGTACGCAAGCTCGCAGGCTTTGTAACCGAAAATGTTAAGAGAGAAATATCCCCTTGCGGCGGTCATTTTGTTTCTGTATTCCTCGTTGGGAATAAAGATATTGGAAGTTTGCAGACCCGCAAGGTTAAAGGTTTTGCTGGGCGCAGTGCAGATTGCGCAGTTGTTGAGGTATTTTTCCTCAAAAGTTCCCATGGAAACGTGCTCGAATCCCGGCATGATAAGGTCAAAATGAATTTCGTCGGAAATGATGAAAACGCCGTTTTCAAGGCAGATTTCGCAAAGTTTAAGAAGCTCTTCCTTCGTCCAGATGCGGCCTATGGGGTTGTGCGGACTGGAAAGAATGCAGAGAGTCGTTTCGGGTCTTGCCGCTTTTTCGGCAAAATCCTCGAAATCAATTCTGTATTCGGTTCCCTCAAGGATAAGCTCGCTGCCAAGAACGGTTCTGCCGTTTGCTTCCACGCTGGAATAAAAAGGATAATAAACCGGAGTAAGCATTAAAACAGAATCGCCGTCTTTGGTAAAAGCGCCGACCATTTCTTTAATAGCCGGAACAACGCCGGCGGTCATTACAAACCATTCTTTTTTAGGAGAAAATCCGTGGCGGCGTTCCATCCAGGAAGTTACGCTTTTATAATAATTTTCAGTTTCGCCGGTATAGCCAAGAACGGTGTTATCAAGGTATTCTTTAAGTCCTTCCACAATCGCGGGCGGATTTTTAAGTTCCATATCCGCAACGGAAAGAGGAACAATATCGTCCCCTGCCTGCGGAATCTGGGCATACATACCTTCCCACTTATGGGAACCTGTGTTTCTTCTGTTGATAAGAGTTTCAAAATCGTATTTCATTTTGTTCTCCTTATTCCTCTATGCCTTCCATTTCCGCTTCGACGGCGGCTTCGCAGGATTTCATCGCTTCGAGAGTTTTTTCAAGCAGCTCGCCAAGTTCCCAGCCAAGGCGCTCTGCGCCAAGTTTTATAACATCGCGGCTGCAGCCTGCGGCAAATTTTTTATCCTTGAATTTTTTCTTTACGCTGGAAACGTCCATATCCATGCAGCTTTTGGAAGGACGCATTTTTGCCGCCGCCCAGATAAGTCCGGTAAGCTCATCGGCGGCAAAAAGCACTTTTTCCATCTGGTGTTCCGGTTCCACGTCAGAGGTCATTCCGTATGCGTGGCTGCAAACCGCATGGATAAATCTTTCGTCAAATCCTGCTTCGCGCAGAAGCTCCGGTGCTTTTACGCAGTGTTCCTCCGGCCAGTTTTCAAAGTCAACGTCGTGCAAAAGGCCTACTGCTGCCCAAAAATCCGCCTCATCGCCGTAACCAAGTTCGTTTGCGTACCAGCGCATAACGCCTTCCACAGTATAGGCATGGCGGATGTGGAAAGCCACTTTGTTGTATTTTTTAAGGGTTTCTACCGCAAGTTCTCTGTTCATTTTGTCCTCCATGGGGTCATTTGGCATCAGCCAAGGGTCGCAAGTTTTTCGGTAACGGCATCAAGCCAGTTTTCTTCGCAATATTCAATATCGCCGGCATCGCATTTTGCGGCAACTGTGGGGTCGATCGGAATTTTTGCCGTTACGGGAATTCCGTATTTTTCGGCGATTTCTTCTATATGGCTTTCTCCGAAAATGTTATGAACTTTTCCGCAGTCAGGGCATTTAAATCCGGACATATTTTCTACCACCGCAAGAACCGGAATATCCATCATTCCGGCCATTTTTACGGCTTTTTCAACGATCATTCCAACAAGTTCCTGCGGAGAAGTTACAACAACTATTCCGTCAACCGGAAGGGACTGGAAAACGGTAAGCGGAACGTCGCCTGTACCCGGAGGCATATCCACAAACATATAGTCAACGTCGTTCCAGACTACGTCCTGCCAGAATTGTTTTACCGTTCCGGCAATAACCGGTCCGCGCCAGACAACGGGTTCGGTTTCGTCCTGAAGAAGAAGGTTTACGGACATAACTTCTATGCCGGTTTTGGAAAGCTCCGGAATAATTCCGGCGGCGCTGCCGGTGGCCTTGTTGGTAATGCCAAAAGCTTTGGGAATAGAAGGTCCAGTAACGTCCGCATCCAAAACGGCGGTTTTATATCCTTTTTTCTGCATATTGGCGGCAAGAAGAGAGGTAACGAGAGATTTGCCTACGCCGCCTTTTCCGCTTACTACGCCGATGACGTGTCTGATATCGGAAAATTCGTTCTGATCCACAAGAAAGCTTTCCGGAGCCTGTCTTGAAGAACAGTTCTGACCGCAATGTTCGCAGTCGTGATTGCATTCGCTCATTTTTTATATCTCCTTTTTTAGTTTACTAATAGATTAGTATATCACTTTATCCGCAAAAAGTTAAGGTGTTTGGAATTTATTTTTATTTTTTTATATTTTTCCAAAATACTGTCGCTTTTTGTAACAATTTGTGTTATAGTTTTAGCATATTGAGTTTTAGGAGAGTGTTTAAATTGGCTGCAACTGCTGTTTTCGGCGTAGCATTTGTTGACGTAAAAGGTTTTCCGTTCGGAAAATACATCCCTACCGGTACAAACCTTGGCAACGTAAAAATTGTTCACGGAGGAGTTTCCCGCAACGTGTGCGAAGACTTTGCAAACGTTGGTATGCCTGTTAATTTTGTAAGCGTTGCCGACCACACCCCAATCGGACTTGACGTTGTGGATCATCTTCAGAATATCGGCGTAGGAACCGATTACATCACCATGGTGCCAAGCGGCGGTATTGGAATGTGGCTTGCGGTTATGGACGAACGCGGCGACCTTGCCGGTTCCACCAGCCAGATGCCGGACCTTGACGCTCTTGAATCCTTTATCGGAGCAAAAGGCGAAGAAATTGTTAAAAACTGCGAAAACATCGTTCTCGAAGTTGATACAAACGAAGCCATTGCAGAAAAAGTTCTTTCCCTTGCAGAAAAATATAATAAAAAAGTCTATGTTATCGTTGGCAATTTAAGCGTTATCGGCAAGCGTCCGGACTTTCTTTCCCGCGTTGACTGCTATATCTGCAACGAAATAGAAGCCGGAAAATTCTTCGATATGAATCTTGAAGAATATAACCCCGAACAGATGCTTGAAGTTGTTAAAGAAAAATCTTCCGAACTTCGCGTTCCTTCCATGGTTGTTACCATGGGCAAAAACGGCGCCGTATTTTACGACAGCCGTACCGGCGAAGAAGGCCACTGCCCCTGCCGCCCATGCGACCTTGTTGATACCACCGGCGCAGGCGATGCCTTCCTTTCCGGCACTGTTATGGGACTTACCCGCGGTTACAGCCTTGCAAAAGCTGTTAAAGCCGGAACCTATCTTGCTTCCGCAACAATACAGGTTGCAGAAAGTTCCTGCCCCAAAAACCCGAAGTTCTTTGATCAGTTCGAAAACTGATAAATTATCTGATAACATAGGCAGACGGAATTTTTTCCGCCTGCCTTTTTGATTTTGGAGGTAAAAATATGGATTTTAACGAACTTTATACCATAAAAGATGAATTGGAACAGATAAACCGCACCTATGATATTTTCAACGAGGAAATGCGCCTTAAATCCAAATCCGGCCGGGTGGAATTTTTGACCACCGTAAAATATATAGAAAAATATCTTAAGCCCGGTATGAAGATCCTTGATATCGGAGCCGGCACCGGCGCATACAGCTTTTATTTTGCCGAAAAAGGCTATGAAGTTTCCGCACTGGAACTTGCGGATAACAACGTTGCGGTTTTTAAACAAAAGATGAAGCCGGAACATAAAATAAAGCTTATTCAGGGCAACGCAGTTGATCTTTCCGCCTATCCGGACGAAAGTTTTGATATTGTTTTAATGTTCGGGCCGCTTTATCATCTTCATTCCGAAGAAGACAGGCAAAAAGCCATTGCAGAAGCAAAGCGCGTTGCCAAAAAAGAAGCTCTGCTTTTCTTTGCCTTTATCGGCAATGATATGGTTTTCATCACCGAACTTGGTTACGATGCAAACTATATCAAAAACGGAGATTATAACAGGGAAACATTTAAAATGGACGACTTTCCTTTTGTATTCCACACGGTTGAAGGCTGCCGGAAAATACTTTTAAACGGCGGAATAAAAATTCTTCACGAAGTGGCTTCGGACGGGGTTTCCGAACTTATGGCAGAAAGGATAAACAGCCTTGATGACGAAGATTACGAAACCTATCTCCGCTATCACTATTACTGCTGCGAAAAGCCGGAAATGCTTGGCAGAAGCAACCACCTTTTATTTATCGGAAAGAAGTGAAAAATATGAAAACCATAGCAAAGCTTACGGATAAAAACGTACTTGGCACCGGCGGAATATCCTGCGCAAAGCCAAGATATACCGCCCGTGCCGTTCTGCGCAATTCCGATGGAAAATTTGCCGTTATGCTGATGAAAAAGGTTAATTTTCAGCTTCTTCCCGGCGGCGGAATCGACCCCGGCGAAGATGCCGAAACCGCGCTGCGCAGAGAAATTCTTGAAGAAACCGGCTGTTCCTGCGATTACATAAAAGAAATCGGCATAGTTGAAGAAAACCGCGCCCACTGCGATTATACGCAGGTTTCTTATTACTATTTTGTTCACACAAACGGAAAAATCGCAAATACAAGTCTTACCGAAGGTGAAAAAGCCATAAAGACAGAAGTTTGCTGGCAAAGCTTTGATGAGGTTTACCGTCTTATCACAGAATTCGTCCCCAAAACGGAGCAGCAGAAGTTTCTGCGCGCAAGAGATACCGCTGTTCTGGAAAAAGTAAAAAACGCTTTTTCCGAATACTATACGATTCTTCACGTTATGAAAAAATCCACCTGGGAAGAACGCAGAAACAAAGATTTATGGGGTAAACGTAATATCGAAGCCGAAGGGTTTATCCACTGTTCCCAGCCGGAATATTTTTGGCGCGTGGCTCCTAATTTTGAAGATTCCTCCGAAGAACTTGTTATTCTTTGCATTGACGAAAACAAGCTTTCTTCCAAGGTGCTTTATGAAGACGGCGACGGCTGCAAAAGAAGCTATCCCCACGTTTACGGAATGATAAACAGTTCCGCCGTTACGGCCGTTCTTCCCTTTTTGCGTGATGAAAACGGAAAATGGTTGAAAAATCCGGAGCTTGCAAATTTTGAGAATAAATGAATTTTATTATAAATATGTAGATTGCCTGGTTCTTTTTTGAATGATTATTCTCTCTTGAAGATTGACTTTTCTTATGCTATTATATAGAATAGATTAATTTTGACCGGAGGATTTTTTAATGATTGGTGCAATAATCGGCGATATTGCCGGAAGCATATATGAATTCAACAATATAAAAACAACGGATTTTCCCATCATCGGCGATGATTGTTTTTTCACCGATGATACCGTTATGACTTTTGCCGTTGCGGAAGCTCTTGTTAACGGCAAACGCGACCCGGAAAAAACCGAAAAAGCCATGGTAAAAGCCATGAAGAAATACGGAAAAATGTACCCGAATGCCGGATACGGCGGAAGATTCGGCCAGTGGCTTGCTTCTGCCGATCCTAAACCTTACGGCAGTTTTGGAAACGGCAGCGCAATGCGCGTTTCTCCCGTTGCGTGGTACTTTCACAGCCTTGAAAAAGTAGAAAGATTTGCGGAAATCAGCGCAAAAGTAACCCACGACCACGAAGAAGGCATAAAAGGCGCAAAAGCCACTGCCGCCGCTATTTTTCTTGCAAGAAACGGCAGATCCAAGGATTACATAAAGCGCTATATCGAACTTAAATACAGATACGATTTCAGCAAGACCCTTGACGAGATCCGTCCCGAATATAAGTTTGACGAAACCTGCCAGGGTACCGTACCTGTGGCTCTTCAGGTATTCTTTGAATCCGAAAGCTTTGAAGACACTCTGCGCAAGGCTATTTCTATGGGCGGCGACAGCGATACCCTTGCTGCCATCGCCTGCTCTGTTGCGGAGGGTTTTTATCCCGTTCCCGCGGAAATAAAAGAAAAAGCTTTGGCAAAGCTCGATAAAAAGCTTATGAGCATGCTCAAAAAATGGAACGAAGATTTAAGCGTCTCTTCCAATCCTTTTGAGCACCGCGATATTATGCTTTATACAGATTATCTTCTTACCAACCCGCATACCGAACGCAAAACCATTCATCATCCGGACAGCAACCAGGATTACGTTGTTCCGGAATATAACGAAATTATGTATAACTTTATCCGTGATGCGGTGGTTTCCGAAAGATTCCGCAGCGATTATGCCGAGATACTTGCAAAACACAATATCCGCAGTCACCAGGACATGGTCTGCGAGGTCTGCGATGCTTCCGAAGTGCTTCTTGAAGCGATGCTTACCGTTATTATAAGCGGCGAAAGAGTTAAACCCGGCAACGTTGCCTGGGCCGCAGAGGACGGAATCCTCGGCGATATTCTTTATTATATCCGCAAACGTACGGAAGAGGATGAGGAATAATGACCCTTTCTGATACCGTTATACGTCTTCTTGAAGAAGTTTATATTGCAAAAAATTTTTCCTATGCAGAAGAACATCTTCCGGAAAATTATATCTGCCATTGTTCCGAAGGGACAAAAAACAAGGCGGAAGCCATTGCACTTGCTAAAAGATACTTAAAAAAACATAATATCAAAAAATTTTATTTGACGGTTGAAAATTCCGGAGAAGAAACGATAACTCTTAACGTTCTTCTGGAATGTGTTGAAAAAGAAAAATTCCTCGGAATTACCTTTGGAGAACACACAGCTCATCACATACACTTGAAAACTTTTAAAGTTAAAGACGGAATCATTACCGAATCCCTGGACGAATTTTCTGAATTTGAATATGAAGAATAAAAAAAGGACCCGCAGATGCGGGTCCTTTTTTGCTTTTATTGCGCTGCCTGATTATAAAAAATATATAAGATTTACACAGTCCGGAACACTTTCGTCAAAATATCCGCTGTTTTTAAATCCGGCTTTTTCGTAAAGCTTTATTGCGGGGATATCCGCTTTTTTTACGCAGATTTCCACCCGGTCAAAGCGTTTTTCCGCTTTAAGATAATTCAGAATAAGTTCAAGAGCCTGCCGGCCGTATCCTTTGTTCTGAAAATTTTTGTCTATCATAAACTGCTGCAAATCATATCCAACCGGTTCTTCGTCAAAATCACGGATAAGCGCAGCGCCGATTATTTTTTCTTCATTCGCTATGCCAAATACTTTTGCGTTGCAGTTACGATAAACATATCCTCTTGCAACAATGCCAAGAGGCGTATCGAGAAACGACTTCTGTTCTTCAAAAAGTTCCAGCGCCGCAATTTCTTTCCAGTTATTTTCGTCAACCTCTTTAAGATAAACCATCATCTGCTCCTTATGCTTTTATTCTGTTCAAACGTTCCATAACAAAAGTCATCGTCACCAAAAGTGCGCCAAGATAAAAAGGCAGTATTCCTGCGGAAACGTGATTTGCGATAATTCCGAAGAGCGGCGGCATAAAACAGCTTCCGATATATGCACAGGCCATCTGAACTCCGATTATCGCCTGGGATTTGTCTGCTCCGAAATGTCCGGGAGTGGAATGGATTATACAAGGATATACCGGCGCACAGCCGAGACCTGCAAGTACGATTCCCGCCATGGAAACCTTTTCTCCAAACGGAAGAAACATTGCCAGAACGCCGAGCGCAATAATTGCGCTTCCGAGTCGAATCATATTCTTATCGCTAAGCTTTGCAGCGATAAAACCGCTTGCCGCTCTTCCGACGGTTATTCCGGTGTAAAACAAAGTGGCAAGACCCGCGGCTGTTTCTTCCGAAACGCCGAACTGCATTACAAGATAGCTGCTTGCCCAAAGTCCGGCGGTGCTTTCCAAAGCGCAGTAACAGAAGAATGCGATCATTATCTCTTTCGCGCCCGGAATGGCAAAAACTTCTTTTATCGAAAGAGGGTTTTTGCTTCGGTGTTCCTCTTCACCGTTTTTTTCCTCTTTCCAAAGCGGAAGAGTAAGGAACAGAGCCGCCGTCAGCGCTA
>SVNB01000083.1 GCA_015067125.1 Oscillospiraceae bacterium
AATCGTTTGGGTCGATTTCCACCTCTACGTTTTCCGCTTCTGGCAGAACCGCAACGGTTACGGCAGAAGTCTGTATCTTGCCCTGAGAATCCGTTACGGGCACGCGCTGAACACGGTGAGTTCCGCTTTCAAACCGGAATCTTCCGAAAACGCCTTCTCCCTCTACGGAAAAAGATATCTCTTTATATCCGCCAAGTTCTGTTGCGTTTGCATAGATGATTTCTGTTTTCCAGCCTTTGGAATCCGCATACATTGAATACATTCTGTAAAGATCCGCCGCAAAAAGCGCCGCTTCCTCGCCGCCGGTGCCGCTGCGTATTTCCATGATTACAGAGCGGTCCTCGTTCGGATCTTTTGGAATAAGAAGGATCTTCAGTTCTTCGGCGCAGCTTTCCATAGTTTTTTTGCTTTCTTCCAGCTGCTCCTTTGCCATATCGCGCAGTTCGCGGTCGGTTTCTTCTTCCAGAATAGCTGCGGCTTCTTCATAATGCGCCTTTGCGGATTTATATTCCTGATATTTTTCCGCAATGGGCATAAGCTCTCTGTGGTCTTTTAAAAGCTTTGTATAAAGCTCGTTATCGTTAATAACTTCCGGTTCATAAAGGCGCAAACCGGCCTGACGCCAGCGTCTTTCTATATCTTCAAGTTTATCAAACATCGGCTTCCTCCCGGATTATCTGTTTGATGTTTTTTTCTGCCTTGCTGCGGGGAACCTCGACCTCGTGGCCGCATTTTTCGCACCGGAGCTTAAAATCCATTCCGGAGCGCAGAACCGCAAATCTTGCGCAGCCGCAGGGATGATTTTTCTTCATCAGAAGTATATCGCCTATTCTGACGTCCATATAAAAAGCGCTCCTTTCAGAAAAATTATATTACTCTAATTTATTAATATAACATAATAAAGCAGATTTTGCAACAAGGGCGGTCTTTTGCAAATTGTTGAACTGCGGCAGGTATTCTGATATAATATTTTTCGTAATTTTTCAATCCGAAAACGGGAGATATTTATGAAAAAGATAGTCGCAATAAACGCAAGCCCACGCAGCCTTTGGAACACCGGTTCTTTGGTAAAAGAAGCAGCAAAAGGCGCAGAGGCGGAAGGCGCGGAAGTTAAAACGTTTGATCTTTATAAGCTGGAAAAATTCACCGGCTGTATTTCTTGCTTTGGGTGCAAGCTTCCGGAACACCTTGGTGTATGCATCTGTAAAGACGGACTTTCTTCCGTTCTGGAAGAAATCCGCAGCGCAGACGGCGTTATTATCGGAACGCCGAATTATCTTGGCGATGCAAGCGCGGCTTTTCGGGCTCTTTTCGAGCGCCTTATTTTTCCGTCTGTTACCTATAAAACCGAACCAAGGTGCTATAACACACGCCGTATTCCTGTTTTGTTTATTATGACCAGCAACTGTTCCGAAGAATTTTATGATAAAATCGGCTATGACAAAATGCTGAAAAAATATCAGAATTCGCTTAACGGAACCGTTGGACCCACAAAAATCATGGTCTGCGGCGATACTTTGCAGGTTGATGACTATGAAAAATATGGCTGGAGCATATTCGACCCGCAGGCAAAAAAAGAACGCCGCGAAAAGGTTTTTCCCGAAGATATGAAAAAAGCCTTTTCCCTTGGTGCAGAAATGGTCAGAAACCCCTGGGAATGACCTTGAAGAATTTTTTTAAATATATTAAAAATCACGCAGAAAATATGGGCAGGGATCATCAAAAAGAATACAAAGAAAATATAAATAATTATAAAAGGCGAAGCTGTGCTTCGCTTTTTTGTTTGGCTGCGGTAACAAACGGCAGAAGTTACAAAACCCATCGGATAATATCTGTATTTGCTTTTCATATTTCCGCTTTTTTGTGAATATAAATATTCCATAAAAATTTATGGAGGAAAAACAAATGACGGAATATCTGCCGGAAGGCTATCTTATAGATACACCAAAAAACAAATTCGCACTTTCTTCTGCGGAAAACCTTGAAGCGGCCATGAAAAACCAGACCATTCTGGAAGCGAAGGTAATTCTTTGCACCGCAAAGCATGATCTTATTGTTGACCTTGGCTGTATGCGCGGAATTATTCCCCGGGCGGAAGGCGCCGTTGGCATAGAAACCGGAGAAACAAGGGATATTGCCATTATTTCCAGAGTGAACAAACCCGTATGCTTTAAAATCACAGGGTTTGAAGAGGACCGGAACAAAAGAAAAATTGCCGTATGTTCCAGAAAAACCGTGCAGGAAGAATGTCTTTGCCGCTATCTTGAAAAACTTGTTCCCGGAGATATTATTCCTGCGGTTGTTACGCATATGGAAAACTTTGGCTGCTTTGCGGATATCGGCTGCGGAATTTCTTCGCTGCTACCCATAGACAGCATAAGCGTTTCGCGCATAAGCCACCCTGCGGACCGTTTTAAAAACGGGCAGAATATTTACGCTGTTGTTTCCGGCAGGGACGAAGCCGGAAGAATCTGTCTTTCTCACAAAGAACTTCTTGGCACCTGGGAAGAAAACGCAGAAAATTTTTCTGCCGGAGAAACTGTTTCCGGCATTATCCGTTCGGTTGAAGATTACGGCGTTTTTGTGGAACTTGCGCCAAACCTTGCGGGCCTTGCGGAACCCTGCCCGAATCTGCGTCCCGGCCAGCAGGCTTCTGTATATATAAAAAGCCTTATCCCCGATAAAATGAAGATAAAGCTTATTGTTGTTGATGCCTTTGATAAAGAAACCCTGCCAAAGGCGCCGGAATATTTTATTAACAAAGGACATCTTGATTTTTGGCAGTATTCTCCGGAAAACTGTTCAAAAGCGGTATTTACCGTTTTTAACCAAGGCTGAACACCATTACGGCGGAAAGCTCTTTTTCTTCCGGTTCTTTTGGCTTGCCGCATTTTTTGCTTATCATTGCCATTATACCGGCAATTTTTTCTTCCCAAAAGCTGTTTCCGTTATAACAAACGTTAACTCCCGCAACAGTTTTGCCGTTATAATATTTGCCCTCTTCGCAAAGATAATGCTCCGCAAGCTTTTCTGCCACAAAATCAATACATTCGCTTTTGGAAGAAAAGCTTTTTCCGTTCCAGCCAAAGATGTTGTTTTCCCGAAAACAAATTTTGCCCCAGCCGGATTCCAGCGCGGCCACCGCCGCAAGAAAAACAGCGTTTACGCCGTGTTTTTGTTCCGCGGCAATAAAATCTTCTGCCAGAAAAAACAGTTCGTCTTTAAGGCCTTCTTCCAGCTGTTTTGCGGAATATCCGCTTTTTTCCGTAAGATTTACGGAAAGGGCCTCTTCTTTTGTAAAAGCAAAGGTTTTTGTTCCAAAAGAAATTAAAGAAAGCAATATAAAAATCGCAATAAGTTTTTTCATAAAATAAAAGCTCCGTTCTTTTTCTTTTGCCTTAAAAAGCATTTTAAGCATTGGAAAAAAACGGAGCTTTTATTCATTTTTTGGTTTATTCAAAAAGCGGCTGAACCTGTTTGCCCAAAAGAGCGGCTTCTATCGCTTCTGCGGATTTTTCGAAATGCGCCACAACCGAAGCCGGCTTTGTCTTTGGATTATCCTGACCCATCGGAACAAAATATACGTTTTTCGCGTTCATAAGCCGGCCTATGTTCTGTGCGGAAGCGCCAAGGGCATCGTTGGTGGAAACCGCTATCACAAGCGGTCTTTGGTTGCGCAAATGCGCCTTTGCGGCCATGGTAACGGCGGTATCCGTAATTCCGTTTGCCAGTTTGCCAAGGGTGTTGCCGGTACATGGTTCTATAAGCAGAACGTCCAGCAGGGCTTTTGGCCCGATGGGTTCCGCCCCGACAATAGTTGTTATGGGAGCCTTGCCGCAAATTTCTGTTATTCTGCGGCAAAAATCCTCTGCTTTTCCAAAACGGCTGTTTATGGAAGATGCCCCTTCTGACATAATGGGCGTAATATCGTAATCCTTTGCAAGCATTTCCATTTCTGCAAGAACTTTTTCGAAAGTGCAGAAAGAACCGCAAAGGGCAAAACCAAGACGTTTTTTATCGCTCATGCTCGTTTCTCCTTTCCGCAATAATATTGAGCACCGTATCTTTTACAATTTCTCCGGCGGTTTTCGGCGCAAATTTTCCCGGAAGGCCAAGTGCTTTTTCCGCGGTTATACCAAGTTCTTTCGCGGCTTCAAAATCCGTTCCGCCGGGTTCGGAAGCAAGGTCTATTACCATTGCGCTTTTATCCATAAGCATAAGCTGTTCCCTGCCGAGCACCGGCGCCGGAACGGTATTGAAAACCGCTTTAAACCTTCCTATTTCCTCATCAATAAGCCGAAATTCCAGCGGTTCCATTCCCTCGGAACGAATCCACGCAAGATCGGAACACCGCCTTGCGGCAACGGTTACTTTTGCGTCAAGCGCTTTTAAAATTGCAGAAAGCAGCCTGCCGATTCTTCCGTGGCCAAGAATGAGCACCGGCACAGAGGCTATGGATTCGCTGAGCATTTCCATAAGCTTTGCGGCGGCGGCTTCTGCCGTAAGGGCTGCGTTGCGCACGGCAAATTCTTCTCTGTGATAATAATCAAAAGTTTTTATTCCTTTTTCTTTGGCAAAAGAGCAGATATCCTTTGGCAAAAGTCCGCCTATAAGAGCACTTCCTTCCGGCATATTTTTTATAATATCCAAAAGCAAAATTTTATTTTGCGAAAAAGAGGTTTTTAAAAAACCTTCCTTATCGCAGCAAGGAAGAGGCAGAATTACGTTTTTTGCCTCTTTAAAATCCTTTATATTTTCTATCCGCTTTATTTCTTCCGGAAGATCGGCTTCTTCCATGGCAAAAGCCAGCGTTTTGTATCCTTCTTTTGCAAAAGCCTTTGCAAGATATACCGACCGAAGGTCACCTCCGGCTATGTAAAATATATCGTTTTTCATACATCAAAAGCCTCCGGTTCTTCTTTTGCGTTTGCTATATATTATGCTTTTTTGCCTTTTGCCGTTACTGTAACCACAAAGGTGTTTTTTTCATAAAATATACCAAGAAAAAGGAGGCGTTTTTTATGTTTTTTGATTCTTTGGCCGTTCTTCTGATTACGTTTTTTGCCGCATGGGGAATGGTGGAAGCGGCGGAATGGCTTTTAAAAAATCCTTTAAGAAAAAATATAAAGCAAAAAGTTTTTGCCGTGGCAAAGGTAAATTCCGTTCCGGAAGAGGATATAGAACCCGCTTTGCGCACCATTTTTTCTGAAACGGAAGGCCTTCATCGCAAGGTTTTTCTGGATTGCTCCTCCGCTTCGGAAGATGCCGTTCTTATCTGTCGCAACCTTGAAAAACGCTTTGACTGCGAAGTGTTTTTTGAGGAAAAAGAACTTGTTTCCAAAATAGAGGATTATTTACACAGCGGCGAAAAAACGCTATAATAGTTATATAATTATAAGATGGGGTAAAACGCATGCTTGATAAAAACGAAAAACAGGAACCGGAACGCATAAACGGCACAGTGGACGGAATTATCTGCTATAAGCCGGAAAGCGGCTTTACGGTATTTGATCTTGATATGCAGGGCGAGCTTGTTACCGTTGTGGGCGAGCTTGGCAAAGTGGAAGCCGGCGAGGAAGTGGTCCTTACCGGCACTTTCGCTTCTCACCCGACCTACGGAAGCCAGTTCCGTGCGGAAGTTTGCGAAAGAAGGCTGCCTGCTTCTGCCACAGCCATACGCAAATATCTTTCCGGCGGTTCTTTTAAGGGCGTTGGCCCTGCACTTGCAAAACGTATTGTGGAAGCTTTTGGAGAATACACTTTGGAAGTTATAGAAAACAGTCCTATGGATCTTGCAAGGGTAAAAGGAGTTTCTCAAAAGCTTGCTTTGGAAATAAACGAAGAATTTCAGCGGGCGTTCGGCGCACGAAAAGTTATGACCGCCATGCAGGAATTCGGCCTTCCGGCGGCTGTTGCCGTTCGTGCCTGGAAAAAATGGGGCACTGCCGCTATGGAATTTATAAAGGATAACCCATATCTTCTCTGTGATCCGGAAATCGGTGTGGAATTTGCCGAAGCGGACGCCATATTTATAAAAAAAGGCGATCCGCAGGATATGCGCCGGCTTAAAGCCGGAATAAAGCACGTTCTTGTGCACAACCTTGATAACGGTCATACCTGTTTGCCGGAAGAAAGCCTTTTGGCGGCCGCAACCGGCCTTTTGGGAGAAGCGGACGATATGGCCGATGCTCTTGAAGAGCTTGTTGAAAAAGAGGATTTAAACGAATATTACCGCGGCGAAAGACGCTTTATCTATCTTCCGGAACTGTTTATTGCAGAAACCACCGCCGCCGGAAGAATAAAAATGATGCTTATGGGCGCGGAAGAACAAAATTCCCCCGCCCTTGATAAAAGCATAGAAATTCTTGAGGAAGAACTTGGAATAGAATATGATTCTCTGCAAAAAAGGGCACTTAAAAACGCGGTGCAGAACCACGTTTTTGTTCTTACCGGCGGCCCCGGCACCGGTAAAACCACCACTCTTAACGCGCTTATAAAGCTTTTGGAAGAGCAGGGCGATGAAGTTATGCTTGCCGCACCGACTGGAAGAGCAGCCAAGCGCCTTGCGGAACTTACCGGCCACGAGGCAAAAACCATTCACCGCCTTTTGGAGGTGGATTATTCCGCCAGCGAACTTGTACCGGTTTTTCGCAAAAACGAACGCAATCCGCTTAAATGCGATACCCTTATTGTGGACGAGATGTCCATGGTGGACAGTCTTCTTTTCGATTCTCTTTTGCGGGCGCTGCCTTTTCACAGCAGGCTTGTTATGGTCGGTGACAGCGACCAGCTGCCTTCCGTCGGTGCCGGAAACGTTCTGCACGACCTTATCCGTTCGGATATTCTGCCTTCCGTAAAACTGGATACCATCTTTCGTCAGGCGGCACAGAGCATGATAGTCACCAACGCCCACGATATTGTAAACGGCGAATATCCGTATCTGGAATCCAAAGATAACGACTTTTTCTTTCTTCCACGGCAAACAGAAGCAGAATGTGCAAAAACCGTTTGCCAGCTTTGCGAAAAACGCCTGCCAAAAGCCTATGGTTTTTCTCCCCTTTGGGATGTTCAGGTGCTTTGTCCGGGAAAAAGAGGAGAATCCGGAACATGGAACCTGAACATAGAACTGCAAAAATGCCTTAACCCGGCGGACGGAAAGAAAAAAGAATTCCGCCACGGCGGACACCTTTTCCGCGAAGGCGATAAAATTATGCAGACCCGCAACGATTATGATATGACCTGGACAAAAGATGACGGAGAAATCGGCAGGGGCATTTTTAACGGAGATATAGGAATAATCGAAAAAATAGACCCCATCGGCCGAATGATGTCTATTCGTTTTGATGACCGCGTTGCGGAATACCCTTTTGAAAGTGCAAACGAACTTGACCACGCCTATGCCGTAACGGTACATAAAAGCCAGGGCAGCGAATTTGAAGCCGTTATTATTCCTCTTTACGAAGCAAATTCCCGGCTTTATTTTCGCAATCTGCTTTATACCGCTGTTACAAGGGCAAAAAAACTGCTTATTATTGTCGGCAGTGCCCGGGCAGTTATGACCATGGTGGATAATAACCGCAAAAGCGGAAGATTTACCAACCTGCGGTTTATGATAAAAGAATAATTACGCTGTATGCCTTTTTGGAAATTATAGCGTTACCGCAGCAGGCGCCGTCCTGCGCAGATGCCCGAAAAACACAGCCGGGCGAACGAGGCAAAATGAAAATCCGTTGCCGACCCCGAGCGGCGACGGTGGATATTCGGAATCTCTCTCTTTCGGTGGTGAGTTTATTCCCCCTTAATTTTAAGGGGGAGTCGCTCGCGGGAGCGAG
>SVNB01000084.1 GCA_015067125.1 Oscillospiraceae bacterium
CGCCCATTTCCGGACGGCTCTCTGCGGTTTTTTCAGGGGAATGTGGCGAAGCATTTTTGCTTCCGTTTATATAACTGACGGCGTGCATGCGGAACACACCGGAGCAGCACTCTCTTCTGCCGGCAGTGCGGCAGTTTTATAGGCCTTGCTTTTTGGCACAGAAACGGAATAAACAATGCTTTCCTCATTTTCCGTAACGGTGCTCACGGCGCAAAGGCCCGCGCAGTTCATAACTTCAACTGCGTGCTCAAAAGTATTTATAAAAATTCTCATATCCTTAATAAGATATTTTGGTGCGGAGCGTTTTGGTTTCTTTTTCAAAAGACCTTTTATGTATTTTTCCGTTTCCGGAACGTTAAGCTGTTTTTCCGCAATATGCTTTGCGGCGGCGATTCTCTCCTCTTCTGTTTTAAGTCGCAAAAGTTCCCTTGCGTGTCTTTCGGTAAATCCGGCTTTTTCCGCCGTTTCCCTCACCGGCTTTTCCAGCTTTAAAAGCCGCAGCTTGTTAGAAAGGCTCGAAGGCGCAATTCCCAGACGCTTCGCGGCGTCTTCTTTAGAAACTTTCCATAAAAGCACAAGCTTTGCCATGGCTTCCGCCTCGTCAAACGGAGAAAGATCCCTGCGCTGCAGATTTTCTATCAGCGCCCACACTGCAGAATCCTCGTCGCCTATATCATAAACAATGGCTTCTATTTTTTGCCTGCCCAGCAGTTTACAGGCGCGCAGCCTTCTTTCCCCTGCAATAAGTTCGTATCCGCCTTTTGTTTTTCTTACCGCAATGGGCTGAATAAGCCCGTTTTCCGCAATGCTTTCCGCCAAATCGGCAAGCTCTTTTTCATCAAATTTTCGCCGGGGCTGAAAAGGATTCGGCTCTATAAATCCAACGGCAATGCTTTCCACCGTTTTCTGCTTTTTAAAAAAATCCGGCATGCTCATCGCCTCCGGATTTATCCTACCATATTTTTCCATTTAATGCCAGCACTTTTCGCCGCAAAATCCCCTTTAATACAATATATAAATACACCCTTCGCCAAATCGCAGATCGAAGTTTCTTTTAACAAAAAGAACCCTGTCGCCTTTTGCGAAAAGTTTTATGCATATCCGGAATATTTATTGTTTTTCGATAAATTTTTATTGACTTTAGGAAATAATAGTGCTATTTTATAATCAAAGATTATCCACTGCCGTAGAAGATATCATCATTCTGCAAACACAACCGAGCAAACGATGTAAAATGAAAACCGTTGCCGACCCCGAGCGGCGACGGTGGAGATTCGGAATCACAATGCGTCCGGTGGTGCCGCTGTCCCCTTGATAGGGAGGAAATATGGGGTCCCCGAAAAACGTAGTTTTTTGGGGAGAGGAGCGGCAACGAAGCGACTTTGGCGTTTTATTTTTATAAAACACCAATAAGCGGAGTTTGCCACGACGAGCGGGAGCAACGCAGGGGTAGAAAGGCGTTTCTTTGGCGGGTACCGCCGTTTCTTTGCGCCAGTCAAAGAAATGGGGGTACATTATTAAAACAATCTCTCGGTCACGCCCCTTTTCTGACGGGCGTGCCAACCCTTTCAGGCAAAGGAGCCTGCGCTCCGCATTCTTAAAAATCCCCTTCCCCTTTTGGGAAGGCTGTTTTAAAAAAGGAGGTCATTTTATGACACAGCAAAATCTTTCCAAATGGCTTAAAGCAATAATCATCGGCACCGGAATATTCGGCCTTGTGGTTTTCGGCCTGCTTGTTCCTTCTTACGGTGCAAGCCTTCGCAGCATTTATCCGGAATTTTCCAACCGCTATTGGCCCTGGCTTGTTTTTCTTTGGCTTTGTGCCCTGCCCTGCTTTGCTTCTCTTTTCTTTGGCTGGAAGATTGCTTCCAACATCGGCGCGGATAACTCCTTCAGCTTTGAAAACGCAAGACTTTTCAAAATAATTTCCGGCCTTGCGGCGGCAGATTCCGCCTTTTTTCTCATAGGCAACTGGGCACTGGTTTTTATGAATATGAGCCACCCGGGCATCGCCCTTATTTTTGCAAGCCTTGTTACCTTTGTGGGCATTGCGGTTTCTGTGGTATGCGCCGCGCTTTCTCACCTGGTGTATAAATCCGCGGTGATGAAAAGCGAAAGCGATCTTACCATATAAGGAGGGGCATTTTTATGGCAATAGAAGTAAATCTGGACGTTATGCTCGCAAAACGCAAAATGAGCATGACCGAACTTTCCGAAAAAGTGGGCATCACCATGGCAAATCTCTCTATTCTTAAAACCGGCAAGGCAAAAGCCGTGCGTTTTTCCACCCTCGAAGCCATCTGCCGCGTTCTGGAATGCCAGCCCGGAGATATCCTTTCCTATAAAGAAGAAAACTAAAAGTCAAAAATCCTGTTCCAATATAACGTCGGATATTATCCTCCCGTTTGCCGATGTTTCAACCTCCTCGGAGAAGGAGGTGTCTGCGAAGCAGACGGAAGAGGGATAACCACGAACCCGGAGGGTTAGCCTTCATTTAGGCAAGGAAGCCGAATTACCCACCGTAGGGAACGCTGTCCTCAGCGTTCCGTTCAGCCTTCCCAGAGGGGAAGGGGGACCGCCGCTTGCGGCGGTGGATGAGGGATAACCAAGAACCCGGAGGGCAACCTCCCTCTGATGAGGTAGGTGTCACCGCAGGTGACGGAGGGAGAGAAATCCTATCCTATTAAATTCAGCCGGTAAATTATAAAAGAATCCCCCAGTCTTTTTTAACCGCAAGCGGTTAAAAAATCCAGCCCCCTTTAGGCAAGGGGGCCTTTTCTGGCGGCCACGCAGCGCCACCCTGCAGCATTCCAATAAAATACATCGAATTTTCTCAATTCTTTTGGGAAAGGAGTCATTCAATGCGGACCATTATAAATATATTTACAATTCTGCTTGCGTTTATCTGCGGAATTTTCTCCGCGCTTTTTAATTTTCTTTTTCCCGATGTTTCCGTTCAGAAAATCCGCGAAAATCTTGATATGCACATAAAACCCTATTACGTGGAATATCACGAGGATAACCGCGGCTGGTTCGGCGACGGCGAAGAAATCATAATTTTCACCCCAAATCCGGAGCAAGCCGAAAAAATCAAATCCGAATGGAACAAAACCCCTGTTAATTCCCGAATTTACTCTTTAATTTTTTCAAAAACGGAGTATAATGGACTTGAACTCGCAAAGCATATTCCAAACGCAAAGGGTTATTGGTTCTATAAAAACCGCAGCGAATCCGCAAGCGGCCATTCCCAAAATTTCTCCTTTGCCCTTTATGACGGCGAGCACGTTTATTATTATGAACTTGATACCTGAACGGAGCTGATATTATGATAACCTGGCTTGCAATGTTTTTGCAGAAAACCGAAGGCGCAAACCTTTTTCTTGCGGTAATATGCGTTATGTGGGTGCTTTATTGCGGATTTTTCCTTGCCGTAAAAGCCAACCGCAGCAAAAAAAATATAAAAACCGCCGCTATCGCCGGTCTTGTGGCAACGCTTATCAGCGATATTGTGTGGTTCTTCAAATTTTTTGATAACCTTGAATACCGCAATCCGGGCGCTTCCGGCGTGGCGTGGCTTGTGCTTCTGCCCATTCTGATGTTCCTGACCGTTATGGTTTTAAGCTATATCAACGCAAGCCGTTACGAATTTGATAAGAAAAAGCGCGAAAAAGAAGCCGCCAAGCAAAAAAAGAAAGAAAAACGCCGCAAAAAATACGAACAGTCCGAAGATAACCAATAACAAAAAGCTTAAATTTTAAAGTAGGGGCGGCCCTGTGTGGCCGCCCTTTTTCCGTGCCACCATAGGGAACGGTCCTGACCGTTCCGCAAAAACAACCGAATTACCGTAGGACGGGGGTACCCCAAGGGCATTTCTTCGTGCTTCGCACTCAGGGCACCTGCTCCCGCCGTAACCAAGCAACCCGAAGGGCAGCCTTCCCAGAGGGGAAGGTGGCACGCCGCAAGCGTGACGGATGAGGGATAACCAAGAACCCGAAGGGCATTAAATAGTTGAAAATTGAAAGTGGAAAGTTGGTTCGAGAATTTACCGTAGGGCGGGGGCTTTGCTCCCGCCGCAAACAAGTAACCCGGAGGGCAGCCTTCCCAGAGGGGAAGGTGGCACGCCGCAAGCGTGACGGATGAGGGATAACCAAGAACCCGAAGGGCATTAAATAGTTGAAAATTGAAAGTGGAAAGTTGGTTTGAGAATTTACCGTAGGGCGGGGGTACCCCAAGGGCATTTCTTCGTGCTTCGCACTCAGGGCACCTGCTCCCGCTGTAACCAAGCAACCCGAAGGGCAGCCTTTCCTTTATGCAAGGGAACCCAAATCTCTCACCGTAGGGAACACTGTCCTCAGCGTTCCGAAAAAACGGACCGTCGGGGACGACGGTCCCTACAGAAAGCCTACCTTGTGTAAAAAAGGCCAAATCGCTCACCTTAGGGAACGGTCTTGACCGTTCCGTTTCACCGATGTTTTTGCCTCCTCGGAGGAGGAGGTGTCTGCGAAGCAGACGGAGGAGGGATAACCAAGAACCCGGAGGGCAACCTCCCTCTGATGAGGGAGGTGTCACCGCAGGTGACGGAGGGAGAGAAATTCTATCCCATTAAATTCAGCCGGTAAATTATAAAAGAATCCCCCAGTCTTTTTTAACCGCAAGCGGTTAAAAAATCCAGTCCCCTTTAGGCAAGGCGGCCTTTTTCGGGCGGCCACACAGGGCCGCCCCTACAACTTTTCCGTTAAACATACCGGTATTTTATAAAATAATCCCCAATCTTTTTTACCGCAAACCGTAAAAAATAAAGCTCCTTTTTCAAAAAAAGGAGCTTTTGTTTTGCTTTATTTAAGCGGTTTTTCGCTTATTTTAACCCTCTGTCTGGGGTATTTTGCAGGCGTTGCGGCCTTTTTTTCAATAAAAACAGCGCTTCTGCCGCCGGCAGGAATTTCATAAATCACCGGCTTTTTGATTTCGCCGCCCAAAATTTTTGCAGCTGCCCTTGCGCCTTCAAGTTCTTCCGCAACTTCCGCGGTCTTCATGGGCGCAAAAACTCCTCCAACCTTAACAAGGGGAATGCAGTATTCACTGAGCACCGCAAGGTTTGCCACCGCTCTGGCGGTAACAAAATCAAAGCTTTCGCGCAGGGTTTTGTCGTGTCCGGCGTCCTCTGCCCTTGCGTGAACAAGGGTTGCTTCCACCCCGATTTCTTTTAAAACCGTATCAAGAAAATTAAGCCTTTTCTGCAGGGAATCTATAAGTACCAGCTTTATATCCGGCCTTGCGATTTTGAGCACCACTCCGGGAAAACCGGCGCCGGTACCCACATCCGCAACCCTTGCACCATCGGGAATATCCGCTCTTTTAAGATATGCAAGGCAGTCCAGAAAATGCTTTACCGCAATTCCCTCCGGATCGGTGATGGCGGTAAGGTTCATTTTTTCGTTCCATTCCACCAAAAGCTCCGCGTATTTTTCAAGCTGAGCATACTGCTTTTCGCTCAAAGGCTCCGCGTGCTCGGGAATATAGCTTTTCAAAATTTCAGTAACCATCAGGCACCTCACTTCTGTAAATATATAAGCAGAACAGAAACATCCGCCGGCGAAACGCCGGAAATTCTGCTTGCCTGGCCAATGTTCATGGGTCTTACGCGGTTAAGTTTTTCAATGGCTTCCAGCCGCAGACCGTGTATTGCTTTATAATCAATATCATCGGGGATCTTTTTTTCTTCAAGCCGGTGCATCTGTTCCACCTGTGCCAGCTGTTTTTTGATGTATCCTTCGTACTTAATTTCTATTTCCACCTGTTCGATAACGTCCTCCGGCAGTTCCGGGCGGTTTGTATCAAAGGGCGCAAGGTCCGCATAGGTTATCTGCGGCCGTTTAAGCAGCTCCGCAAGTCTTGTTCCTTCGGTAAGTGGCGCCGTTCCCTTTTCTGTGAGCATGACATCAAGTTCCGTGCTCATTTTAATGCTCGCGGATTTTGCTCTTTCAAGTTCCTCATCGCGCAGACGGCGTTTTTCAAGAAAATCCGCCCATCTCTCGTCAGAAATAAGTCCCACTTCCCTGCCCAAAGGGGTAAGGCGCATATCCGCGTTATCCTGACGGAGCACAAGGCGGTATTCGCTTCGGCTGGTCATCATGCGGTAAGGGTCCAAAACTCCCTTGGTGCAAAGGTCATCTATAAGCGTTCCGATATAGGAATTGCTTCGCTCGAGCACGATTTCTTCTTTACCGAGCACGCGCCTTGCAGCGTTTATACCCGCCAGAAGTCCCTGGGCGGCGGCTTCCTCGTAACCGGAAGTTCCGTTGAACTGTCCGGCGCCGAAAAGGCCTTTCACCTGCATAAATTCCAAAGTGGGTTTAAGGTCAAGGCTGTCACAGCAGTCATATTCTATGGCATAGGCGTTGCGCATAATGCTCACGTGCTCAAGTCCCTTTATGGAACGGTAAATCGCAATCTGCACGTCCTCCGGAAGAGAACTTGAAAGACCGGAAAGATACATTTCTTCGGTATTAAGACCCATGGGTTCCACAAAAAACTGGTGGCGTATCTTTTCCGGGAACCTCATTACCTTGTCCTCGATGCTCGGGCAGTAACGAGGGCCGATTCCCTCGATTTTTCCGGAATAAAGGGGCGAACGTCCGATGTTTTTGCGGATAACATCGTGGGTTTCCTCGTTGGTATAGCCTATCCAGCAGTCCACTTTGTTTTTAAGCTCGCCCTTTGTTTCAAAGCTGAACGGAACAATGTGCTCATCGCCGTGCTGAATTTCCAGTTTATCATAATCAATGCTGCTTCTGAGCACGCGGGCCGGCGTTCCGGTTTTAAAACGGCGAAGTTTGATGCCCAGTTTTTCCAAAGAATCCGAAAGAGGCTTTGCCGGGCTGCTCGCGTCCGGGCCGCTTTCCCATTTTCTGTCGCCGACGTATATAATTCCTTTAAGATATGTACCTGTGCAGATAATAACGTTCGGCACTTCATAAAAAGCGCCAAGGTGGGTGGTAACGCCAAGCACGCCGCCTTTGCCGTCCGGGCGCACTTCCACAATTTCTGCCTGCTTGATATCAAGATTTTCCTGCTGTTCAAGGGTCTTTTTCATCAAAAGGTGGTAATAGGCCCTGTCCTCCTGAGCACGCAAAGAATGTACCGCCGGGCCTTTTCCAAGGTTGAGCATACGGCTTTGTATCATCATTTTATCCGCGGCCTTGCCCATTTCTCCGCCAAGGGCATCAATTTCTCTAACAAGATGTCCTTTTGCGGTGCCGCCGATGGAAGGGTTGCAGGGCATATTCGCAATTTTATCCAGATTAAGTGTAAAGATGCAGGTCTTTACACCAAGTCTTGCGGCGGCAAGGGCCGCTTCCACTCCTGCGTGGCCCGCACCCACAACCGCAACGTCATATTTTCCTGCAAAATATTCTTCCATAAAATAAACCTCGATTCTGTAAATTACCTCCTCAGAGGAGGAGGTGTCACCGAAGGTGACGGAGGAGGGATTTATAAAATCCTCCCTTTAACAATTTTATCAATGTAAGCGCACACATTTTCAAAATCATAATATCCTTATTTAAAAAGCCGCTCTATAAACCTCGGCTTATGTAAATTACCTCCTCAGAGGAGGAGGTGTCACCGAAGGTGACGGAGGAGGGATTTATAAAATCCTCCCTTTAACAATTTTATCAATGTAAGCGCAAACATTTTCAAAATTATAATTTATATCTTTATTTAAAAACCGCAAAACATCAATTCCGCAAGTTTTTAAATATTCCGTTCTCTTTTTGTCATATTCGATTTCATCATGTTCGTAATGTTGAGC
>SVNB01000085.1 GCA_015067125.1 Oscillospiraceae bacterium
TTTGCGGCGGAGTTTACGGTTTTGGTAAAGGCGCTTGTGGCTTTTTTGGTGGCGGCAGAAGTTTTCTTTTTGGATTTTGCCTTTTCTTTTTCTTTTTTCTCTTTTTCTTTGGCTTTTGCTTCTTCTTCTGCGGCTTTTTCCGCGGCTTCGGTTTCTTCCTGCTGCTGTTTCGTTATTTTTTCGTATGCGGATTCTTTATCTTCCGTTTCCTCGTATTTTCCGAAAAGCGGACTTTGCTCTATGGCAAATTTAACGTCCGCTTCAGAAGCGGCATCCATAGAACTTTTTGGAGGAAGGATATTTGCTTTTTCCACAATGGTGGGAATGCCTTTTTCATCAAGTACGGAAACAAGCGCTTCGCCTGTGCCAAGCAGGGTAAGGGTTTCTTCCGTATCAAATTTTGGATTGGTGCGGAAGGAATTTGCGGCAGCGCGCAAAGCCTTTTGATCCGCAGGGGTATATGCGCGCAGACCGTGCTGAACCTTGTTGCCTATCTGGCCGAGCACGGAATCCGGAATATCGGAAGGATGCTGGGATATAAACCAGACGGAAACTCCTTTGGAGCGGATAAGGCGAACCATTCTTTCCACCTGTTCGATAAGAGCTTTTGGAGCATCGTCGAAAAGAAGATGCGCTTCGTCAAAAAAGAACGCGAACTTCGGTTTTTCAAGGTCGCCTGCTTCCGGAAACATTTCGTATATTTCAGAAAGCATCCAGAGCAAAAACGTACCGTAAAGAAGCGGATGCTGAAAAAGCTCCTGACATTCAAGAATATTCATAACGCCGCGGCCGTTTTCGTCCCAATCGACCCAGTCCCGAAGATCAAGTTCCGGTTCGCCGAAAAAGATGTTTCCGCCTTCGTCTTCCAGCGCAAGCAACGCACGCTGAATGGCGCCGATGCTTTGGGCGGAAATGTTGCCGTAGGTAAGCTTATATTCCTTTGCGTTATCGCCGACATACTGCACCATGGCGCGCAGGTCTTTTAAGTCGGAAAGAAGAAGCTGTTCGTCATCTGCCACGCGAAAAACTATTCGCAGAACGCCGCTTTGGGTATCGTTAAGGTCAAGAAGCCTTGCAAGCAGTTCGGGACCCATATCGGTGATGGTTGTGCGCACCGGGTGGCCGTTTTTGCCGTAAACGTCAAAAAATCTTGCGGGATAGGCAGAATATCCGTATCCGAAATTATCAAGTCCCATATTATCTATGCTTCTGCGGATATGTTTTGTTTCTTTGCCGGGATTACACATACCGGTAAGGTCGCCTTTGATATCGCAAAGAAAGACCGGAACGCCCATATCGCAGAAAGATTCTGCAAGAACTTTAAGAGTTACGGTTTTGCCGGTGCCCGTTGCGCCCGCGATTATTCCGTGGCGGTTTGCCATGGAAGGTTCCAGGTAAACGGGTTTTTCTCCGTTTGCAAGCCATATTTTATGCGAATCTTTAAGATACATAAATACCCCTCCAAAACAGTAAAATAAACCTTTTATATTTTAGCACAGTATGGCGTTTTCGTCCACAGTTTTAGGTGTTTTGGAACGCAAAAAAGCCGCCCTTAAAAAAGAGCGGCAGGCCTTTAGAAAACAAGGTTTATTGCAGAGCGAAGATTTTTTATGAGCACGCCATCGGTTCCGGGTTCGGATTCTCCGTCAAGGCTCCAGCCGCCGGAAGGATTTTTGAGCACGGAAAGTTTTTCGCAGGAGAAAAACTCCATCATATCACAGTCGGAATATTGCTTTGAAGTGATGGCTTTTATTATTCTGTTAAGTTCGGTTACGCTTTTTGGGTGTTTTATGAGCATACATTCGAAAAGGCCGTCGTTCATATTAACAAGTTCCGGAGCAAGAGTGAGCACGC
The DNA here is from genome assembly GCA_015067125.1 of Oscillospiraceae bacterium. Lineage (GTDB taxonomy): Bacteria > Bacillota > Clostridia > Oscillospirales > Ruminococcaceae > UMGS1668. The sequence continues at coordinate 1,855 of SVNB01000085.1, forward strand.
CGCCCAAAGAAGTGGAATTGCTTACAGCTCCAAAAATATATTCGCCTTCATAAATATCTCCATTTGCAGTAATGGAAACTTTTTCCGGTTTAAGGTTTTTTAAATCAAGACCGCCTTCCACAATATAAGCAAGGTGCCCGATTATGTTTTTAAAGCTTTGAGAAGTGGTATAGCTTACCCTTGTAAACGCACCGAAGGAAGCAACGTAGGTAAAAGGCCTTTCTCCAAAGGTGCCGGCATCAAAGCTGTGTTCGGTTCCGTCTGCAATATTCTGTGCAGCGGTAACAATATCGCCGGAAAGCCCGATGCTTGCGGCAAAATCGTTGGTGCTTCCACAGGGAATATAACCAAGCGGAAGGTTTGCGCCGGCAAGATTTCCGGCAACGGTTTCGTTAAAAGTTCCGTCGCCGCCGCAGGCAACAATAATATCAAAGTTTTTTCCGTATTCCGCGGCCCAGTTTCTGGCATCGCCGCGTTTTGTGGTGAACATTGTAAAAACGTCATAACCGGCTTCGCCGAAAACAGAAACGATTTTTTGGGTATAAAGCGCGCCAAGGCGCATTCCAGAAACAGGGTTTATTATCAGCAAAAGTTTTTTTGGCATATTATACCTTCTTTATAAATTTTGCGGAGCATTTGGGGCAGCGGATTTCCACCCTGCCGCGTCCTTTTGGGATTCTTATTTTTTGGCCGCAGCCGGGACATTTGAAGTGTTTATAGGTTTTGCGTTCTTCAAAATCAGCCGCAAGGCCGTTCCACCAATTTTTTACTTTCCACCATATCATATCAAACTTCTGGTTTTCTTTTTGCCTTGCCGGAATATTTTTGGAAAGAGTGCGGAAAAGAGCAATTCCGTAAAAAACAAGAGAAACCAGATAAAGCAGGCGAAATCTGGTAAAAACGTAAAGAGTATAGCAAACAAAACCGGAGATGATCAGCGCCAAAGAAAGTTTATCTGTTCCGTATCTTCCGTACATAAACTGACGGAGTTTTTGCATAATCATATAAAGCAACATCCTTTTTAATAATATAATATAATTTTATCATGGATATTTTTTACAATGGTTAACGAATTATAAATTTTTTCCCGCAAGATTATGGACAGAACTTCACAAAAGTGATATAATATTATCCGCTATCATAAACGGAGGCATAGCTCAGCTGGTTAGAGCGCTTGCTTCACACGCAAGAGGTCCACGGTTCGAGTCCGTGTGTCTCCACCAAAAAAACAGAACGCACATCCCTGTGCGTTCTGTTTTTTTATACGGATATTAATTTTATTCCCCGCTGTTTTCTTCAGAAGATTCCCCGGAGGATTCGCTTTGAGCGGAAGAGGCGGGTTCTTCGCCCAAAGCGTCGTAATACTGTTTTGCACCGGCATGGAAGGAACCCACAGCTGTTTCCGAAGCGGCAACGGCGTTTATATCGCCGCCTTTGGCATGGCCGGAAACAATTTCGTCCGTGTTATCAAAAAGCGCCTTGGTAAGGCTGTATATGTTCGCGGTGGGAATATTGCTGCGGCAGATAAGCAAAACGTCTATGCACACGGTGGAAACGGATTGTTCCGTGCCGTAAACGTCATTAAGAATCATTCCGTCGCTGAAAAAAGGGCAGCTGCGTTTAAAGGCGGCAGACTGGGTAAGAGAAATTGGCAGAAGGCGGATTTCCCTCGTCTGGGAATATTCCAGAATGTTTGCGCTGGGCAGAGAAGATACCGCAAAGGCGGCATCTATGCTGCCGGAAGAAAGACCGCTCATGGCTTCGGAAAAAGTCTGGTATTTTACGGTTATCATATCATAGGTTATGCCGTATGCTTCAAGGATTTTTCTGGCGGCGGCTTCCGTCGCGGTGCCGTATTCGCCAACGGCAACAGTTTTTCCGTTAAGGTCGGGAATGGTCATTATATCCGTGGAAGCATTTACCACAAACTGGGCGGATTCCGTATAAAGGTTTGCCACAACAGAAACTCCGCGCTGTTTGTTTTCTTCATACATTTCCTGACCTTCGAGGGCGTAATAGAGAATATCGTTCTGCACAAAGCCGATATCCGCGTTTTCTTTAAGAAGCATTTCTATATTGCTGACGGAACCTGTTGTGGTTGCAATGTTTGTGCTGCTTTGGGAATATTTATCCCATACAGAAGCAAGACAGGTGCCAAGGGAATAATACGTTCCGCCGGCTTTTCCGGTGGCGAACATATAGTTTCCGCCAACGGTTTCCTGCTCTTTTGAACAGGAACAGAGCAGAAGCACAAAAGCAAGAACAAAAGAAAGTATTTTTGTCTTTTTCATTTTTATTCTCCTTCTTTTTCAAGAAAGCTGATATACAGCGAAGCAAAAAATTCCATAGGCATAAACCGGCAAAGAGAACGCAGGTCACGGCCCGGGTTTTCTGCCGAAGCAAGGTTTTGCCAAAGCTTTACAAAATACGCGGCAGTATCTTTTTTATCAAGAGCGGGCAGCTGCCCGAGTTTATAATTAAGCGGCTTTGCGGAAGAAAAAACTGCCGCGGCGGGGTTTTCTTTGTTTTCTGCAAAGGGTTTATACGCAGAAAGAATTTTTTCGCCAAGGCTTTCTTTTGTATATACAAAAACAGGATCCACGCAGTAAATTTCTGCGGCGGTTTCCGCGCAAAGCACCGCAAGGTCACGGTGCATAAGGCCAAGGCGATGGCCGCGTTTTTCGCAAAAGCCTTTTACGGCAAGCGAACGGAAGTATTCCGATTTTTCGCTTATGGGAACCGCTCCGCATTTAACAAGCATTTCCACGCAGTATTTTTCAAATTCCGACTGCATTTTTTTGCCTTCGTCTTTTTCAAAAGCATAGGCGCAGCCGTCAAGCTTTCCAAAAGAGCGCATGGTATCGTTATAACCCAAAGCAAGGTTGCGCTTTGCAATTTCCGGAACAAATTCCATGGTTGGGCCAAGGTCAAAATGGCAGCGGATAACCCTTACGGGATAATCTGTTTCGTATTTTGCCTCGATTCCGCTTGCTTTAAGGTTCACCCCGATAATATCTTCCGCACCCATATCCAAAGCAAGGTTTACGGGAAAATTATCGCTGTATCCGCCGTCCACATATTTTTTGCCGGCAATTTCCTTCGGTTCCATAGAAGGATATACCGTGGAGGAAGCCAGAAGATAATCGCCAAGCATTCCGTAGGGGATTTCCGAAAGTTTTACGGGGTGCATCTTCATATTGGGATATTCCGAAACCATAAGGCCAAAATCAACGCCGCTTTCGCGCAGTGTTTTTTCATCAAGATATTTGCGGATAAGTTCGCCGAGGGGAAAAGGATCCATTTTTATGTTCACGGCGCTTTCCGTAAGATCGCCGAAGATGCCTTTAAGCGAAGCGACGATTCCTTCCGTATCCATCATCTGAGAAATTTGCGAAGGAGTTTCCGTAACGATATCGGAGGTAGTTATATTGTTCCACATTTCAAGGCCGGAATCATAAAGTCCGCTTGCCATAAGCGCGCCGTTAAGTGCGCCGACGGAAGAACCGGTAACTATCTGAAAATCAATGCCAAGCTCGCGAATCGCTTTCCAGAATCCAAATTGATAAGAACCTTTTGCGCCGCCGCCGGCAAGGACTATCGCTCTTTTCATAACGTTCCTCCTTTAAAAATATGTTCCGGTATTATTCTATTATAAATTTATGAATATTTCAATTATTATGTGAAAATATTGCTTTTGGTATGCGGCAAAATGCGTACAGATATTATAGAGTATTATAATTTAAAATATATAAAATAAAGAAGCACAGCGGTACAAAACCGACAAAAAGGCCGTAAATAAGCCAAAAAACGCAATTTTAACAAATTGAACGCGGCTATGCGGCGGCCGGAAAACAAACTTTGGATTCAATAAAAATTGATTATTCGGATTTTACAGAACTTTGATACAATTTGTATAAAAATAAAGAAATAATACGAATTGTGTAATATTTTAAATCAGTTTAACAAATACCACACGCGGCGAATAAAGCGGTCCGGCCTTGGCTGTGCCATTTTGTTTATGTTACCGTAGGTAACGGTATTGACCGTTCCGCAAGGCAACCAATTTACTGCAGGGCGGGGGCTTTGCTCCCGCCGCAAACAGGTAACCCGGAGGGCAGCCTTCCCAGAGGGGAAGGTGGCACGCCGAAGGCGTGACGGATGAGGGATAACAGGTAACCCGGAGGGCAGCCTTCCCAGGGGGGAAGGTGGCACGCCGAAGGCGTGACGGATGAGGGATAACAGGTAACCCGGAGGGTAGCCTTCCCAGAGGGGAAGTATTTAATACACCGGTAATTTATAAAGTAATCCCCCGGTCTTTTTTAGACAATGGCGATTTTTGCGGTTTTGCCATGGCCTGTGCGGCATAGTGTTCCGGCAAAAAACAAATATTATTTATAATGTAAAATATATTTAATAACAGGTATGTTTTTCGTTGACTTGGCGGCAAAAAAGTGGTATCTTATAGATGTGTAAATATGTCTTTTCGGGGGTGTACGCGTGGCAGTACATGAAGTACATATCGTAAAAGCGGAAAAATCAAAAATCGAAGATTATAAGCGCATTTTTGATGATTCCAAGCTTTATCAGCATTACGGCGAAAACGTCTATGACTGGATGGGCAGCGCCCTTGCCAACGACGAAGTATGGATAGCAGAAGACCGCAACGGAGAAGCCGTTGGTTTTATGTGGATGCAGATAGAAAGCGTATATGCAAATATGCCGTATCTTGCACTGCTTGGCGTTCGCAGGGATTATCGCTCTCACGGTGTGGGCCAGATGCTGCTTAAATATTTTATCGAAAGCTATGAATCCAAAGGTTATGACAGAGGATTTATTGCCGTAAACGATTTTAATCCCCTTGCAAGAAGACTTTATGAGGATATGGGCTTCCACAAATTTATGCAGATGCCCGAAAGCCTTGACCCCAGCCACAATCTCTATCTTTTGATGAGAAAATCCAGAAAACACAACAGCAACGTATAAAACCGAATACAGGAAGCTAACGAACGGAGGAAAAAACATGAGCTATCATCGCGAAGCACAGTATATGGCAAACATGATCGAGATCGTAAAAGCAGATCCCGCAAAAAAAGAAGATTACAAACGCATTTTTGATAACAGCCCGCTTTATAATCATTATTTTAAAAATACCGACCTTCTTGATAAAGTTCTTTCCGAAGCACTTAAAGCCGGTCAGGCATATGTTGCGGTGGACCGCAACGGCGAAGCGGTCGGCTATATGAGCATGAAAGCTTCTGACGAAATGGTGGACGGCCTTCCGTGCCTTACCCTTCTTGGTGTAAAAGATACCAAACGCGGCAGAGGCATCGGCCAGATGCTTATCGCTTTTTACGTTGGCGTTATGTCCGGTCTTGGATTTGGCGAGTGCGCTCTTGTGGTAAACGATTGGAACCCCAGAGCAAGAAAACTTTATGATTCCCTTGGCTTCAAGCTTCGCAGAAGCTATGAGGACAAAGTTATCGGCGGCTGGATGAACCACATCCTTGTAAAAAAACTCTGATAGCAAAAAAATTAAGGGCACCCAAAAGGGTGCCCTTTTTTATTTTTTGCAGTATTCCTCTATGGCTTTTGCGGCAAAAGCGGCGGTGCCGGTTCCGCCGGCTTTATCTATGTTTTCGGTAAAACGGCTGTCGCCGATATACATTTTTCCAAGGCCGGACAGGATTTCATCGGTGCAGGTATAATAATTTTCGCAGATAAATTTTTTAAGTTCTGCCACAAGAGCTTTGGCTTCGCCGCCGTTTGGAGAAGAATCTT
>SVNB01000086.1 GCA_015067125.1 Oscillospiraceae bacterium
TCCGGTTTTGTGCGCCCGGTGGCAGTAACCGTTCTTGAAGAAAACGAAGAACGCACCGTTTTGCAGTTTACCATTGCCGAAGGCAAAAACCGCGAAATAAGAAAAATGTGCGAAGCGGTGGGCCTTACCGTTATCCGCCTTAAAAGAACCTCTATCGGCGTTGTAAGGCTTGGAATGCTTCAGCAGGGAAAATGGCGTGAACTTACCAAAGACGAGCTTACGGGCCTTCACAACCTTTCCAGAAAAGGCATTTCCGGCGAGCAGACACCGAAAAAGAATTCCGGCAGAAAACCGCTTGAAAAACATTCCGGAGCAAAACCGGCAGCAAATAAACCCGCAAAACCCACCATGAAATTTGCAAGAAGACCTTGATAAAAAAACAGCCGCCGAAAAATTTTCGGCGGCTGTTTTGCCTATAAAAAGGAGAAAAATATGTCAAGAATTGAAGAAGTTGAACTTACAAATATGTGCATGATTTCTGACGGAAAAGGAAACGTGCTTGTTCAGAATAAAGTTGGAAATGCCGATTGGAGCGGTTGGAATTTTCCCGGCGGACACGTTGAAAAAGGCGAATACGTAACGCCTTCTGTTATCCGCGAAGTTTTGGAAGAAACCGGCCTTACGATAGAAAACCCAAGGCTTTGCGGAATAAAAGAGTTTCATAAGTTAAAAGACGGAAAACGCTATATAGTTTTTCTTTATTATGCGGATGAATTTTTTGGAGAGCTTAAATCTTCCAAAGAAGGAGAGATATTCTGGTATCCGCTTTCCGGGCTTGTTAAATCGGATAAACTTATTGAAGGCTTTGAAGATATGCTTACTGTTTTTACAGATGATAATATAAGCGAAGTCTTTTATGAAAGAACAGAAGAAAATTTAAAAACTGTTTTTATGTAAAAAATCATAACCACCAGAAAGCTGGCGGTTATGATTGAATTTAATCTTTCTTTGAATCGGATTTCAGTTGGTGATAAAAATGGAAGAATTTATTTACGAAAATATAAAAAGACTTGAAACCCCGGTTGGGTATTTCAGTATTACGGATGAGGGAAGAGAAATGCCGTTTTCGGTAAAAGAAAACGCATATTCTGTTAATATTTACGGAGAAAACGGTGAAGTATTAAAAGAAGTTTTCGCAGATACGTGTTATGCTGTTGTAATCAAAACAGCTGATTATAAAATCGGAAAAACATATAAATATTCTTTTTCTTCTGTTTTGGAAGAAATTGACGGAGATGAACCTCAGCATTCACGATATGGAATAATAGGAAACTGTGCAGTCGGAATAGGAATGAATAATCCCAACGAATGGGACGAACTTGAACAGTGTTATAAATATTCAAAGAAAACAGGAGCAGAAAATGAACTTATTGAACCGCCTTTCTATGATGAAACGGGTTTTCAATTATATAGTATGAGATATTCTGAGGACGGAAAAGGTTTTTACTTTAAGCTTTTGGATAGAAGCAGAAAAGAGATATGTTTTGAAGCTGCATGGATGACCGCAGGAAAATATTCCATTGAAGATTGTGAAGATGCGGTGGATTTTTGGGTATCGTAATAAAAAAGTCCCGGACAAATTCTGTCCGGGACTTTTTCGTGAAATTTTCAGAAAAATCAATTAAAGATAAATGGTAAGTGCATAAACTGCAAGGGTTACAACAAAGAAAACAACAGCAAGAATTTTGGTAAAGCGAACAAGTTTTGCGTTGTTGCTTTTTGCTTCTGCTGCTGCGGCGGAAGAGCTTTTGCCGCCAAGTGCTGCAAGACCGTCCTGTTTGCTGCTGCTCTGGAAAAGAACAGTAATGGTAACAAGAACGCAGGTTATGATAAGAAGAATACTTCCGATAATTTCAAAAACAGTCATGATAAACCTCCAAAAATAACACGATAGCTATAATATAATACCACAGCTATATTACTTTTGCAAGAGTTTTTTTACTATTTATGCAAAAATTTGGCTGTTTTTAAGGGGTATTATAATTGCAAAGCGGGTAATAATATAATCAGTCCGCTCGTTTTCGTAAAAGAAAAGCGTTTGCCTTTATATATAAAGAAATCGAAAACGCACGGCTTTTTATTAAGGACGCCTTTTTTATGGAAAAAAAGACGCCCTTATTTTTTTACAAAATCAAAAATCAGATAAAATCAGGGATATCTTCGGTATCCTCGAACTCAACAAATCTGTCCTCATAAGTTCCGTCAAGCATTTTTTCGATTTTATCGCGGCGGGGATAAAGTACCTCGAATGCGGCAAATGCGGCAAAAATCGCAATGATGGGAGAGAGGTATTTAAGAGCTTTGTTTGCGGAAACTCCGAAAAGAATTCCAAGGAGAAGAACCAGAAGATAACACCAGAAATAATCTTTGTATTCAAAGTCCTCGGCGATATCTCTTGCTCTGTCGAACCATTTTCTGCAGAATGCGTACATAATCAAATCTCCTTTCGGTATATAAAAATATTATAAACTGATTTGTTCAAAAAGGTCGCCCTCTTTGGGAATGGCGCCTGCCGCCGGAAGATTTCTTGTTCTGAAGCGGTGGGCGTTTTCAAGCATTCTTTCTGCAAAGGGTTTTGCACCCGCAACAACGGCGTTCTTTTTAAGGGTCATAACCGCAACGCCCTGGGTATCTCTTGTTGCTTTGGAAGGAACAGCGCCGGAATGAACAAGTAAAAGTCTTCCTCCGGAAGAAGAAAGCAAAAATTCTTTGTCTTCTTCGATGTTATAACAGGCAACAAGAGGGGATTTATCGGAATATGCGCCGATAAGCTTTTTGCGCCTGGTTTTTGTTTCGTAAGAAGAAAGGGGAACTTTTGCGGCTTTACCGTTCTCATAAAAGAATACCATAAAACCGGTATATTTTTCAACCACTGCCATAAAAATTGCGCTTTCGCCTTCATCAAAACCAAGCTTGGATGGGATATAATCGCCCATTACGCTGGTTTTTGTATCGTCAAAGTCGCAGGCTCTGGCTTTATATACCTGGCATTTGTTGCTAAAGAACAAAAGCTCGACGGCATTGTGGCTTTCTTTGGTAAAGATAATTTCGTCGCCCTCTTTAAGCTTGTGCTCGCCGGACATACGCAGCGACTGGGGCGTGATTTTTTTAAAGTAGCCTTCTTTGGTAAAGAAAAGTGTTACCGGGTAATCCGGAATTTCTTCTTCCACGGCCTCTTCCTTTGTTTCGCTTACGTATATAATTTCGCTTCTTCTGGGCTGATCGTATTTTTTCATAACGTCTTTAAGTTCATCAATTATAAGGGAATTGATTTTTTTCGGATCGTTAAGAATGATTTCCATTTCGGCGATATCTTTTTTAAGGTCGCTTATATCCGCGGTGCGTTTAAGAATATATTCCCGGTTAAGGTGACGAAGCTTTATTTCCGCAACGTATTCCGCCTGGATCTGGTCAATGCCAAAGCCGATCATAAGGTTGGGAACAACTTCGGTTTCGCTTTCGGTTTCGCGGATGATTTTTATGGCTTTATCAATATCCAAAAGGATTTTTTGCAGGCCTTTAAGAAGATGCAGCTTATCCTTTTTGCCTTTAAGGTCAAAATAAATTCTTCTGCGAACGCATTCGTGACGGAAGGCTACCCATTCGTTGATTATCTGGCGAACGCCCAGAACCATAGGCGAACCGCCGATAAGCACGTTGAAGTTTGCAGAAAAACTGTCTTCCATAGGAGTGCTTTTATAAAGCTTCTGCATAAGAGCATCGGGGTCGATTCCGCGTTTAAGGTCTATGGTGATTTTAAGACCGGAAAGGTCAGTTTCGTCACGGATATCGGAAATTTCTGTGATTTTTCTTGCTTTTACAAGTTCAAGAATTTTATCAATAATCGCTTCCACACAGGTGGTGGCGGGAATTTCCGTAACCTCTATACATTTGTTTTTTTCGTCATATTGATATTTTGCCCGAACGCGAATGCTTCCGCGGCCGGTTTCGTAAATTTTGGTAAGTTCGTCCTTATCGTAAATAATAAGTCCGCCGCCGGAAAAATCCGGTGCAGGCAATGTGGAAAGAATATCGTGTTCCGGATTTTTGATAAGCTTTATGGTTGTGTCGCAGATTTCCGAAAGGCGGAACGGGCATATCTGAGATGCCATGCCAACGGCAATGCCCACGTTATAGTTGACCAGTATGGACGGGAACGTAACAGGGAAGAGAGAAGGCTCCTTCATAGTATTGTCATAGTTGTCCACAAAATCAACGGTATCTTTATCAATATCCCGGAAAAGTTCTGCGGATATTTTATCAAGCTTTGCTTCTGTATAACGCGAAGCCGCGCAGACCATATTTCTGGAATACGCCTTGCCAAAGTTACCTTTGCTGTCTATCCACGGGTGAAGCAGCGCGCCGTTACCTCTGGACATACGGACCATTGTATCGTAAATCGCCTGGTCGCCGTGCGGGTTAAGCTTCATGGTCTGGCCCACTATATTTGCGGATTTTGTTTTTGCCCCGGTAAGAAGACCCATTTTATACATGGTATAAAGCAGTTTTCTGTGGCTGGGTTTAAATCCGTCAATTTCCGGAATAGCACGGCTGACGATAACGCTCATGGCATAGGGCATATAGTTCTTTTCAAGAACGTCTACTATGGGCTGATCCACAACTACGCCGGCGTTTTCAAAATTGGCTTTTTGTTCTGTTTTAGGCTGTTGTTTTTCGATTTTTTTCTTGGCCATTTTTTCCCTTTCCGGTAATCATTTATGATATTTTCCTCCGGTGGATATCTGGAATGCGCGATAAATCTGTTCCAGAATGAGCACGCGGGAAATCTGGTGTGTAAAAGTCATTCTTGAAAGCGAAAGTTTAAGCTTCGCTTTCTTTTTTATTTCGTCAGAAAGACCATAAGAACCGCCGATTACAAAGCAAAGTTCGCTGGCGCTTTCATCGGACATTAAATTTTCGAGCTTTATGGAGAATCCTTCGGAAGAAAGCATTTCTCCCTCTATGCACATTGCTGCAATAACCGCGTTCTGCGGAATTTTTGCGGCAATGGCGGTGCCTTCGGCTTCTATGCACTTTGCAATTTCGGCCGCGGAAGGCTTATCCGGCAGTTTGTATTCGCTGAGCTCGGTTATTTTTAATTTGCAATAGGCAGAAAGGCGCTTTTCGTATTCCGCGGCGGCTTCCCGCAGATATTTTTCTTTTAAGTTTCCAACGCAGATGATGTTTATTGTGCGCATTTTTTCTCCTTAAAGCAAAATATTTTCAGAAGGTTCGCTTCTTGGTGCGGCAAAGATAATATAATCCCGGTTCTGCTTCATTCCGGCAAGAGAAAGTTCGGAAATGCAGGTCTGCAAAGCCACTTCCGGGGTGTTGTTTTCTTTGCTTAAATGCCCGAGCACGATATGTATGGCGCCGCTTTTAACAAGTTCCGGAAGAAATGCGGCACATTCCGCATTGGAAAGATGCCCCTGCGGCCCTTTTATCCTTCTTTTAAGGTGATAAGGGTACGGTCCGAAATCGAGCATACCGTTATCATAGTTTGCTTCTATAAGCACGGCTTCGCTGTTAAGCAGATGCTCGCGGGCGGAATCCGTTATATATCCCGTATCTGTACAGATGCTTATGCGGTGCTCATCGGGCGTTGTAATGCTGTATCCAAGGCTTCCGACGCTGTCGTGAGAAGTTCTGAACGGTTTTACAAGCATACCGCCGATAACTTCTCCGTGCTCATCAATTTCTTTGAGCACGGCGTTAAACGGAACAAGACCGTTTGATGAAAGATATTTGAGCACGGATGCGGAAGCGTAAAGCGGAACTTTGTGGTGGCTTAAAAACACCGCAAGTCCCCGCACATGGTCAATATGTTCGTGAGTAATAAGAATCCCCGCAAGAGAATCGGGATCTATGCCGCGGTTTTTAAGAGCGGTGGTTATTCCGCGGCAGCTTATGCCGCAGTCGATAAGAATACCTTCACCGGAAGCACCCACGAAGCTCGAATTGCCGGAACTTCCGCTGGCGATGGTAAAAAACTTTGCCAAAATATACCTCCGGAATAAATAGAATAAGCGGAGCGGAAACCGCTCCGCAAAAAGCTTTTTTTAAACTACGGAATATACGGAAGAACCTTCCGGAACGGTAACGCGGTCGATTTCCGCGCCAAGTCCGCGAAGTTTATCCACAAGGTTGGTATATCCGCGTTCGATGTGGTGGATTTCTTCTATTTCTGTTGTGCCGGTGGCGGCAAGGCCCGCAATTACCATGGCGGCTCCTGCCCGAAGGTCGGCCGCACGCACGCACGCGCCGGAAAGACCTTCCACACCCTGAACAACGGCAACTTTTCCGTCAACGGAAATAGAAGCACCCATGCGGCAAAGTTCGCTTATATATTTAAAACGGTTATCCCAAACGCCTTCGGTAACAATGCTGGTGCCGCGGGCAAGAGCAAGCAAAGTGGTCATCTGGGGCTGCATATCGGTGGGGAAGCCGGGGTAGGGCATGGTCTTTACGTTGACGTGCTCAAAATGGTCAACCTCGCCGGAAACACGAACGGCATCGTCATATTCGATGACGGAAGCGCCGGTTTTAACAAGTTTTTCGGTAATGGCTTCAAGGTGTTTGGGAATAACACCTCTGATAAGTACGTTGCCTTTGGTCGCGGCGGCGGCCACCATATATGTTCCGGCTTCTATCTGGTCGGGAATGATGGAATAGTTTGCGCCGTGAAGTTTTTCCACACCGTGGATTTTGATAACGTCGGTGCCCGCGCCGCGGATATCCGCACCGAGAGAGTTGAGGAAGTTTGCAAGGTCAACGATGTGGGGTTCTTTTGCAACGTTTTCAAGAATGGTAAGTCCTTTGGCTTTTACGGCCGCAAGCATTACGTTTATGGTTGCGCCGACAGAAACAACGTCAAAATAGATGTGGCTTCCAAGAAGGCCGTCGCTGCTGATGGAAACGCTGCCGTGGCCGATGTTTACGTCTGCGCCCAAAGCTTCAAATCCTTTGATATGCTGGTCTATGGGGCGCACGCCAAAATCGCAGCCGCCCGGAAGCGGAACGTTTGCTTCGTTGCATCTTCCCAAAAGAGCGCCAAGGAAATAATAAGAAGCACGAAGCTGTCTTGCAAGGTCTTCGGGAACTTTGTGAGAAGTGATGTTGCTGGTATCAATAAAAACAGAAGTGCGGCTTACAACGCGCACGGTTGCTCCCATTAAAGAAAGCATATCATAAAGGGTGTAAACATCGCTGATATCAGGAATGTTTTCAAGAAGGCAAGGGCCGCCCGCAAGAATGGTTGCGGGAA
>SVNB01000087.1 GCA_015067125.1 Oscillospiraceae bacterium
CACTTCCGGAATATCAAGGCCTTCGCGCAGAAGGTTGATTCCGCAAAGAACGTCAAATTCACCAAGGCGCAGGTCACGGATAATTTCCATACGCTCGATGGTATCTATATCGTGGTGCATATAACGCACTTTAACGCCCATCTGGATAAGATAATCCGTAAGGTTTTCCGCCATTTTTTTGGTAAGGGTGGTTATAAGAGTGCGTTCGCCTTTTTCCACACGCATATTGATTTCGGAAAGCAGGTCCTCTATCTGCCCTTCCACCGGCCGGACGCTTATTTCCGGATCGAGAAGCCCAGTAGGACGAATGACCTGCTCCACCTTTTGGGTACTGCGGTCTTTTTCATACTGGCCCGGCGTTGCGCTTACGTAAACTATCTGGTTAAGCTTTCCGTCAAACTCATCAAAGGTCAGCGGACGGTTATCCAGAGCCGACGGCAGACGGAAGCCGTATTCTATAAGGTTTTCTTTTCTGGAACGGTCGCCGCCGGACATGGCGCGCACCTGCGGAAGAGTAACGTGGCTTTCATCGATGAAAAGCACAAAATCTTCCGGAAAATAATCCAGAAGCGTTGTAGGGCACGAACCCGGCGCTCTGCCGGAAAGAACGCGCGAATAGTTTTCTATTCCCTTGCAAAAGCCCACTTCCGTAAGCATTTCCATATCGTAATTTGTGCGTTCTTCTATGCGCTGGGCTTCGATAAGCTTTCCTTTTTCTTTAAAGAACTTTACCCTTTCTTCGCATTCCTCGCGGATTTCGTCCACTGCTTTAAGCATTTTATCCTTTGGAACGATATAGTGAGAAGCGGGATAAATGGAAGCGTGGCTTAAAGTACCTTTGACTTCGCCGGTCACCGCCTGAATTTCGGTTATGCGGTCAACTTCGTCGCCGAAAAATTCCACGCGGATAACTTTGTCGTCGGAATAGGCAGGGCATATTTCTATAACGTCGCCCCGCACCCGAAACTTGTTGCGCACAAGGTTCATATCGTTGCGCTCGTACTGCATATTTACAAGCTGGTTTATAACTTCGTCACGGTCTTTCTGCATTCCCGGCCGAAGCGAAAGCACCATGGTACGGTAATCTATCGGGTCACCGAGGGTATAAATGCACGAAACAGAAGCAACGATTATAACGTCCCTGCGTTCAGAAAGGGCTGCAGTTGCCGAATGGCGCAGTTTTTCTATCTCGTCGTTGATGTCGCTGGTTTTTTCAATATAGGTATCGGTAGAAGCAATATATGCCTCCGGCTGATAATAATCGTAATAGGATACAAAATATTCAACGCTGTTTTCCGGAAAAAACTCCTTGAATTCGCTGCAAAGCTGGGCGGCAAGAATTTTGTTATGAGAAAGCACAATTGTCGGGCGGTTTATTTTTTCTATTACCGAAGCCATGGTAAAGGTTTTTCCGGAACCGGTTATGCCCAGAAGGGTCTGTTCCCTGTCGCCTCTTTTTATGCCTTCCACAAGCTTTTCTATGGCCTGTGGCTGATCGCCTGTGGCTTTAAAAGGTGATACAAGCTTAAAATCCATAGTGCCGCGCCCCCTTTGCTTTGTGAACATTTGTTCGTTTATCGTATCCCTCATTATACAATATTATGGCGTTTATGTCAACGGGTTATACCATGCCCTTTTCCTTTTGCGGCAGTATAATAATTTATTATTCCAACACTTTGTTGTGTTTTGTTGTTCCTTTTATATGCCGCTTGTGATATTCTTAACATTGTAAATATTTCTGCATTTTATGCGGAATTTTTGTCCATACACAGAAAAGAGGAGGCAAATTTTATGGAAAATACTATCTATCTTGTAACCGGTGCGGCCGGATTTTTGGGAAGCACCACCTGCCGCCAGCTTGTTGCGGAAGGCAAAAAAGTAAGGGGTTTTGTTCTTCCCAACGATCCTGCGGCAAAATATCTTCCCGAAGAAGTTGAAATCGTTTACGGCGACCTTTGCAACAAGGAAGACGTTGAAAAATTCTTCACCGTTCCCGAAGGCACAGAAACCGTTTGCCTTCATATCGCAAGCATTGTTACCGTCACCCCCGAATTTAACCAGAAAGTTGTTGATGTAAACGTCGGCGGCACCAGCAACGTAATAGATACCGTTCTTGCTCACCCGGAATGCAGAAAAATGGTATATTGCAGCTCCACCGGCGCAATTCCGGAAGCGCCCAAAGGCACCCCCATCAAAGAAGTAAATAAATTTGAACCCGAAAAACTCATCGACTGCTACAGCCAGACCAAAGCACAGGCCACCCAGAACGTGCTTGACGCTGTAAAAGAACGCGGCCTTAAAGCCTGCGTGGTTCACCCCAGCGGCATTCTTGGTCCGGAAGATTTTTCCATCAGCGAAACCACCGGAACCCTTATCAAAATTATCAAGGGCGAAATGCCCGCCGGTATTGACGGTTCCTTTAACCTTTCGGACGTTCGCGACCTTGCAAACGGAACCATTCTTGCGGCAGAAAAAGGCCATGACGGTGAATGCTATATTCTTGCAAACGCGGAAATCACTTTTAAAGAATTCTGCAAGCTTATCGTTGAGGAAAGCGGCTGCAAACCCATAAAATTCTTCCTGCCAATCAAGCTTGCGTACACCTTTGGCAAACTTGCTGAATGGCACGCAAAGAAAACCGGCAAAAAAGCTCTTATGACAACTTTTTCTGTTTATAACCTTGCAAGAAACAACACTTTTGATTACAGCAAGGCAAAAGAAGAGCTTGGCTACACCACCCGCCCCTGCGCAGAAACCGTTAAGGACGAAATTGCATGGCTTAAAAAAGAACACAAAATCTGATTTTTCCCGATTTTTGAAAAAAAGCGCCCGTGCTCGAAATTTGAGTACGGGTGCTTTTTTATGTTCTTCTGCCTGCATATTCTGTTTTTATTATGGCTTCTATCTCCTCCGGAGATTCTTTGCAGTCGTTTTCCAGCCACTTTTTTATTACGGCGTTAAGCCCGTTATAAAAAAACTCGATGTGATAATCGATGTATTCGTTGTTAAAATATTTTTCCGCCTGCTCCGAATCATACTGCATCTCGGTTGCGGTAAAACCCGCTCCAAGCTTAAAATATGCCCTGTAAAGCATCTGGTTATCCTTTATATGATAAAAAAGCTTTAAAAAATCGTTGCTTCCCTTGCGTTTTTTTACTTCGTCCTTATAAATTTCGCGGAATTCGTAAAGAAGCCGTCCTTTGATTTTTGCTTCAAGATCGTCAATATCGATATAATTTGAATAGAAAGTGCTTCTGTTAACACCGGCTTTTTCGCTGACGAGTGAAACGGTTACATCTTTTCTTTCGCAAGTCTGCAAAAGCTGCATATACGCTTTTTCTATTTTTTCAACGGAGCTTTTTCTTCTGCTGTTGTTCTTTACGTTCAATCAAATCACCGCCGGGTCTTTTTTTATGATTATACACCGCTATAACAAAAAAATCCAGTGCTCGTTTTGAGCACCGGATTTTATTTTTGAGCACGACTCATTCTCCCGGATTCATCCACATAAACCAGGATTCGTATTCGCCGGTATCCGCATGATAAATCCTTTGTTCAACGGCATAATCCCCATCGGAAACCACTGCTATTCTTGCGCCGACGAAGGAACAGTTGCTGTCGCCGTCTTTGTTCCAAAAGGTTCGGGGAGTTATCCTTTTAATTTCGCCGACGTATTCGTGAACATGTTCTTCAAGCCAGCTTGCGCCCATAACCCGATAGCATTTTCCTTCGAACTGAACGTAGCTTATATTCGCGAATTCGTTGTTGTACCAATACGCAAAAATCATCGCCGCAATCGCCAGAACAGCCGCTAAACAGATAATAATTTTCTTTTTCACTGTCACAAAAAAGCTACCCTTTCTGCCGTTTTCAGCTTTATTATAAGGGTTCGCCAAAATTTTTCAAGCGGATATTCCAAACCGGAATATCCGCATAATACCGCAAAGCTTACTGGAAAACAACCTCGAACTCTTCGCAGAGAATGCGGGTATCTTCATTAAAATCAATGCCGTATTCCTCGCATTTTTTCTCAAATTCCCTGCGGTGAACCTTTTGCCAGCCTTCAACGGTCTGGTCGCCCTCGCCCTCTTTTGCGGCAAATTCCTCTTCTATTTCGCAGAATTTTTTTATTTCCACCTTGGTATCTTTAATAATAAAAAGCGGAACTTCGTCGCTATCGAGTATTATGGAATAATCTCCCTCTTCCGGAATCTTCATTTCGTCCAGCTCGAAGGTTTCATAAACGCTGGAAGTTGCCGTTTTTATTCCGGCAAGGCAAAGCGAAGCAAGACGGTCGCAGCCTTTTGCGCCGTCAAGAAACTGCCATACGTCATAATAAAGTTCTTCTTTATTAAGATCCATATTGTGGTCGCAGAACGCTTCCCAAAATTCTTCCGGAGTTAATGCCTGGTTCATTTTTTCACTTCCTATGTATCAGTGTTTTGCGTTTTCTCCCTGTTCAACAAGGTATGTGGATTCCAGATCCGCCATATGAAGAAGCACCGCAAGGGGATATTTTTCATAAGCGTGGCTGATGCTGAAGCCGCCCGCCTTTGCGGTATCATCAAAACCGCCCATGTGCCAGCGGATGGCAATGGCTTCGTTTTCTTTAAGGCGCATAAAGCGCTCGATAACAAAAACGGATTTTTCTCCGTGGCCGAAGGGGAACTGATCATCAACTGCAAAATACGGCACTTTTTCCCACTGGCCGCGTTCGTTTTTTACGTTGCGGAAGCTTATGGTATAAAAATTTGCCTTGCACACGTCGTGCAGAAGTCCGCAGATGGCAACGCTTTCTCCATCGGTAATGCCGTATTCATCACAGCGCTTTTTAAGAGTTTTATATACGTTAAGGCTGTGCAGGGCAAGGCCGCCTTCGAACGCGCAGTGATATTTTGTGGAAGCCGGAGCGGTGAAAAAATCGCTTGTGCAAAGCCATTCCAAAAGTTTTTCGGCACCGGGGCGCTTTACGTTTTCTTTAAAAACATCAATAAATTCCTGCTTTATATCCATAAGTTCTGGGTTCCTCCGTTATTCTTCATAAACCGCTGGAAGGCGGCGTTTGTGTTCGGATACTCTGTGGTATCTGTCTATTATCTCTTTGGATTTTTCATCCGTTCTGCCTGTGGTGATATATTCATCAATGGCTTTATAGGTAACGCCCATTTCCTGTTCATCGGTCTGGCCTTCATAAAGTCCGGCAGAGGGCGCTTTTTCTATTATATTAACCGGTGCTTTTAAATAGCGCAGAAATTCAAAAATTTCCGTCGCGGTAAGGTCCGCTATGGGGTTAAGGTCAAAGGCTCCGTCGCCCCATTTTGTAAAATAGCCCATATAGCGTTCGCTTTTGTTGCCGGTACCCACCACAAGGGCGTTGCGGGTCTGGCCAAGGGCATAAAGGGTTGTCATTCTTAACCTTGGCGCGATGTTCGCAAGTGCCGCCGGAGCAAGTTCTTTGCCGATGGCAGAAACAATTTCTGTTCTGGTTTCGGTAAGGTCAACGGTTATCATATCAATATCAAAAGCTTTTGCAAGAGCAACGGCATCGTCCATATCTTCGCCATAGTTGCGTTTTGAATGGCAGGGCATTGCCACCGCAAGAACGTCATCGCAGGCCATTTTGCAAAGAATGCCCACAAGGGCACTGTCCTTGCCGCCGCTGTTGCCAAAAATAAGGCCTTTTGCGTGGGCTTCTGCCATTTTTTCTTTTATAAACGCAACTCTTTTTTCTGTTTCGGTTTTATAATCGCGCATTATCGCACCTCGTTCATCAGAAATTCTTTCTTATATAATTTGCCGCTGCCGTAGCCGCCGCAGCTCCGTCCGAAGCCGCTGTTACAAGCTGACGAAGCTGTTTTTTTCTGGTATCTCCGGCAGCAAAAACGCCTTCGATATTTGTTTTGCAGTCCTCCGCCGCATCAAAATATCCGTATTCATCAAGTGTAAGAACGTCTTTATAAAGTCCGTTTTCCGGCACAAGGCCAATGGCAACAAACACCGCGGAAAGGGGAACTTCCACCTTGCTTCGGTTCGCGCGGTTTTTAATCACCGCGGAAGAAACGGCGTTTTCGCCTTTTATTTCTTCTATTACGGAATTTGTAAGCAGGGTCACGTTTTTCTTTTTAAGCAAAGAATCCACCGCAGTTTTTGCGGCGGTAAAAACGTCCCTTCTGTGGATAAGATAAACTTTATCACAGATTTCCGCAAGGTATTCCGCTTCTTCAAAAGCGCTTTCTCCGCCGCCGACTACGGCAACGGTTTTTCCGCGGAAAAACGCTCCGTCGCAGGTGGCGCAGTAAGAAACTCCCCTGCCTTCAAATTCTTCTTCTCCTTTGCAGCCGATTTTTCTTCTGGCGGCGCCGTTTGCGATTATAACGGCTTTGGCTTCAAAATCTTCGGCAGAGGTTATTACTTTTTTGGTTTTTCCGGAAAAATCAACTCCGGTCACTTCGGCAAATTCCACTTCCGCTCCAAGCTTCTGTGCCTGCTCCAAAAGGGCCATGGAATAATCATAGCCGGAAACGCCGTACATTCCCGGATAGTTTTCTATGGAAGGAGAATTTACTATCTGGCCGCCCGGGGCGTATTTTTCAAAAACTTTGCAGGAAAGTCCCGCTCTTTGTCCATATATTGCGGCGGTTAAACCGGCAGTGCCGGCGCCGATAATAATTATATCATACATATTATTGCCTCCTTTTTATGGGATACACAATAATTATAGCACAAAATCGCCGCAAATAATATATTTTATTTGAGTAAACAAAACATTTGTGATAAAATAATTATATAAATCGTTTTCCGGAGGATATTTTTATGAGGATTGGCATTATTGATTTCGGAACCAACACTCTGCGGCTTAATATTTTTGAAACAGAAGATAAGGAGTACCGCAGCATCTATGATTTTGCGATATATTCAAAAATTGTGGAAAACACGGTCGGCACTTCCCTTTCGCAGGAAGGCATTGAGCATATAATCCAGGCCATAGAGGAACACCAGCAGGCCTGCCGCCATTACCGCTGTGACAGGGTCGAGTGTTTTTCCACCGCTTCTCTGCGCTATGTTGATAACGCCGAAGACGTTCTGGAACAGGTGGAATTCCGCACCGGAATAAAAATAAAGATGATATCCGGAGATGAAGAAGCAAAATTTGATTACCTTGCCATAAAAAGCGTAACAAAAGAAAAATCCGGCATCGGCTGTGATCTGGGCGGCGGTTCTTTACAGGTGTTCGTATATGATGAAAAC
>SVNB01000088.1 GCA_015067125.1 Oscillospiraceae bacterium
TCCTCGACCTCAAACTTCACGATATCCCCAACACCGTAAAAAAAGCAATGGCAGTTCTTTCCAACCTCGACGTTGATATGTGCAACCTTCACGCCGCAGGTACCTGCAAAATGATGGAAGCCGCAATCGAAGGTCTTACCAGACCCGACGGCACCCGTCCTCTTCTTATTGCAGTAACCCAGCTTACTTCCACCGACCAGGAAGCAATGGAAACCGACCTTCTTATCAAAGAACCCCTTCCCGAAGTTGTAATGCACTATGCTCTCAACGCAAAAAAAGCAGGTCTTGACGGCGTTGTATGCTCTCCGCTGGAATCCAAAAAAGTTCACGATTCCTGCGGTGCGGAATTCCTTACCGTAACTCCAGGCGTTCGTTTTGCCGATGGAGATAAAGGCGACCAGAAACGCGTTATGACCCCTGCCGACGCAAAAGAGATCGGTTCCGACTATATCGTAGTAGGCCGTCCCATCACCGCTGCAGAAGACCCTGTTGCGGCTTATGAACGCTGCGTAGCAGAATTTGTAGGCTGATTATTTACATAAAAAGGAGAAAGAAAAATGGAAGCATATAAAAGAGAATTTATCGAATTTCTTCAGAGTGCCGGCGTTCTTAAATTCGGCGACTTTACCGCAAAATCCGGCAGAAAAATCCCCTATTTTGTAAACGCAGGTATGATCAAAACCGGCGCACAGATTTCCAGACTTGGCGAATTTTACGCAAAAGCATATTTTGATAAACTCGGCAAAAAAGAAGCTGTTCTTTACGGCCCCGCATACAAAGGTATTCCGCTTTCCATTTCCGCGGCAGTCGCGCTTTCCAAAAACGGCCTTGACGTTCCGTTCTTCTTTAACCGCAAGGAAGTTAAAGACCACGGCGAAGGCGGTACTTTCGTAGGTTATATCCCGCAGCCCGGTCAGGAAATCGTAATTATCGAAGACGTTATCACCGCCGGCACCGCAATCCGCGAATCCATGGAAATTCTTGGCCAGCTTGAAGGTACCAAGGTTATTGCAACCTTTATTATGGTTGACCGCAAAGAAAAAGGCCAGACCGAAAAAGGCGCAATGCAGGAAATCGCAGAGCAGTTCGGATTCCCGGTATATTCTGTTGTTGATGTTTACGATATCATCGAATTCCTTGAAGAAGACCCCGCAAACGAAGAAAACGTAACCCGCATCAAAAACTATCTTGCAGTAAACGGAGCAAAATAAATGAGCAATCTTATTGATATTCTCGATCTTTCCGTCGAAGAAATCGACGACCTTATTTCCGTCGCAAACGATATTATCGATAATCCCGGAAAATACGCAAAGATATGCGAAGGCAAAATTCTTGCGACACTTTTCTTCGAACCTTCCACCAGAACACGCCTTAGCTTTGAAGCAGCGATGCTCAATCTCGGCGGCAGCGTTCTCGGATTTTCCGAAGCAGGAAGCTCCTCCACCGCAAAAGGCGAAAGCGTTGCCGATACCATCCGCACCGTAAACTGCTATGCGGATATCATCGCAATGCGCCACCCCAAAGAAGGCGCACCAGTTGTTGCGGCAAAAGCTTCCCGTATTCCGATAATCAATGCGGGCGACGGCGGACATTTCCACCCCACCCAGACCCTTACGGACCTTCTTACCATCAGCCGCCACAAAGGACGCCTTAACGACCTTACCATAGGCCTTTGCGGTGACCTTAAATTCGGCCGCACCGTTCATTCCCTTATCGCCGCTTTTGCAAGATATACCGGCATAAAATTTGTGCTTATCTCTCCCGAAGAGCTTTGCGTTCCGGAATACGTAAAAACCGAGACCCTCGATAAAAAAGGTATTCCTTACAAAGAGGTAAGAACCATCGAAGAGGCTATTCCCGAACTGGATATCCTTTATATGACCAGAATCCAGCGCGAGCGTTTTGCAGATCCGGCAGAGTACGAAAGGCTCAAAAACTCTTTCGTGCTCGATCTTCCGAAGCTTGAAACCGCAAAACAGGATCTTTGCATAATGCATCCTCTGCCCAGAGTAAACGAAATCAGCACCAAAGTTGATAACGACCCCAGAGCCTGCTATTTCGACCAGATGCTTTGCGGAAAATTCATCAGAATGGCTCTTATTCTTAAACTTCTTGCGGAAACTCCCATGCCGTGTTCCGTTTGCGAAGAAGACGAGCGCGAAGAGGAACTTGTAAACCAGGTTTTCTGTGATAATCCCCGCTGCATCACCAGCATCGAGCAGGAAATCGACCACGTTTTCCGTTATACGGATAAAGAAAACGGCATCTGCCGCTGCGCTTATTGCGAAGCACAAAAGAAAATTTAAAATCGGTGCTCAAAACCAAAAATCCCGTGCTCAAACGAGCACGGGATTTTTTTCAATTACCTCTACTATCAGGGGTGGGGGGACCGTTGCCGTATGGCACGGTGGAAGGGCCTTATAAAACTTTATGTTTCCTCGTGTAAAAATATCTAACAGTCAGAACAACCGCCGCGATAAAAAATCCGGTGTATATCCAAACATAAAGGGAATGCGAAAGGGTGTATATCCAGGTGTTCATTGTGGAAAGAACATAGTTCATAATCTGCCGGTAAAGATGGCTTGCGGAAAAAAACGCCAGCGCGATTCTCATCGCGGCGTAAATTCCCCAAAAAATTACGGGCAGCTTTTTGTTTTCAAGCGGAAGCTTCCAGAAACGGAATACCGTTATAAGAATAAGCGAAAGAATTGCCGCAAGCTGGGCCAAAGCCATAACAAGCCTTATAAAATCTCCGCCGCGGATAAAAAGCAAAAGGGTCTGGAAATTAAGTATTACCGCCGCGCTTATTCCGGTGGCAACCCTAAGATACATATCTATTGCAAAAAATGCCGCCCAGGCGCACCAAAGGCCCACGTTCTTTTTAAAAATAAAGCAGACAAGGCCGCAAAGTATAAGCGGCGCGGAAAACAAAATTCCCGAAAGCGCGCCTTCCAATCCTCCGATTACAAAACAAATGAAAGTTATGATAAGCGAAAGCGAAAACAAAACCGTTCCAACGATTTTTCGCGGAGGAAAGGCGCTTTCTTTTTTTATTATAACGGTGGTCTGCGGTTCTTCTGTTTTTGGAAGAGTTGCGGCATTATCTTTTACAAGCTCATCAATGGAAGTGCCGAAAACCTCCGCAAGCTTTATGATTTTATCAAGATCCGGGGTGGCCGCATCGTTTTCCCATTTGGAAACAGACTGCCGCGAAACGCCAAGCATATCAGAAAGATCTCCCTGCGAAAGATTTTTATCTGTTCGGAATTTATAGATTTTTTCGCCAAGGGTCATAAAATCGCCTCCTTTTATGATAAAATCATATCATTTATTGATGTAAATGTCTATCAACATAGGTTTAAAATTTTAGCAACCGGTGGTTGCACATTGCGTATTTGCCAAAAAACTGTTTCTTTGTCGAACGGTTTAATTCAATTTTAAAAAAGCGGAAACAAAAAATTCATAATTTGCTGATATTATACGTTCGGGAAAATTTTTTCTGAAAAGAAGGTGAAAAAATGGAAGAAGAGCTTTCTGTCTGCCTGATAAACGACAGCTTTCCGCCGCTTATAGACGGCGTTGCCAATACTGTAAAAAACTATGCGGATATTATAAATAAAAATTACGGAAAAGCCATAGTGGCGGTGCCCTATTACCCAACGGCGGATGACAGCGCTTTTTCGTACAAAGTTGTTCGTTTTCCAAGCATAAATACGGAAAAACTGGTCGGGTACCGGGCGGGTTTTCCTTTTTCATCAGAAACCCTTGAAGAAATAAAATCCGAAAACATAAATATAATCCACACTCACTGCCCGTTTACATCCGCCTTTTTGGCAAGAACCCTGCGGGAACCTTTGGACGCTCCGGTAATTTTTACCTATCATACAAAATTTGATATAGATATTGCCGCGGCGGTAAAAAACAGATATATCTGCAAAAAGGTGCTTAAACAGCTTGTAAAAAATATCGAAGCCTGCGACGAAGTTTGGGTGGTAAGCGAAGGCGCCGGAGAAAACCTTAAAAGCATCGGCTATTCCGGCGAATACATAGTTATGCCAAACGGAGTGGATATTCCAAAAGGCAGAGTGCCGGAAGCGGATATAGAAAAAGCCGCTGCCGGTTACGATTTGCCAAAAGATGTTCCTGTTTTTCTTTTTGTGGGCAGAATGGCCTGGTATAAAGGCATAAAAACGATTATTGATTCCCTTGCGATGATAAAAGAACGGGGCGATGATTTTCGCATGGTTTTCATCGGCGGAGGAAGAAATTTTGAAGAGATAAAAGAATACGCAAAAAAGCTTGGCACAGCGGAAAACTGCATTTTTACAGGCCCCATTCACGAAAGAGATACCCTGCGTGCATGGTACTGCCGCGCGGATTTGTTTTTGTTCCCTTCTGTTTACGATACTAACGGCCTTGTGGTAAGAGAAGCCGCCGCCTGCGGCCTTGCAAGCCTTTTGATAGAAAAAAGCTGTGCGGCAGAGGGAATTGCCGAAGGCGAAACCGGTTTTCTTTGCGAAAACACAAAAGAATCCTTTGCGGAAAAACTGCATTTTCTTTGCCGGAACAGAAGCATTGCGAAAACCGTGGGCCAAAACGCCATGGAAAAAATTTATATTTCATGGGAAGATTCCGTAAAAGCGGCGGCGGAACGCTATAAAATTGTTCTTAAAAATTACCGCGACGGAAAATACAAAAGAGAAACCTCTTTTGCGGACGAATGGTTCGGCGCAGAGGGAGAAATTCTTGACGGCATAAACCGTGCCCGAAGGGCAAGAAAACGCCTGGAAAAAGCCGCACTGCATTACGGAAGAGAAAAGAACGCAAAAATAAAAAACTCCGCAAAAGAATTTTACCGCGGAGTTAACGAAAAAAGCCGGAAAATAAAAATCGCTTTCCGGAAAAAACTGGATAAGTTTTTTTAAACAAGATATTCCCAAACCGCTTTTTTGCCGCTTTACTTTGCGGCAGAAAGGCGGTATAATTCTTTTTGGAGATTTTGACTTTAAAAATAAAAATACCGGAGGAAAAAATGAAAAAGATTTTAACTTTTGCAATAATCGGGGCAATGCTTGCGGCTTTTTCTGCCTGCAGCCATACCCACGTTCCGGGTCCTTCCGCAACCTGTTACGATCCGCAGATCTGTACAGAGTGCGAAGAAATTCTTGTGGAAGCTACCGGCCATCGCCCGGGTGACCCTGCCACCTGTATGGCGGCACAGACCTGCGTTTTTTGCGGACTGGAACTTGCACCGATGCTGGAACATACTCCCGGCGCGGAAGCAACCTGCCTTGAACCGCAGCTTTGCACAGTCTGCGGAACAGAACTTGCCGCTGCCCATGGCCACAGCATAAATGCGGAAAACGCCTGCGATGCCTGCGGACTTCAGATAGTTCCCGCAAACCAGAAGTACATAAAACCCGGCAGAAACGGAGCGCTTTCCGATAATCTTGATAATATAATTCCGGAAACCGAAGGTGGACATTACACCAACGATATTGAAGCATATTATGCCGGAGCGGTGCTTGTGTGCGGAGATTACGGCCTTGAATATTTTCTTCCTTCCGAAGAAGGCAATGCCGCATGGGCAAATACCGTAAACAAATTTGCAAAAAAATATCCCGATATAAACACCACAGCGCTGCTTGTTCCAAAAAGCTGCACTTTTAACTTCCCTGCAGGATATACCGACCCCTATGAAAAAACAAAGGCGCATATTGATGCGACCTATGCAATGCTTGACGAAGGCATAAATTCCGCAGATTGTCTTGGCGTTATGACGGAGCATAAGGAAGAGTATATGTTCTATCGCACCGACCACCACTGGACAAGCCTTGGCGCATATTATGCCTCTGTTGCATACTGCAATGCCAATGCCATTATTCCTTATGAACTGGATACTTATGAATCTGTTACCAAAACCGGTTTTGTGGGAACTTTCTATAATTTTACCGGCGGCGTGCAGAATTTTAAAACAAACCCGGACTATACCGTTGGCCGCTATCCGCATATCGGATATTCCATGATTGCCGGCAATACCGGAAGCTGGTACAACACCTCTGCAATAAACAGCAACTTTAACAACTATGCGGGAATGTTTATCAGCGGCGATAATCCGCTTACTGTTATTACGACAGAAAACAAAAACGGCAGAACCCTTATGATTTTTAAAGAATCTTACGGCAACGCTTTTGTGCCCTATATGATAGATTATTATGAGCAGATAGTTGTTGTGGATATCCGCAAGGAAAGCAAGGGTGTGGGCGCCCTTATCGAACAATACGGCGTTACCGATGCGCTTATCATCAATAACGTCCAGGCGGCCATAAGCCTTTTGCCGGAACTTGACGCAAAAGCCCTTTCTTAAAAAAAACAGGAGCCACTATGGATTTAAAACAGCAGATAGAAAATTATGTTCCCGTAAACGAACAGGAAGAAAAAGATAAAGCCCTTTTGCTGGAATGGCTTTGCGAGCCGGAGGTTTTTACCCGCAAAAACAAAAAAGCGCATTTTACAGCTTCTGCATGGGTGGTTAACCCGGCAAGAACAAAGGTGATGATGATTTATCACAATATCTATAATTCCTGGGCATGGATGGGCGGCCACGCGGACGGCGAAACAGACCTTTTGGCCGTGGCAGAGCGGGAAGCAAAGGAAGAAAGCGGAATAGAGGATATTTATCCGGTTTCCAAAGATATCGCCTCGCTGGAAGTTGTTACCGTAAACGGCCACGAAAAAAAGGGAGAATACGTTTCTGCCCATTTGCATCTTAATGTGACATATATTTTCGAAGCGCCGGAAGAACAGAAGCTTTTTGTAAAACCGGACGAAAACAGCGGTGTTATGTGGATAGAAACAGATGATATAAAAAACAAAAGTACCGAAAAATGGTTTATAGACCGGATTTATTCAAAGCTTATAAAAAAGATGAAGGAAATATAAAAAATCCCGTGCTCGTAGTTTTGAGCACGGGATTTTTTTGAGCGCAAGGCTTTATTCCTCATAAGGTACGCCAAGAGAAGCACACATGGCTTTTCTGGCTTTTTCGGCAAGTTCCGCAGTGGAAGAAGCCGCAACTTCTTCTGCGGGAACAACTTCGCAGATATCAAGGGTTATATGGGTGCGTTTAAACGGTGCGTTTTTGTGTACCCGGTTGGTATTGGAAACGGTG
>SVNB01000089.1 GCA_015067125.1 Oscillospiraceae bacterium
AAAAGCTCCTCGATGCCCTCTTTTGTTACATTGCTTATTTCAAAAACCCTTTCGCAGCCGGAATTTATCATCCAGTTACGCACCATCGGAACATTAGCGAAAGGCGAATCCGTTTTTGTAATGATTCCTATAAGCGGGCGGTTTGTCCAGCAGTTGCAGTTCGGTTCAAAAACCGCGAAGGGTTCGTCTGCCGCCATAACAAGAGCAAGAACGTCCGCCTCGAAGGAAAAACAGGCAAGACCGATTCCACAATGTTTGGTCTCGGAATATTCGCCCGGGGAATCGATTATAAAATCGTCTGTGTTCGTATATTGAGTTTTGTGATAATGAAGCTCTTCACCGTGCAGAATCTGGGTCAGGGAAGTTTTTCCTGCCTCGCTTCTGCCCATTAAAAACATTTTTTTCATCTATGCTCTCTTTACACCTCTGTTATTTCACAGACGGTGAATTTAAGTTTATATTCAAAGAATTCAATAACGCCTTCAAGGGCGCTTCGGACGTTGGAACGATCGCCTAAAATTACAACAGAGCCGTTGAAACGGTCGAGAGTTCCGATTTCGACGTTGCCGCTTTTCATCGCGATATCTGCAACAATTATCGCGGCTTCTTCCGGGGTAACGTGGATAAGACCGATAGATTCACCGGTGTGGTCTTCGCCGGCGTGGGTTCCGATATGGAGCGCAAGGTTCTGATAGATTCTTGTTTCGGAAGAACCGATGAGCTGGGCAAGTGAAATTTCCTTGCCCTTTACTTTGATACGGACTATTCGAAGATCTTTATCTTTCAGTTCCTCATATTTTTTTTGGAAAACCTTTTCAAGGAATTCCTCTCTGGTCATGCGTACTCCCATAACCGCACTTCCTTAACGTTTGGTAACTTCGCAGACTACGTATTTCATAACGTCACGGAAGTACTGGCAAACCTCGTTGAGAGCCGCGGTAACGTCCGCAATATCGCCGGTTATGATCATTGAACCGGTGAAACGGTCCGCAAAACCGAGATAGACATTGCCGCTTTTTACGGCGATATCGGAAGCGATAACTGCGGATTCCGGTGGAGTCATGTTCATAATTCCGATAGCGTTGGAGGTGTAATCTATGGAGGGGTTAAGACCCAGTTTCTGATATATAATAGGCGCAGGGCCGCCGATTACGTGCGCAAAGGTTATTTCTTTACCCGCAACGGTTTCCTGAACTATTCTGATCTGTTCATGGGTGTCGTTCATAAAGTCGTTTTCCTCCTGATTTTTCGTTTTTTTAAGAACCAAAAACCAATATATGCCAAAGCAACACACTTTTGCTTATACATACTTTTAATTAAGTATATAATACCACAACAAACTCAAAAGGTCAACGCCTGTTGGAGTGCGAAACTTGTTTTAAGAAAAAAAAACAGTCCGAACAAAATGTTCGGACTGTTTTTGGTGGAGACGAAGAGGATCGAACTCTCTACCTCTTGAATGCCATTCAAGCGCTCTCCCAAGTGAGCTACGCCCCCGGATATTCCGCTGACTTTTATCAGCGGAAGTTATTATAGCACAGAATTTGTTTTCTGTCCATAGTTTTTTTATGATTTTTCAAAAAAATCAGTCTATAAGTTTGCCCATGATGATAAAGCGCTGGTTTTCGCCAAGGCCTTTGTAATAACGGGTGCAGGTGGAAAGGGTGATGATTTTGTCATCATCGCCAACGCTTATGCCGAAATCGAAAAGGCTCATATTCATCGCGGTGGAAGCAATGCTCGAAACATCTATGTTGTTGCAGTTGATATAGAAGCTTAAATCTTTTGTAAAGCAGCAGGCAAAAACCTGGAAGGTGTGCACGCCGCTGTTGGTGGTAAGATAAATATACTGGTTATCCTTTACAAAATCCTCATAGGAATACGCCATCAGGGATTCAAATTCCGGACCGGTCTTTTTAAACGGAACAAAGCAGTTGCCCCAGTTGTGACCGTAAATTACGGTGTTCTGAGAAAGCTCTCCGCTGCGGAGATTTGCGCTGCCGGCCGCCCAGGTAACGCTTCCGCTGGTATAATAGTTGGTATTTCCTTTTGCCTGCCATACAGCTCTGTTCTGAACGCTTGTTCCCTGAACAGAAAGGTGTGCTGCAATGGTTTTATCGTTAAGAGAATAATTACCCACAGAACCGGAATATCCCGGGTTGCTTGCGGAACCCACCTGCTGCTGCCAGTTGCCGCTTTGGGCCGGAGCAGAAGGTTCTGCTTCCTCTTTCACTTCAAACGTTTTCATCAGGTTGGGATATCTTGTTTCGTAAAGATTTTTATATCTTGTAGCGCGAAGATGAGTGTAATCCTGTTTTGCCTGATTTTCGAGGATCGTATCTATCGGGCAGGCCTGCGGAAGTTCTTCATCGCCTGCTTTTTCGTTTTCCGCCGCGCCGCAAAGCATAAGCACCGCCAAAAGTGCAAGCAAAACCGCGGCCGCTTTTATAATTTTTTTCATAGTATCGCCTCCTTAACCAGTATATATTATAGCAAAGGCT
The DNA here is from genome assembly GCA_015067125.1 of Oscillospiraceae bacterium. Lineage (GTDB taxonomy): Bacteria > Bacillota > Clostridia > Oscillospirales > Ruminococcaceae > UMGS1668. Next base: position 2,502 of record SVNB01000089.1, read on the forward strand.
TTTAATATATTCAATACATTTTAAATATAAAAATAAAGCCCGGAAAACCGGGCTTTTGTTTTTATAAAATTATTCTTCGTCTTCAAGTCTTCCAAGGGCACGCATTACTTTGTCATAAGCTGCTTTGGTGTTAAAATCGAAGCAAACCATAGAAACTTCTTCAAGGCAGGTATCCTGTTCAAGATATTCCAGAATGGTGTTGATTGCGATTTCTGCCGCTTTTGCAAGAGGGAAGCGGTATGCTCCGGTGGAAATGGAAGGGAAAGCAACGGTTTTGCAGTTGTATTCAACAGCAAGATCAAGAGATTTGATGTAGCACTGACGAAGAAGTTCCGCTTCGTGAGTAAGGCCGTTGTTCCATACGGGGCCTACGGTATGGATGATATATTTTGCGTCAAGCTTAAAGCCGGGAGTAATAACGGCATCGCCGGTTTTGCAGCCGCCGATTCTTCTGCAGCAGCTTAAAAGCTCTGTGCCTGCAGCTCTGTGGATGGCGCCGTCAACACCGTCGCCGCCCATAAGGCTGGTGTTTGCTGCGTTTACGATTGCGTCAACCTTCATGTTGACGATATTGCCTTTTACAACGGAAAAATTGGTCATTTCAGAATCGTTCCTTTCTTCTTATCAAAGCTCTCCATCAATATCGCCGTCAACGTCGGCATCGATATTAAGCGTGTTGATCGTTCTTCTCTTCAAACGTTGTTCTTCGGAGCATTCAACGATGAAATCCTTTATGGTTTTGGCGTTTTTTATGTTTTTAAGCACAAGCTGGCCATGGGTAACGTCGCTGGTTTTGCAAACAACGGTCGCAATTCCGAATATCTTTTGAATAAGAGAAACGGAAAGCACTGTATCCTGGATCTTATACATATAACAGTCGTTTTCAACGCGGGTAAAAAAACCGGAATTGATGGTAATCTGTTCTTCCGTAACGGTATATTTTGTAAAAGTAAAAGGAAGTCCGAAGAAAAGCCATCTTTTTCTTTCTACGAATGCCATAAAAAACACCACCCTTTCTATTGTATTATACCATCTTTTACATAAATATCAAGGCTTTTGCGGTGTGTAAAACAAGTTTTGATGCCATATTTATACCAAAGCAAAGCAGCACGCCGGTCAAAAGTGGTACCAGAACAGAAAGCGCGGTCCATTTTGCGCTTTTCGTTTCTTTCCAGATAGTCATAATAGTGGTGGCGCAGGGCCAGTGGAACAGAAAAAACACCGCCGTGCAAAGGGCCGTTGTTTTTGTAAAACCGTTTGCGGCAAAAAGCGCCGCTGTTTCTGCCATGGAACCAAGCTCCGCCAGTTCGCCGCCGGAATAGGCCATTGCCATTATGGGCAGGGCAATTTCGTTTGCCGGCAAAGAAAGTATAAAGCCGGAAAGCACCTCTCCGTCCATGCCAAGCACCCTTCCAACGGGTTCGAGCACCGATGCCATAATTTCGAGCACGGTTTTTCCGCCAATCAAAAAATTTGAGCACAGCCATATTATAACGCCCGCCGGAACCGCCACAAGCACCGCCCTGCCAAGGATTTTAAGAGTTCTGTCGAAAACGGAGCGCACTATAACCCTGCCGATTTTCGGCATACGGTATGGCGGAAGTTCCAGCGTAAAACCCGCAGGCGTTCCTTTGAGCACGGTTTTGGAAAGTATTTTGGAAACCAGCAGCGTTATAAGCACGCAAAATACCAGTACCCCGGTCATAAGCACCGCCCCGGCGGCAGCGGAATCTGTAAAAAACATAGTTATAAGCGCTATTATTGCCGGAAGCCTGCCGTTGCAGGGCATAAAGCTGTTTGTAATTATAGCTATCATTCGCTCCCGGGGAGAATCTATTATTCTTGCTCCGGTAACGCCCACGGCGCCGCAGCCGATTCCCATGCACATGGTTGGTTTATTACAGCGCAAACAAAAGCGCGGACAGAAAAATTCCGTCCGCACCGTTATGTAATTTTTTATTCAAGTTTCATAATTTTTACTGCGTCGTTTTCCGTCCACGCAAGTGTTTTGCCGCTTGGAGAAAGATCGAATCCTTTTATAAATCCTCCTTCCGGCGAAGTATAAAGTTCGTTTACGCTTCCGTCCTCAAAATTCACTCGCCAAAGGCGGTAAGAAAAATCCGCATCTTCAACACATTCGCAGAAAACTCCGCAGGGATAACTTTTTGTCATATCGTTTTGCATTTTATATACGGAAAAATCCAGCTCTATGGTTTCTTCCGTTTGGTCATAAACCCCGTAAATTCTTGCGACGGTTTTATTTTCGGGTTCAGAAGTAAAAACCGCAAATTTATCCGCTCTTATCCAACAGATTTCGTAGTGTAAATAATCAAATTCGCTGCCGAATTCCTTCTCGTACTGCACGTTTCCGTCCCGATCCACACACATAAGATATCTTGTCGCTCTGTCGCTTCCGGAATCCACCATAAAAACAATATGTTCACCTGTGATCGAAACATCCAGAGAAAGTATGCGGGAATTTTCCCATTCAAGGTACTCATAAATCATTCTTTCTTCGCCGCGGCCTATGGATTTTGCCATTATTTTATTGTCTTCCGCCCAGTAAACGGACTGCACATCAAAAGCTATACCGGTTAAAAAAGAATCTTTATACAGCGTTTGCAGTATATCTTCTTCGCCGCTTCTGCCCTTGCAGAAAATTTCTTTTCCGGTATATATCCACGGGTTGCTCAAAGCCACTTCGCTCACCAAAAGTTCGTTTATGTTGTTCATAAAATCTCTGCCGCCAAAAACAGTTTCCGCTTCACCGGTATCGGTATCATATTCCGAAACAACCGTGGCAAAACCTTCTTGTGTTTTATCGTTTCTGTTCACGGCATATATATACGCGGTTTTATCATTTAAAAACTGAATCTGCCCCAAATCCGTTGCTTCAAGTTTTTCAAGGGCGTTTTTATCTTCGGTAATTTTGTTTTCCGGAATTTTTTCTTCCAAAGCTTCAAGCTTTTCTATTTTTTCTTCCGGAATATTATCTACTGCCGTCGGCTGTTCTTCCAACGGTTTTTCCTGCAGTTTTTCTGCCGCACACCCGCAAAGCAAGGCAAAAACCATAATCAAAACAAAAATCCTTTTCATATAAAAACCTCCGTTTTTTGTTCTTCAAACATAAAGTAACCTATTGCCGTAATTATGTTGCACTTTTTATAATTTTTACATTCGCTTTAAAGCACAAAAATATTTTTGCCGAATTTTGCGGAAAACTATTGCTTTTTTGGATAATATGCGCTATACTCACCATATTCAAATGAATAGCGTCAGATGAAGTTCGCAGGAAAAAGCATTGCTTGCCGAAGGAGCAACACTCTCAGGCGTTCCGTATGGAATGGGGACTGCGAATGGATGAAAGACTGGAGAAGTTCGCTGCGCGCGGATGCCGAAGGTGCAAGTTCTTTTGTTTTAAAGGACGAATCTCTCAGGCCAAAGGACAGTTTTTTCGATATTTTTAAAACAGGTATGCCCTGTTTTGTCTATCGGGTCTTTTTGCAGCGAAAATTCCGTCTTTCGGTTTTTTCGCTGTTTTTGTTTTTTAGAAGAAAAGGAGAAAACATCATGGAAGAAATTCTTGCAAAAATTGCCGAAGTCAACAGTGTTGTCTATAACTTTGTCTGGGTAACGATAGGTATTGTTCTTCTTTTGGGAAGCGGCTTTATTTGTACCGTTATTACAAAAGCTTTTCAGTTCACCCATTTTGGACATTGGGTAAAAGAAACCATCGGTTCGATTTTTACGGATAAAAACGTAAACGATAAATCCGATAAACGCAATATTTCCCAGTTCCAGGCCCTTTGCACCGCCCTTTCCGCAACGGTAGGTACGGGTAATATTTCCGGTACTGCAACGGCAATCGTTTTCGGCGGTCCCGGAGCGATTTTCTGGATGTGGGTCGCCGCCATTCTTGGTATGATGACCAACTTTTCCGAAAACGTGCTTGGTATTTTCTATCGCCGCAAAAATGAACAGGGCGAATGGTGCGGCGGCGCAATGTATTACCTTAAAGACGGCCTTGGCGCAAAAAAAGGCTGCAAATGGATAGGTTCCATCCTTGCGGTTCTTTTCAGCATCTTCTGCATTTTTGCTTCCTTTGGTATCGGCAACCTCAGCCAGATGAACTCCATTGCGGTAAACCTTGATTCCGCGTTTGGAATCCCCAACTGGTTCACCGGCGCAGCTTTTGTTATTATTGCGGGCCTTGTTATCGTCGGCGGCCTTAAAAGAATCGCTTCCGTAACCGAAAAAATCGTTCCCACCATGGTCGTTCTTTATCTTATCGGAACAATCGCAATTTTTATCGCAAACATAGATATGGCAGGCGCTGTTTTTGCTTCCATTTTTAAAAACGCCTTTGGTGTTGATGCCGTTGCCGGCGGTTTTGCTGGTATTGTGATGAAAGAAGTTGTAACCTGGGGCTGCAAACGCGGCGTTTTCTCCAACGAAGCCGGCCTTGGTTCTTCCGTTATGGTGCATTCCTGCTCCAACGTAAAAGAACCAGTTAAACAGGGTATGTGGGGCATTTTCGAGGTATTTGTTGATACCCTTATCGTATGCACTCTTTCCGCATTTGCG
>SVNB01000090.1 GCA_015067125.1 Oscillospiraceae bacterium
AGTTCGAGGTGAACGGAAACGTTTTTTCCGTCATAGAAGAATCCAAAGACGAGCTTTATGAAAACGTAAAAATAAACAAGTTCTTTATGTCCGAGGACGGCAAAACCATTTATCTTAAAGGAAAAACCAAAGCATTGTATCAGGAAAAAACTTCCGGCAAAATACTTCTTCCCATATTTAGATTGGCTGCCTGGGAACCGGATATCCACCGTACTTTTGATTTGGTGCTCAACTATGATCCCGATAAATACGTTCCGTATGATTCCGAACCTACCCGGATTTTGCTTGGCGATACCATGTATAACGGAAAAATCACAAAATACAGGTTTAATATGGACGGTTCCATAAATTTTGAAATAACCTTTACGGAATCCCACAAAGAAGACGTCAAAAATCCAAAAAATCTTCTTTATATAAATTGTTTCTTTTTTGAATGGAAGCTGGAATAAACAGTAGTTTAATCAGAATTGAGGTGATTCCGATTTAAGCTTGTACAGAATTTTGTGTATTGATATTATTGAATTTGTTTGAACGCAACACCGCCCGTGCTCAAAATGAGCACGGGCGGTTTGTTATTCTTCTTTGAGCACGGAAGCAAAATTTGTGATGCTTTCCGGGATGATTTTTTCAAAAATTTTAAAGGTCGGGTCGGTTTTTGCGATTTTTATTATGGAATTTACTATAAGTTTATCCACGCCTTTGATTTTATCTTTCGGCAACTCGCCGCCAAAGCAATCGATTATTGCGGCATGGTCCATAAATTCATCGCTGAAATTTTTTGTGATCGCTTCAGAAACTTTATCCGCAAGGCAGCAGCATATAAAAAGCCCGAACTTTGTTTTAAAAAGTTCCGCCTTGTGCTTTTCAAGATATGCGGCGATTTTTTTATCGATAACGCCCATGCGCACGCAGGAACCTATTGCCACGCAATCATAATCCGCAATTTGCGGAATATTTTCCCCGATTTCAAAAACGTCGCAGCTATCCGCGCCGATATTTGCCGCCAGAAGAGCCGCGCATCTTTTGGTGGTACCGGTTCTTCCGGAATAAATAATAAGGGTCTTCAAAAAAAGCGCACCGCCTTTCTGCCGCAAGGTAATAAAAATATAATAGCACATAATGCGGATTATTGCAAAGAAAAAACCCTGTTTTTGCAATTTGTTTTTCCGCAGATTTGTGATATACTGTTTTTTTGGAAAGAAGGTGTTTTGCCTTGTTTGACGAATATCTTAAAACTTTTATCTGCGCCGCGGAAAACGGAAGCTTCATCAAAGCGGCGGAAGCTTTGTATCTTTCTCCCAATGCCGTTAAAAAACGCATAAACGCTTTGGAAGAAAGCCTTGGTTTTTCTCTTTTTGACCGCACCCTTAAAGGCATAAAGCTTACCCCTGCCGGAAAATCCTTCTATAATGATTCCAAAAAACTTGTGCAAAGCTATAACAACGCTCTGGAAAAAGCAAAATCCATAAGCGAAAATAAATCCGATACCGTAAGGATCGGCATAATGGATACTTTTTCTGATGAATTTATGCTTGCGAACTGGTTTCCGCTGGAAGAGGGTTCTCACCGTACGCGTTCAAGTATGTTTTTCTTCGGAACTTCTAACGAAAACGTAAATAATATGCTTCAAAGCGTTGGCCGGGATATAGATCTTTGCGTTGATATATATGACGAAAAGCTTGCCAGAACGTTTGGACTTAAAGCCGTTAAACTTTCCGAAACAAAAATCTGCTGTGCCGTTCCGCTTAATCACAGACTTGCGGGGAAAACAGAAATTTCCGCATCCGATCTTTGCGGAGAAAAAATCGCGACCCTTAAAAGCGGAAGAAACCGCCTTTGGGACAACGCCATTGCCGCGATAAAAGAGGATTTTTTCGGCATAAGTATTTTCGAGATTGAAAAATTCAATATAAAAACCTTTAACCGCTGCGAAAACGAAAACCGGATTATATTTACCACCGAAAACAGCAAAAAAGTCTATCCTTTTTTTAAAAGTATTCCTCTTGCAAAAACATATCCCGTTCCTTTTGGACTTTATTATTCAAAAAACGCTGATGAAAAAACAATGGAGCTTATTAATACCATAAAAAGTTTTTCGCCCGAAATTTAACAATTCAAGAGCCTATATAAGCACTTTTAGTGCCTGTATAGGCTCTTTTTTGTTCTTTATATGCGTTATACAGTGCGTTATAATATATCTGATGTGTTAAATAAAGCACAATTTTAAAGGAGGATTATATTATGGAAAGACTTGACGGAAAAAGAATTATAATCACCGGCGGCGCAGGCGGCATGGGCAGAACCACTGTTGAAAACTTCCCTTCTCTCGGCGCAAAGGTTGCATTTTTTGATGTAAATGATGCAGACGGCGCAGAAGTTGAAAAAATCAGCGGCGCAAAATATATCCATGTTGACGTTTCCAACGAAGAGAGCGTTCAGAAAGGCTTTGCAGAGGCAGTTGAATGGCTTGGCGGACTTGACGTAGTTATTCACTGCGCAGCAATCGCTCCCGCAACTCCCATTGAATACTGCGATTTTGCAACCTGGAAAAAACTTTTTGCAATCAATGCAGACGGTACTTACCTTGTTGATATGGAAGCTTTCAAATACATGAAAGATCAGGGTCACGGCAACATCATCAACTTCACCAGTGCTTCCGCATTTATTGTAAGCCCCTTCCAGCCTATCTATGGCGCAACCAAAGGCGCAGTAACTTCCTGGAGCAGAACCCTTGCAAAGGACCTTATGCCTTATAACATTAGAGTTAACATGATCGCTCCCAACATCTGGACTCCTATGACTGATAAACTTGTTGCACAGTTTAATGATGCAGAAAAACAGGCATTTATGGATGGCATGAAAGGCATGATGCTTGGCGACAGACCCGGCGACCTTATTGAAGACTATCTTCCCGTTATTGCTTTTGCAGCAAGCGACAGCTCCAAATTCATTACCGGTCAGACCATCTGCGTAGATGGCGGTACCATGATGGTTCGTTAAAAGATAATAATACCCCCTTTTTTCTATTTAAAAGCGGCTCCGCAAATTTTCTGCGGAGCCGCTTTTTTTGAATCAACGCAATATTTCTTTACAATAATTTAACATAAAGTTGACTTTACACCGATATTTTTTCGCGCTATACTATATAATAAATAAAAGCGAAAGGAGGAGCCATTTTGGAAAAGAAAAGCTTTAAAGATACCGGCCTGCATCTTTTAAAAAAAGGTCAAAAAGGCCTTGTTCACGCGATTTTCAGCCGGTTTGGCGTAATTATTCTTCTTTTCGCGATACAGGCTATAATCCTTCTTTCTGTTCTTATTATATTCCAGTCTTTTGCGCCGGAATTCTTCGGCGGCGGACTTCTTATAGGGCTTGTAGTTTCTCTTCATATCCTCAATACGCGCATAGACCCTACCGCAAAACTGACCTGGGTTATTCTTGTAATGGCTCTGCCGATTTTCGGAACGCTTTTGTTTTTTTATACCACGCTGGAATTTGGTCACCGCACCCTGCGCGACAGAGTTGAAACGCTTGTAAATTCCACCAGAAAAAAAATCCCGCAGGAAAAAGCCGTTCTGGAAAAATTTGTGGAAAAAGATCCGGGCGCCGCTTCCATAGCGCACTATCTGCGCCGCACCGGGTGTTTTCCGGTTTTTGACGGCACGGAAGTTTCTTATCTTTCCATAGGCGAAACAATGTTTGACGAAGTGCTTCTTCAGCTGGAAAAGGCAAAGCATTTTATCTTTCTTGAATATTTTATTATTGATGAAGGCGTTATGTGGGGCAAAATCCTCGAAATCCTTGCCAAAAAAGCCGAAGAAGGCGTGGACGTGCGCGTTATGTATGACGGCACCAACGAATTTACCAATCTTCCGCACGATTATCCGGAAATGCTGAAAAAGCTTGGCATAAAGTGCAAGGTTTTTGCGCCCCTTTCTCCTTTTGTTTCCACACATTATAACTACCGCGACCACAGAAAAATAATGGTTATAGACGGCAACACCGCTTTTACCGGCGGAATAAACTTTGCGGACAGATATATCAACAAAGAAGTTGTTCACGGCCACTGGAAGGATACCGCCGTTATGCTTAAAGGAAAGGCGGTAAAAGGCTTTACCCTTATGTTTTTGCAGATGTGGAATATTGATGAAAAAGAACCGGTTTTCGATCCGTTCCTCAATTTTCCCGCGCTTCCGCCGAAAAATTCCAAAGGCTATGTAATCCCCTATGGCGACTGCCCTTTGGACAGAGATAAAGTCGGCGAAAGGGTATATATGGATATTCTTAACCGTTCAAAACGCTATGTTCATATTATGACGCCCTATCTTATTCTTGACAGCCGCATGGAAACCGCCATAAAATTTGCCGCAGAGCGCGGCGTTGAAGTTGCCATAATTCTGCCCGGCGTTCCGGATAAATTTATTCCCTATTCCCTTGCCAAAAGCCATTATTCCGTTCTGCTTGATGCGGGCGTTCAGATTTACGAATATGAACCGGGATTTATCCACGCAAAATCTTTTGTTGCGGATGATACCGAAGGCGTTGTGGGCACAATAAACCTTGATTACCGCAGCCTTTACCATCATTTTGAATGTGCCGCATATTGCTACGATACAAAATGCATAGGCGATATAGAAAAGGATTTTCAGCAGACGCTGAAAAAATGCCGCTGCATAAATAAAAGCAATATATGGAAGAATTATCCCTGGCTGCGTCCGGTTTCGTTCTTTGCAAAGCTTTTGGCGCCGCTGCTTTAAAAAAGCGGAGAATTATTTTATAATTACCGGCGCATTTTATTGAAATGTTGTAGGGGCGGCTCTGCGTGGCCGCCCGAAAAAAGCATAACCGAGGGATTGTTTTATAAATTACCGGCTGAATTTAATGGAATTGTATTTCTCTCCCTCCGTCACCTGCGGTGACACCTACCTCGTCAGAAGGAGCTGATTCGGAACAACAAAAAAGCCTCCGCCGTGCGGAGGCTTTTTTTACTGAAGACGTATCAGTCGTTGGTATAGTTATCAAAATAACCCTGAACAAGAATAACAGGAGTACCTTTATCTCCGGAACCGGAGGTAAGGTCGCAAAGGGAACCGATAAGGTCGGTAAGCTGGCGAGGAGTGGTTCCTTCGGAAGCCATGTTGCCCACAAGGTTTGCGTCCTTTGCTTTGATGCTTTCGGAAATTGCTTTTTTAAGTTCTTCGCCGGAAAGCTCGCTGAAATCGTTATCTGCAAGGTATTTAAGTTTAAGCTCGTTGGGAGTGCCGATAAGGCCTTCGGTATGGAAAGGAGAAACAACCGGGTCTGCAAGTTCCCAGATTTTACCCTGAGGATCTTTGAATGCGCCGTCGCCGTAAACCATAACTTCCACGTGTTTGCCGGTGGCTTCGAGCACGCGTTTCTGGATATCAACAACAAGATCCTGGCTGTCGCGCGGGAAGAGTTTTACGGTTTCTTCGGTGGCTTTGTTGGAACCAAGAAGGCCGTATTTTTCGTTATAACCGCCGCTGACGGGAGAAGTAAGGATATCGTCAAGTCCGCAAACAACTTTTGCGCCTGCAGCTTTAAGAATGCGTTTGGTTCTTGCGCGGGTGTGAATATCGCAGGTAAGAACGCAATCGGTATAATCAAGAATTGCTTTGGGCTGGTTTGCAAAAACAACTTCTACTTCTGCGCCTTCTTCTTTAACAAGTCCGCAGTAATAATCAACGTAATCAACACCGGTAAAGGGATGTCTGTTTTCGCCGAAAAGTTCGCGGTATTTTTCAAGAGAAAGAACATCGGAATAGGGGTTGACTCCGGCTTCGTCAAGTTTATCAAGGCTTACAAGTTCGTTGCCCACTTCATCAGAAGGATAGCTGAGCATAAGAACAACCTTTTTGCAGCCTTTTGCAATTCCGCGAAGGCAGATTGCAAAACGGTTTCTGGAAAGGATCGGGAAGATAACGCCAACGGTTTCTCCGCCGAGTTTTGCTTTTACGTCCGCTGCAATATCTTCAACAGAAGCATAGTTGCCCTGCGCTCTTGCAACAACGGATTCGGTAACGGCGATAACGTCGCGGTTGCGGATTTCAAAGCCCTCGGATTCAGCTGCTTCGAGCACGCTTGCGGTTACCATCTGTGCAAGGTCATCACCCTGACGGAAGATGGGGCAGCGAATGCCGCGGGATACGGTACCAACTTTTCTGGAATTTGCCATAATTACAGATCCTTTCTATATAAAGACTTTTTTAATTACTGATTGTAAAAAAGTCCCTTTTTCGCTTTGTTTTGCGAAAAAGCAATATCTACAACAGAATATTATACATAAATATATTATTTTCTGCAAGATGTTTTTTATAATTTAAGGCAGCAAGTTTTGTAAAAATTTTATTTTTTATTAATGCTTTTTTCTGTGCAATTTAGCGTAAAAAACAGGCGGCTGCAACAGCCGCCGCAAAACAGGTTTATTTGTGTTTTATATCAGCTTTTTCAAAAGTTCTTCCGGAGCTACCTCGTAAAGTTTTGCTATGGCAATAAGGTTGCTTGTGCTGGGTTCGGAAGAACCGTTTTCCCATTTGGAAACCGCCTGCCGCGTTACGCCAAGGCTTTCTGCCACAAATTCCTGGGTCATATTTTTATCGTTTCTAAGTTCTTTTAAGGTCTGCGCAAGGGTTTTGCGGATTTCTTCCTGCTGCGGGGTAATATTTTCCTGCACGGGAACATACTGCGCATTTTTTCTGTTTTTCCTTTTGCCGGCATACACGGCAAAAACTATCAGTGCTATAACAACGCCGATTATTACAAGAATCAAAAATCCTAACATCAAAAGATTGCCTATGGCAAATACGCGTGACATAGATACCACTTCCTTTCATGCCGCAATTATAGCATATTTTTTATGGTTGCGCTATCAATTATCGCGCAACCGCCGCGCAACTTTAAGTTGCAGAGCGGTTTTTCTGCATTTGATTTAAAATCCCTGCG
>SVNB01000091.1 GCA_015067125.1 Oscillospiraceae bacterium
AAGAGGGATAACCAAGAACCCGGAGGGATTGCCGTTTTATAGATATACTACCCCATTTCTTTTGAAACCAAAAGAAACCGGGTAGTGCCTGAAAAGAAAAGTTTTAAACCCCTACCCGCTCGCTCCCTCGAGCGACTCCCCCTTAAAATTAAGGGGGAATAAACTCACCACCGAAAGAGAGAGATTCCGAATATCCACCGTCGCCGCTCGGGGTCGGCAACGGGTTTTTATTTTACCTCGTTCGCTCGGCTGTGTTTGCGGGCGGCCACGCAGGGCCGCCTTTTGTTTCCGAACGGTTTTATGCTATTTACCTGCTTGGCGGTTTGTGATAAAATAAATCCATTATAAAGCAAAGGAGGCCGCCGCGGTGTACGAATTTTTTGCTCCGGGCAGAACGGAAATCGGCGGAAATCATACGGATCATCAGGGCGGATGTGTTTTTGGCGCCGCTGTGGAACAGGGCATACACGCCTTTGCAATGCCTTCCGGAAATGATGTGATACATATCGAATCCGATGGATTCGGCACGGTGGAAATGGAAATAGGCGATACCGAACCCCGGGCGGAAGAAGCGGAAACCCCGGCCGCCCTTGTGCGCGGAATGATGAACTGCTTTATAGAAAGCGGCAATATCTTCGGCGGCTTTAACGCAAAAATAACTTCCGATATTCCTGCAGGCAGCGGAATTTCTTCTTCTGCCGCTTTCGAAGTGCTTATCGGGCGTATAATAAGCGGCCTTTATTTTGAAAACAGCGTGCCGGCACTTAATATTGCAAGGTTCGGGCAGATTGCGGAAAACGATTACTTCGGCAAACCTTGCGGACTTATGGATCAGCTTATCTGTTCTGTGGGCGGGCTTGTTTTTGCGGATTTTTCCGATGCGGAAATGCCGGAATACCGCAGAGTAGATTTTGATTTTTCAAAAAGCGGCTATTCCGTTGCGCTGGTAAACTGCGGCATCGGGCACGAATGTTTTACAGAAGAATATGCCCGAATTGTAAAAGATATGGGCCTTGTGGCCTGGAATATGGGTTACACTTTTCTTTCCGAAGCAAGCGAGGCGGAATTTATCGCGCAGTTTCCGATTTTGCGGCAAAGATGCGGAGAAAAAGCCGTTCTGCGCGCTTTGCACTATTACGAGGAAACCAGAAGAGCTCAGGAAGAGGCCGAAGCTCTTGAATCCGGAGATTTTGCAAAATTTCTGGAAGTTTATAGGGAATCCGCAGAAAGTTCCGAAGAAAAGCTGAAAAATATAACTTCGGAAAAAGAACCGAGGCATCTTCTGGAAAAAGCAATATATTCCGCAAGGGATTTTCTTGGAAAAGAAGGAGCCGCAAGGGTTCACGGAGGAGGCTTCGGCGGAACGGCCCAGGCGATAGTTCCGGAAGAACTGGCCGCGGATTTTGCGGATTATATGGAAAAACAGGGCTTTGGGGTTATGTTTGTGCTTTAAAAGTTGACCTTAAGCTTTTTTGATGATAAAATAAGCTGTAATTTGCGGAAAGGCGGCTTTTGTTATGGAAGAAATTATTATTTACTATATAGCTGTTAATATTGCCGCCCTTATAATGTACGGCGCCGATAAAATTTTTGCGAAAAAAGGTATGCGCAGAATTTCGGAAAAAGCGCTTATTCTTGTTGCCGCCATCGGCGGGGCATTTGGCGCCTATGCCGGAATGGAACTTTTTCGTCACAAAACAAAACATACAAAATTTGTGGTGGGCGTGCCGATTCTGATGGCGGTTCACCTTGGAATGCTGGTGTATTTCTTTAAAAAATGATGAGCATGTTCAGATGTCCGCTTTGCGGAAAAAACCTTGAAAAGCAAAACCGTACGCTAAAATGCGAGCACGGCCACAGCTTTGATATTTCGGCAGAGGGCTATACTCACCTTTTGCCGCCAAACAAAATGAATTCAAAAGTCCCGGGCGACAGCAAAGAAATGGCGGCTTCCCGCTCTGCTTTTCTTGACGGAGGCTATTACGCTCCGCTTAAAACGGCGCTGGAAGAAACGGTGCTCGAACTTGCAAAAGGCGAAGAACCTTCGGTGCTCGATTGTGGCTGCGGCGAAGGATATTATACCGCCGGAATTGCAAAAGAACTTAAAAACCGCTTTATAAAGGCAAAAATTGCCGGTTTTGATATAAGCCGCCCTTCTGTGAAGCGTGCGGCAAAACGCACGAAGGAAGCGGAGTTTGCGGTGGCTTCCGTATTCGATATTCCGGCAGCGGACGAAAGCTTCGATATTCTTTTAAACGTGTTCAGCCCTCTTAGCATAGAAGAATTTGCACGCGTGCTCAAAAGCCGGGGATATTACATATATGTTGTGCCGGCGGCGCGGCACCTGTGGCAGTTAAAGGCCGCAATTTATGATACCCCTTATGAAAATAAGGAAGAGGATATTCCCTACAGCGGTTTTGAGCACGAAGCAACAAAGCAGATACGCTATAAAACCCTTATAAAAAACAAAGAGGATATTTTCGCTCTTTTTCAGATGACGCCATATTATTGGAAAACCTCCGCAAAAGGCGCAGAAAAGCTTAAAAAGCTGGAAAGCCTTGAAACGGAAGTTGCCTTTGATGTTCATATTTACAGAAAGATAAAATAAAAAAGGAGAAATCAATATGCATTACGATTACGCTACAAAAGGAACCTGCTCCAAAAAAATCAGCTTTGATATGGAAGCGGACGGCACCGTGCGCAACATAGTTTTCTTTGGCGGCTGTCCGGGAAATCTTCAGGCTATTCCAAAAATTCTTGAAGGCTGGAAGGCCGACGATATTATCGGGCGTCTTCTTGGCAACGACTGCGCCGGCAGGGGAACTTCCTGTGCGGATCAGCTTGCAAAGGCTCTTATCTGGGCAAAGGAACAGGCATAAAACAAGTTTATATAAAAAAGAAAGTTCCTGGAACAAAACCGGGAACTTTCTTTTTTTGCGGATTTGGGGGTATTTATTTTAAAGAACGTAGAGATAGCTTTTGATTTATTTAGCGGTCCATCCGCCGTCAACAACGATTTCGGTACCGGTTACAAAAGTATTTTCGATTGCAAAAATAACCGCATGAGCGATTTCTTCCGGAACACCGATTCTTCCGGTACCTGCACTGATAGGATGGTTTGCAAGCATGGAAACCATCATTTCTTCTCCAACAACGTCTGCGTTTACCATTCCGCTGAGAACGCATGCGGGGTGAACAGAGTTTACACGAATGCAATGGGGAGCAAATTCAAGCGCAAGAGCTTTGGTCATGCCGCGAACCGCAAATTTGGTGGTGTTATAAGCGATTTCATAGGCCTGACCGCGAAGTCCGGAAACGGAAGAGATGTTTACAACAGCGCCGCCTTTGCCCTGTTTTACCATCTGTGCAATGGCGTATTTATCGCAATAAAGAACGCCGTTCTGGTTGATTCCGATAGCTTTCTCATAAAGTTCGGGGGTAAGATCAAAAAGTGTTGCCATAGGGTTGATGCCTGCGCTTGCGACCATAATATCAAGATGTCCGTACATTTCCACAACGTAATCAACGGCGGCTTTTACTTCCGCTTCTTTGGAAACGTCAACTTTTACAAACGGAACACCAAGGCGGGAAGCTTCTTTTTTGCCGCCTTCTTCGTTATAATCGGCAATAACGGGTTTGCCGCCTTTTGCCAGGATCATTTCAACTGTTGCAAGACCGATGCCGGAAGCTCCGCCGGTTACGATTGCCACTTTGTCTTTAATATCAAACATAAAAACATCTCCCTTGATTTTTATGTTAATAATTCTACGATATTAATGGAAAAGTTGACAGAAGCAAAGAATTGTAGCTGTCCATTATGTTGACAGATACGCTATAATGTATATATAAAATTAAAAAATCGGGGGCAGGAAAATGCTTAAACTGGATACAAAACAGGTTTTGGCAGATGCGCTTGTTGAACTTTGCAGAACAAAACCTCTGGATAAAATAACCGTTCAAAATATAACGGATTTTTGCGGAGCGGGTCGACAGACTTTTTATAATCATTTTAAAGACAAAGAGGAACTTATAGAATATATATATTTGTGCGACAGAAAAAGGGGCGCAGAGATTATAAAAAAAGAGTATTCTTTAAAAAAACATATGAAAATGTTGCTTGATATCTGCACTGAAAAAAGGGCATTTTATGTTTACGCATATGCTGTGCACGGGCAAAATTCTCTTTCAGAATCGGTTTTTAAAGCTGCGGTGGATTATTATACAAATCTTGTTATCCAAAAAGGCGGAAAAGAAGCCGTTGATGATGAAATGGAAATGGCAATCAGATTTAACTGTTATGGGGATCTTTGCTGTGTTAAGGATTGGATAAAAAAAGAAATTCGTTGTTCTTCAGAAAAGCTTGCAGAAATAATGATTGAAAATATGCCCGAACGGCTTAAAAAATATCTTGATTAAAAATTCCGCCATGTGTTTTGTTTTAGAAAATTCGGCATTTAAAACTCAATTTTTGCGCCATTTGCCCTTTTTGCCGAAAATGCAAAAAGGGCTTTTTGTTCTTTTTGTCCATCACGCAAAATAAAAAACAAATAATTTGATTAAAATCTTTAAAAACGCCGCATTTTTGCCAAAAAGCAGAAATAAAATGACTATTGATTTACCCTGTTTTTTTATATATAATTATTATGGAGTAATTTGAGGGCGCAAAACCCCGGATTACCAAAAAGACTTTGTGCAAAAGCAAAAATTTACATACGAGAGGGGCAAAAATCAATGAACTGCTCAAAAGATGTTGAAAGGATGTGTCCCGTTACCAAAGGACCCCACCACGGACCTGCACCCATTCCCGAAGAGGGAAGATGGGTAAAAGCTTACGAGATTAAAGATATCTCCGGTCTTTCCCACGGTATCGGCGCTTGCGCACCCCAGCAGGGCGCTTGCAAACTCACCCTTAACGTAAAAAACGGAATTATCGAAGAAGCTTTGGTAGAAACCATCGGCTGCACCGGTATGACCCATTCCGCCGCAATGGCCGGAGAAATCCTTCCCGGAAAAACCATCCTCGAAGCTCTTAACACCGACCTTGTGTGCGACGCTATCAACGTAGCTATGAGAGAAATTTTCCTTCAGCTTGTTTACGGCAGAAGCCAGACCGCTTTTTCCGAAGACGGCCTTCCCATCGGCGCCGGCCTTGAAGACCTTGGCAAAGGCCTTCGCAGCTCCGTTGGCACCATTTACAGCACCAACGTAAAAGGTGTGCGCTATCTTGACCTTACCGAAGGATATATCAGCTCTATTGCTCTTGATGAAAACAACGAAACCATCGGTTATAAATTTGTTCGTCTTGGCAAGATGATGGAAGATATCCGTCACGGCGTTCCCGCAGAGGAAGCTCTTGCAAAAAATACCGGCACCTATGGCCGTTATGCAGACGCACCCAAATATATCGATCCCAGAGAAGAATAAGGAAAGGAGGAGCAAACACAATGGCAGAATTTGAAGGTAAAGAAAGAAGACTTCCCAAAATCGAAGCCTGTCTTAAAGAAAACGGTTTTGCTTCCCTTGAAGAAGCAAGAGAAATTTGCCTTGCAAAAGGCGTTGACGTAGAATCCCTTGTAAAAGGCGTTCAGCCCATCGCATTCGAAAACGCGGTATGGGCATATACCCTTGGCGCTGCAATCGGCATCAAACGCGGCGTAACTTCCGCAGCAGAAGCAGCAAAATGCATCGGTGAAGCACTCCAGTCCTTCTGCATTCCCGGTTCCGTTGCGGAACAGAGAAAAGTTGGCCTTGGCCACGGCAACCTTGGCGCAATGCTTCTTTCCGAAGAAACCAAATGCTTTGCATTCCTTGCCGGTCACGAATCCTTTGCAGCAGCAGAAGGCGCCATCGGCATTGCAAGAAACGCAAACAAAGCAAGAAAAACCCCTATCAGAGTTATTCTTAACGGCCTTGGCAAAGACGCAGCATATATCATTTCCAGAATCAACGGCTTTACCTATGTCGAAACCGATTTTGACTTTGAGCACGATGAACTTAAAGTTGTTCGCGAAGTAAGATTCAGCGAAGGCGAACGCGGAAACATCCGCTGCTATGGCGCAAACGATACCCGCGAGGGCGTTGCGATCATGCAGAGCGAAGAGGTTGATATCTCCATCACCGGTAACTCCACCAACCCCACCCGCTTCCAGCACCTTGTAGCAGGCACCTATAAAAAATGGGCACTTGAAAACGGCAGAAAATACTTCTCCGTAGCTTCCGGCGGCGGTACCGGCAGAACACTTCATCCGGATAACGTCGCGGCAGGTCCTGCTTCCTACGGTCTTACCGACTCCATGGGCAGAATGCATTCCGACGCACAGTTCGCAGGTTCTTCCTCCGTTCCGGCACACGTAGAAATGATGGGTCTTATCGGCATGGGCAACAACCCCATGGTCGGCGCAACCGTTGCAGTTTCCGTAGCAGTTTACGAAGCCTGCAAATAAAATTTGCCACATATATAATGTAGGGCGGGGGCTTGCTCCCGCCGTCGGCAGATAACCGAAACGGTAATTTTATATCATTATAAAAGCAAAATCCCGCCGGATTCCGGCGGGATTTTTTATCATTTTTTGCAGTTTTCTTTTATTTTCTTCGAAGTGTGTTCAGCAAGGCCAACGCTTGCGAAAAAGGCGATTATCCAGCATAGAATCGTAAGAAGGCTTGTTTCTGCGCCTGTTCCGAAAAAATTATTGAAAACCAGACTGATAACGATATGAAAAGCAAGAAAATATATTACCGTAAATAAAAGAATAAGCATAAAACCTTCACCTCACGGATTTTCTTTGTAAAATTATTATATCAGACCAAAAACAAAAGCAATACTGCCGTT
>SVNB01000092.1 GCA_015067125.1 Oscillospiraceae bacterium
TCTGCCGCCAGAAAATATAAAAAACGTCCGGAAGATATTCAGTAATCCAAAATATAAAAAAAGCCGTGCTCAAATGAGCACGGCTTTTTTTATCCGAAAACCTTCTTGATCAGTTCACAATATTCTTTATAAGCGGCTGTTCCTTCCAGATCAGAAAGCGTTTCAACAAAGCTTCCGTAATACCACGCATGCAAATTTTTATCTTTCTGATTAAACCGGTTCCAAAGTTCGTCTCCGATTTTTTCATAATCGCGGTAAATCGCTCTTATATTGGAAAGTTTATCCGCCAAAGCAATAATTTTTTCTTTTTTGTCCGCCTTATTTTTAAGAAATTCAATAGTTTCCTGTTTTCTGATTTTCCATGTTTCTTCCGGAGGAAGATTTTCTCTTTTATCTTCGGAATCACTTTTGATAAGGCGAAGAACTTCTTTCCCGAACTTCTCTTTAATTTGTTCTTCCGTAACGGAAGTATCTTCAAGAACATCATGCAGAATTGCTGCGGAAATAATTTCCATATCATCTGTTATTGAAGCAGCTATGGCGCCCGCTTCCATCGGATGAATTATATATGGAATTTTTGTTCCCTTTCTTAACATTCCGCAATGTGCTTCCGAGGCAAAAATCATTGCTTTTTCAACCATAAAATATCCCCTTAATTATTAAGTTTCATATCCCCTTTTTTAATCATGCCCATTTTTTTCATTACAGCATAAAAAACATAGGAAAGCACAGCCGGAAGAATAAAATAGCAAAGCAACATTCCAAACCACATATTCATTCCGCCGCTCATATCCGAAAGTGTTCCGAGAGGTCCTACAAGTCCGCAGGTGCCCATTCCCGCGGAAACTCCGGTACATTCCAGCTTAAAAACAATTGTGCTCAAAGGGCCTGTAAAAGCCGCCGCAAGAGTAGGCGGAATCCAGATTGCAGGTTTTTTAATAATATTGCTCATCTGAAGCATTGAGGTTCCGAGTCCCTGGGCAAAAAATCCGCCCCAGCCGTTATCTGCAAAGCTTATTACCGCAAAACCGATCATCTGGGCACAGCAGCCGGCTGTTGCAGCTCCTCCCGCAATTCCGCTTATTCCGATCATAGCGCAAATTGCCGCAGAAGAAATCGGAAGAGTCAAAATCATTCCCACAACAACTGAGATAATTATGCCCATAATAAACGGCTGCATTTCGGTTGCCGTGTTGATAAAATTACCAAGATAGAACATAATATAAGCAACAGCAGGACAAACCAATTTTGCTATTGCATATCCGGCAATTATCGTAACAGTCGGCGTAACAAGAATATCAACTTTTGTTTTTTTGGAAACGAGCATTCCGATTTCAACAGCAACAATTGCCGCAACGTATGCTCCTGCGGGTCCCGCCGTATAAGCTATCGTTTCGCCGTTTTCAAGAAGAATTGTTGCGCCGAGAGAATAAGAAAGACTTCCTACAGCGGCGCAGGAAAACATAACAAGCGGGTCTGCTTTAAGCGAATATGCAATGGCAACGCCTATTGCCATTCCGGAAGCACCTTGGGAAAACGCTTTCATTTCACTGAAAAATCCGCCGATTTCATTTACCAACCCGTTTGCAACATAATCCGGTCCAAGATAAGTTCCTACTGTTCCGAAAATTGTTCCGATTAAAAGCGAGGCAAACAGACCAAGCGCCATTGCGGACATTGCATCGATAAAATATTTCTTTGCGTATTTTTTCAGAGTTTCCATTATTATTTCATCTCCAATAAAAATTTACATTTTTATTGTATCACTAAACAACATACATTGCAAAAAATATTTTAAAAATATATAATAATATTATAAATTTTCAGGAGGTTTTTTTTAATGAAACCCATAATCGGTATTTTGCCTTCTTTTGATGAAGAAAAGAAACAAATTTTTCTTAACCAGTCATATATGGACGCCGTAACCGAATCCGGAGGAATTCCTTTTGCATTTCCTCTTTCCAAAGACCCCAAAAACGTTTTCGAAGCCCTTGAGCAAATTGACGGACTTATTCTTTCCGGCGGAACAGATATCGACCCGAAATATTACGGCGAAACGAATTCCGGAAAAAGCCTCGGAATAAATGAATTCCTTGACAGCTGTGAAGCGGCTGTAATTCGTCTCGCCCTTGAAGCGGATATCCCTGTTCTCGGAATTTGCCGCGGAATGCAGGCGCTCAACGTTTTTTGCGGAGGAAGCCTTATTCAGGATATCCCTTCCGAACGCGGAATTTCCGTTACACACAGCCTTACAAAGCCCGAAATCGCATTCCATAAAATTTCCGTTGAAAAAGCTTCTCCCCTTTCTGAAGCAATTGGATTCGGTGAACATCTTATAAACAGTTATCATCACCAGGCGGTAAAAAATATTGCTCCTGATTTTTCTTCCTGCGCTGTTGCAGAAGACGGAATTGTTGAAGCAATCTATCATAAAAACAAAAAATTTGTTTTCGGAGTTCAATGGCATCCGGAACGCGACCGCGAAATTGCTGTTGATAATAAAAAAATCATAGATGAATTCATAAAAGTTTGTGCAGAGGAGAAAAAATGACAAAAACAGTTCTTATAACCGGCGCTTCCTCCGGAATTGGTCTTGAATTTGCCAAAATTTTTGCAAAAAATGGTGACAACGTAATTCTTGTAGCAAGAAGCGAAGATAAACTTATCAGAATAAGAAAACAATTTATTGATAAATATAATAATTTTACCTGCTTTTACGTAAAAGATCTTTCAAAGCCCAATGCAGCAAAAGAACTTTTTGATGAAATCACCGCTGATGGACGTACTGTCGATTATTTGATAAACAACGCCGGTTTCGGAGATAACCGCAAATATCTTCATGCTGACTTTGAAACCCATGAAAAAATGGTCAAACTTAATGTCATTGCCTTAATGGAGCTTTGCTATTATTTCGGAAAAGTTATGTGTAACCGAGGAAGCGGAAAAATTCTTAACGTCGCTTCCGTTGCCGCATTTTGCGGAGGTCCATATATGTCCGTTTATTATGCGACAAAAGCTTTTGTCCTCTCATTCTCTGAAGCGCTTTCTGAAGAATTCAAAGAATTCGGAGTAAGCGTTACCTGCCTTTGTCCGGGTCCTACTGAAAGTAACTTTGGAAAAACTTCGGATTTTGGAAAATCCAACGCATTTAAATATCTTGGAGTTGCAAAAGCCGAAAATGTAGCTAAAGCGGGCTATAATGCTATGATGAAAGAAAAAGCTTTGCACTACCACGGTCTGAACGTTAAAGCAATGGCCATATTAACAAGGTTTTCGCCCCGCTTTATTAACACAAAATTTGCCAAAATTATGAATGACACCGATTCTTCAAACAAGCATCGCCTGTAAAGCAAAAAAACTTAACATAAAAAAGCCCGCCGGAAGCGGGCTTTTTTTATTATTCATATCAAATTATTTTTCAAAAAATCTTTCGCCAAGTCCATACTGATCAACGACAAAATCCATATCTTTATCGCCGCGGCCGGAAAGACAAACAAGAATGGAACCTGTATCATGTTCTCTTGCATATTTCATTGCATATGCAACTGCATGGGAGCTTTCAACCGCAGGGATAATTCCTTCGAAGCGGCAAAGTTTATAAAAAGCTTCCATTGCTTCCTCATCGCTGATTGCAACATAATCAACACGACCAACGTCACGAAGGAAGGCATGTTCCGGACCTACAGAAGGATAATCCAGACCGCTTGCAATGGAATAAACCGGGCTCGGTTCACCGTTTTCATCCTGAAGAAGATAGCTGTTGAAACCATGAAGAATACCCGGTTTTCCATAAGCCATTGATGCAGCGTGATCGCCTACCGCAGAACCTCTGCCAAGGGGTTCAACACCATAGATATCAACCGGATCGCCAAGGAACGGAACAAACATTCCAATGGAGTTTGAACCGCCGCCGACACAGGCAGTTACAGCATCCGGAAGATTTCCTGTCATTTCAAGGAACTGCTCTCTTGCTTCAATACCAACAATCGACTGGAAATCACGGACCATTTTCGGGAACGGATGAGGACCGACAACGGAACCGATACAGTAGATAGCATCTTTATATTCGTGCATATATGCCTCAAATGCGGCATCCACAGCCTCTTTAAGCGTCTTCAGACCTTTTGTTACGGGAATTACCCTCGCTCCGAGGAGTTTCATTCTGGTGACGTTTGGAGCCTGTTTTTCGATATCGACTTCGCCCATATAAACGTCACACTCAAGTCCGAAATATGCCGCAGCTGTTGCAATCGCAACACCGTGCTGACCTGCACCGGTTTCGGCAATAAGTTTTTTCTTGCCCATATATTTTGCAAGAAGACCTTCTCCCATACAATGGTTCAGTTTATGAGCACCGGTGTGGTTAAGGTCTTCCCTTTTGAGATAGATTTGGCATTTTCCAAGATGATTGGAAAGTCTTTCGCAATGATAAACAGGGGTGGCTCTTCCCTGAAATTCTTTTCTTATCCGGCGAAGCTCATTTATAAATTTTGCGCTGTGGCAAATTGTTTCATAAGCATCGTCAATTTCTTTAAATGCAGGCATAAGTTCGTCCGGAATAAACTGTCCGCCGAAAGTACCGAAAAAACCTTCTTTATTGGGATAATCTCTGAGATAACGGTCAAAATCTTTATAACTCATATACATAATAATTAGTTCCTTTCAAAATAAATTTGTTTTTTCAAAAATTATTTTAAAATACGCCATCGTTTCATAAAATTACCTCCAAAAATAAAAAAGCCTTTGTCCTCTATAAAAACAGGACAAAGACAAAAAACGTTCTCTGCGGTGCCACCTGAATTGGCTGAAAGCCCACTTTTTCGGATACAAATATATCCTCCCGGTTTGATAACGGTCCGGCGCCGACAGCCATTACTAACAAAACGCTTTCCTGCTGCCCTCATGAGTCCATTCGCTTTTATTTAAGTTACGGCATTTCCATCATCGGCCGCTCTCTTTTAACCTCAATAAAAGTTACTATTCTCAATCATCGGTTTTTCAATATAAATTATATATACCACCAAAAAACACTTTTGTCAAGTAAACCGTTAAAATATTTTATTAAAAAAGCGGTGCTCATTTTGAGCACCGCTTAAATTATGTATCTTATGCTTTAAGGTCAAGACCGGAAGCTTTTTTGTCATACATCTGTTTGCAAAGTTCTGCAATGTATGCGCCTGCTTCTACCGGAGGAGTACCTGCTTTGTGGATGTTGGAAACTACGGTACGGTTTGCTTCCGGAATGCCGGGATAGCCGCCATATACGCAGTATGCGGAAAGAGAGCTGGAAGTTGCAAGTCCGGGTCTTTCACCGAGAAGGATTACGGTTACTTTTGCGCCGAGGATCTGTGCAACAGAGTCTTCTGCACCAACACGTCCGTATTTTACAAAGAAAGGAGTACCAACTTTGAGACCGGTTGCTTTAAGACCGTTATAGATTGCAGGAAGAACTGCGTCGATGTTAGCTTCAACTGCGGAAGAAGAAAGTCCGTCGGAAACAACGATCTGTACGTCGGGTTCGGCAATGCAGTCTTTTTTGATCTGTGCTGCGGTTTCATCATCGAAAACACGGCCAAGGTCAGGTCTGGTAAGATAGGTTTCTTTGCTGTCGCATTTGGTCTGATAGGTTTTAAGGTTGTTTCTTTCAAGATATTCTTCATGAACATCGTTGAAAACTGCGTCCATTGCAGCAGCGTTGTCTGCGCGGACACGAAGAGTAGTTCTGGTAAGAGGACGAGGACCTGCTCTCCAAACGCCAAGACGTGCGTCGGTTTTTGCTTTGATTCTCATATACTCTTCTTTGTTGTAAGGATTGGGAATGTTGAATTCCTCTCTGAGGCTATATGCGGAGATGTCTTCTACCTCTCCGTCACACTCGCATTTGCACTCACATTTAGGAGCTGCTTCGCCCTGAGTGGCCTGTGCGATAGCTTCACGGATGATTCTCATAAGTTCGGTATCGTTCATTAAATTTGCAGCCTCCTTTCTTATTTAGCAAAGAACATGGATGCGTCGCCTGCACGTTCGCCAAGACGGCCTTCTTCGTCGAGGATACCCATCTTGATTGCCCATTTGTGGAATTCAGGAGCAGGTTTTCTGTGGCTGAGTTCACGCATGGTGTTGTCGTCGTGGAAGGAAACATCCTGATATGCAAGCATTACGTCATCGCCCATAGGAACGCCCATGTAGTAGTTGCAGTTTGCTGCGTTGAGGAGCAGGCAAGCAATTTCCTGGTCGTCCTGAGTGATGCCGGTGTGGTTGGTGAAGCAAGGTGCCATACCCATGGGAAGACCGATGATTTTTGCCATGAAGTGGTCTTCAAGGTTACCACGGATCATTTCTTTACCGTCATAAATGGTTTCCGGTCCGATGAAGCCGGTTACGTTGTTTACGCCGAAAGGTTCGAAGTTACGGGCAAAACCATAGGTACGTGCTTCAAGGGTCATTTCGTCTGCGCCTTCATCGCAGTCGATGGACATTTCGGAACCTTGGCCGGTTTCGAAATAAAGTTTGTTCATACCGGTACCATAGCATTCCTGTTTTGCAAGGTCATAAGCTTCGTTAAGAAGTGCTTTGTCTACGCCGAAAGCTTCGCAAGCACTCTGGGTACCAGCGATGGACTGGAAGAACATGGAGAGCGGTGCGCCTTCACGAACAGCCTGCATCTGGGTAGTTACGTGAGAAAGAAC
>SVNB01000093.1 GCA_015067125.1 Oscillospiraceae bacterium
CCTCAATTTCCTCAAAAGCCGCTTCGGTTTCTCCTCCGCCGCGCTTTTTTCTGCTGTTTTTTCTAAAACGGTTTACCGCGATGTTGTGGGTTATTCTTCCGATATATGCGCCCAGCTTTTCCGGAACCTTTGGCGGAATACTGTTCCATGCCGCAAAGCACGCGGAGCTGAAACATTCTTCCGCATCTTCTTCGCTTTGCAGAATATTTTTTGCAATGTTTCTGCAATAGGTTCCGTACTTTTCTTCGCAGGCAGAAACGGCTTCTTCATTTCTGGCAAAAAACAGTTCTATAATTTTGCTGTCTTCCATGCTTTCCCTCCTTCTTAAAAGATTTTTAAAAGGCCTTTCAACCATAAAGTCGCTCGTTTTTGCCTTTTCGTTGCACAAAAACAAAAATTTTAAACAAAAAAGTCCTCTTTTTTTATAAAGAGGACCCGGTTTTATTCTTTATTTTTAATAATAGCTTTAAGCGTTTTCATAATATCCTCGTGAACCACGTTTCTGGGTTCAAAGCGGCAGGCTTTAAAAGTTATATCCATAACAAAACCCATGCCGAAAACAGAAATAACCGTTCCCACGCCAATGGTTGCGCCCATAAACCACGCAGCAAGAATAACAACCACGCTGATGATATTGTTTACTGTTCCGATGGAGATTTTTTTGCAGCGCTTGCCCACCGCAACGGTAAAAGCGTCCCTCGGTCCGCAGCTAAGGCCGGTTATCATATAAAGATACTGCCCATAGCTTAAAATAAAAAGGCTTATGATAAAAAGCAAAAGCTTTATCATAAAAGAATCCGTTTCCGGAACGGGATCCAGCATAGCGAAAAAATCGCACCCAAGGCCAACGCATACCGCGTCGATAAGCGTTCCCATGCCGATTGGTTCTTTCATAATAAGATCAATAACCACTATCGAAAGCCCGATGGTGATGCTCGCCGTACCATAGGTGATGGGAAAAACTATCGAAAAACCCTGATTAAGCGCGTTCCAGGAGGGAAAGCCTATATCCGCCTCTATCTGCAAATATATGCCAAAGCCGATAAAAAACATAGTAAGCGCGGACCATATCATTTTTACTATTCTGTTATAGCGCGGAGAAAGATTTATCCAGAGTTTTTCTATCATGCCGTTCCCTCTTTTTTATAAAGAATAGAAAAATAATAGCACTTTCGCGCACCTGTGTAAACAGTTTTTTTCAGTCCTTTTCCAAAAGGCAGGCAAAAAAAGCGGCGAAGCCAAAGCTTCGCCGCGCTTTATTTTAAATTGCGAAAACAAGTTTTAATCAAGCTTTGTTCCGCCCCATTCCACAAGGGTAAAGCCTTTGCGCTCAAAGCCTTTTATCTCCTGCGGTTCTATATCCACAGGTTTATCAAGAGCTTTCCACATCATGTGCACACGCAAAACGGAATCCGGCTTCGGATCAACTTCAAGCTTTGCAATTTCGGAATATTCCTCTCCGCTGAAAGAAATCAGGTTATAAGGATTTTCCTGCATCTGGGGCACCCAATAGGTGATAAAATCATTATATTCCCTTGGGGTAAGTCCCATTTTTGCAAGGGTTTCTTTTAAAAACGCTTCGGTTTCGCTTCCCTTTATCACAAAGCCTTTTTCATAGGTCCATTCCGGGTTTGCAGTGCCTTCCCAGAAAAGGTAATAGTGCGTGGAATTATCCGCAAGGTTTGTAAGGGTTCCGTCCGGCTGCGCAATAACCTTCCAGCCGTCGTTAAGAGCGGGATAGGTATAGGTCAGCTTTCCGTCAAATTCCAGATTTACGGTAACTTTTGTTTCTTTTTCGGGATAAAGATATATAACCGGTTTGCCTGTTACAGGGTTGGCAGGGCCGCCTTCCTCCGCAAAATCAAGAAAATCATCATAGGGGTCAATGCCTTCCGCGGCAGTGTGTTTAAGGTTATAAGTAACGCCGGAAGAAGCTATCAGAATTTCCGTTTTCGTAAAATACACTTCATAAGAAGTTCCGTTTTCAAACATAATAAGCACATAAAGATATTTATCTTCTTTTTCAATAAGCTCTTCGCGGGTTGTGTTCGATATTTTTTCGCTTTCGGTAATGCTTATTCTGCGCAGTCTGTTCACAAATTCTTCCATGCAGCTGTCTTCCTGCGTAAAGTAATTATTTGCTTCTCCCACAACTTCGTTTCCGCTTCTGTGCATATCCTTTACGGAAACAACGCTTATATTCTTTATGTTCGCAAGGCCGAACCAATAGGGATAAAACGCGTTGGAATCGGAATATTCGTCGTTTATATCCGCAATAAGGTGATCCCAGGCACCGTTTTCGCAAAGCCACGCTTTTTTGTTGTATTCTTCTTTAACGGCGCTGCCGCTTAAAACAAAGCCTTTTTCATAAAGATCGAACGTGTATTTTTTGCCGTCCCGCTCTCTTACAAGTTCCAGCACGTCAACCCCTTCAAGCGGACTTCCGAGATCCGCCTTATCGCCCGCTTCGGTCCAGTTATAGGCTTCGAAAAATCCGGTTATTCTTTCTGTTTCTTCGGAAGGGATATAGGTTTTGTCGCTGTTGCGGTAAAGGTTTGCCTGCAATTTAAAATATTCGTCTGTGGAAACAGGGCTTGTGGCAGAAGAACCTTCTCCTTCGGAATTTTCTTTGCCTGCGGGGGTTTCGTTATTTGTAGTTTCCTTTTCAGAATACTCCTTCGCTGTGGAAATCATATCTTCCGCAAGGTTTTGTATGTCAAAGAAAACATCTTTGCAGATTTCTCCGTCAAATACGTTTGCGTAATCAACGCCCTCCTCAAAAATAACAAGCCTTCCGTCATAGTGCAATATTACAATTCTGTTTTCCGTTTCAAGATAAACATCAATCCCTCCGCCCGTGTTAGGATTTACCGCTTCTGTTGTACTTTTGATTTCAATTTTCCCTATCATGCCAATAAGGCGTCTTGCGTTATATTCGCCAAGTTCAATAACGTAATTTTTGTCGTTAGGCTGGAACACAAGGGTAAGGCCTTTAACCTCTGTCTGATCCGCACCGGAACAGACGTTATAAATCATATTCGTATAATATTCTGCCGTATCGGAAGACGCAAGATGTTCCTCTGTTGGAAAATCATTTGAAGGAATAAATTTTTCCGCAATCCTTCCGGAAAGAACTTTTCCCGAAAAATCATAGCTTAAATACGCTTTTTCTCCAAGCTCAAAATCTGTTTTTTCTTCCACCGTAAAGGTAAAATTTGCGCCGTATGGCGTTTCCAGTTCCTTATCAAGATATACCGTGCGGGAAATGGTCCATTCGCCGTAAACCGGTTCGTTTTTGCAGTATTCCGCCGGAACACCGTCGCAGAAAACCACCGTTTCGCCCGGTTCCACCATAACCGTGCCGTAAAGGCTGCCGAATCTTTCGGTATATCCGCTGCTGCCGTCAAAACGGTCCAGGGTGATATCGGAAGAAAGCCAAAGGGTTTTGCTGTCCGTATTGGTAAACATAATGTTTATATCCAGTCCCGTTTCCGGATCAAAGCTTACGTTTTCTCCGCCCACAAGCTTAAAAGAAGCTTCTGCCGGTTCGTGGGGCGTTGTTGGGTTGGTAAGAAAAATCACCCCAAGGGCTATTGCCGCCGCAATGCAGATTATAATTATCAAAAGAGTTGCCCGTTTAAAATTCATTATACATTTCACCCTTTCTTTAATGGCGCTTTCGCCGAAGGAAAGCACGCCGCCGTAAAGCGGATTTGTGCCTTTTCCGGAAAGCGAAACAAGGCTTTTTGCGTATTCCGTGCGAATATCCTCCTTGGATTTTGCAAGCACCGCCTCGTCGCACGAAACTTCCATATCCCTTATAAACGCGTCATAGCATAACCACACAAGCGGATTGAACCAGTGAACATAAAGAGCAAAGCTTGCCAGAAGCCGCCAAAGGTTATCTTTTCTGCGAATATGGGTACATTCGTGCGCAATTACAGATTCCGCCTTTGCGGTATCGTCAAGGTCAAAGTTCATGGGAAGAATTATCTGCGGACGGAAAAGCCCGCACACCACCGGGGTTTTGAAAAATTCCGAAAATCTTACGTTTCTTATATATACAACGCTTTCGAACCTTGCTTTTTTAAGTACCGCAAAATATCCGATTATTCCGAAAAGCAAAAGTCCCGCGGTACCGAATATCCACACCGTTCCAAAAATCATGTTTTTCTCTATGGGCACCGTTGTAAGCACAACCTCGGCCGGTTCTTTCGTTTCCGGAATATAATAATCGTTTGCGTCAACGTTCGGGTTTCCGTTGCCCGGGTGCAAAAGCACCGGAAATTCCACCTTTTCTTTTTCGTCTTTTACAAATTCAACGACCGTTCCGGTTCTTTCTTCATAAACGCCAACTTCCGGAACGTGGTTAAAAATGCTTAAATCGCTTTCTATGGAAAAAGGCACCATAAGCCGCAGAAAAACCAGTGCCCATGCCATATAAAAAACTTTTCTTGGCACGGCATTTTTAAATATAAGCCGCAGCACAAGCAGAACCGCCATAATCGGCACAGCCCCTATGGAAAGGTTAAGAATTTTTATAAAAAGTTCGGTTATCACAAAATCACCCCTTTTCTTTTGTTAAGTGATTTATCTTTTTTCGTTGATGATTTTTTTAAGGGCCGCAAGTTCTTCTTCGCTTATATTTTCATCTTCCAGAAAAGCGGAGAAAAAAGCGCTTGCGCTGCCGTGAAAGAATTTATCCACAAGACCCTTTGTTTCGGTACGGCGCACTTCTTCCAAAGAAAGCAGCGGAGTGCACAAAAAATCCGGTTCGCTACGTTCCACCGCGCCGATTTCCACAAGGGATTTTATTATTGTGTATGTGGTGTTTTTGTTCCATTCATAACGTTCTGCCGCCAAAAGGCAAAGTTTTTTTGCGGTGGCCCGGCCTTCTTCCCAAAGCAGCTGCATAACCTTTATCTGGGAATTGTTAAGTTTTTCTTTTTTCTCTTTCATCTGCGGAAAAACCTCCTTTGGACTAAACTTATAGTCTTTACGGTTTTAATATAGACTATTTTTATAGTCTTGTCAAGACTAAATTTATAGTCTGATTGCAAATCGGAATATTTTTTGCTTTTCTTTTTAAATATTTAGGAACATATATATTGAATATTTGCAATTTTTTGTTATAATTAGGTTGTTAGAATATGCGCAATTTATGGTGCACCAAAAAAGGAGGCTTTGGCAGGCAATTTAATGCTTCGGTCTTTTTTTAAGGTGCGCTTTTTTATTGCTGAAAGGGGATTTTTTAATTGGTCTATGACGTTGCTGTGATCGGCGCCGGCATTATCGGCTGCGGAGTTGCAAGAGAACTTTCGCGCTATAACTGCAAAGCTGTGCTGATCGAAAAAGAAAACGATGTTGCAATGGGCACCACCCGTGCAAACAGCGCAATCATTCATGCGGGTTATGACCCGAAACCCGGCACTCTTATGGCAAAATACAACGCTCCGGGCAATAAAATGGCCGGAGAAATCTGCGAGGAGCTTGACGTTCCTTTCAAACGCTGCGGTTCTTTTGTTCTCGCCTTCAGCGAAGAAGAAATGGAAACCGTAAAACACCTTTACGAAAACGGCGTTGCAAACGGTGTTCCGGATCAGCAGATCCTTTCCGGAGAAGAAGTTCGCAAAATGGAACCCAACGTTTCCGAAAATTGCGTCGGCGCTCTTTTTGCACCTTCCGCAGGCATTGTAAACCCCTGGGAATTCGCTCTTGCCATGGGCGAGCAGGCAGTGGAAAACGGCGTTGACCTCAAGCTCTGCTGGGAAGTTGCCTCCATTGAAAAAGAAGGCGAAAACTTCGTCATCACCGGCAAAAACGGCGAAAAGATCGAAGCTAAATTCGTAGTAAATGCCGCAGGCGTTTACAGCGATACCGTTGCGAATATGATCGGCGACGAAAGCTTTACCATAGATTCTTCCCGCGGCCAGTATTATCTTCTCGATAAATCCCAGGGCGAACTTTTCAATCACGTTATGTTCCAGTGCCCCGGTCCTCTTGGAAAAGGCGTTCTTGTAGCTCCCACCGTTCACGGAAACCTTATCGTCGGCCCGGATGCCAACCCCGGCTGCGAAAAAGACGACGTTTCCACCGACCGCGACGGTCTTGCAAACGTTGCCGCAACCAGCAAAAAAACCACCACCGCAGTCAACTTCCGCGAATGCATCAGAAACTTCGCCGGTCTTAGAAGCGAACCTTCCACCCACGATTTCATCGTTGGTTTTTCCGAAAAAGACGACCACTTTATGAACATCGCCGGCATCAAATCTCCCGGCCTTTCCGCCGCTCCCGCAATTGCAGAAGACGCTGTAAGAATGCTTCTTGAAGCAGGCGTTCCCTCCGAAAAGAAAGAAAACTTCATCGGCGGACATAAACACCTGCGTTTTAAAGA
>SVNB01000094.1 GCA_015067125.1 Oscillospiraceae bacterium
GCGAACGAGGCAAAATGAAAATCCGTTGCCGACCCCGAGCGGCGACGGTGGATATTCGGAATCTCTCTCTTTCGGTGGTGAGTTTATTCCCCCTTAATTTTAAGGGGGAGTCGCTCGCGGGAGCGAGCGGGTAGGGGTTTAAAACTTTTCTTTTCAGGCACTACCCGGTTTCTTTTGGTTTCAAAAGAAATGGGGTAGTATATCTATAAAACGGCAACACCTTTGGGTTCCTTGTTATCCCTCTTCCACCGCCGCAAGCGGCGGTCCCCCTTCCCCTCTGGGAAGGCTGCCCTCCGGGTTACTTGTTTGCGGCGGGAGCAGGTGTCCTGAGTGCGAAGCACGAAGAAATACCCTTGGGGTACCCCCGCCCTACGGTAAATTCTCAAACCAACTTTCCACTTTCAATTTTCAACTATTTAATACCCTTCGGGTTCTTGGTTATCCCTCTTCCACCGCCGCAAGAGGCGGTCCCCCTTCCCCTCTGGGAAGGCTGCCCCCCGGGTTGCTTTGTTTTGCGGAACGCTGAGGACAGCGTTCCCTACAATATTTTTAATTTTCCCTTTGCACAAGGAAGGCTGAACGGAACGGTCAAGACCGTTCCCTGCGATAGCACGGAGAAGCGGGCGGCCACACAGGGCCGCCCCTACTTTAATCTTCGGGGGTTTCCAGAATATAAACGTCAACGTAGCGCAGGCCGTTAAGCACGCACTCGTAATAGGTTTCGTAATAAAGATCCACAAAGTTCTTGCCGGAAAGCATCGCTCCGCCGGTATCTGCCGCAAGGGCATAGCCATATACAAAACCGGTGTTGCCGTGGGCAACTATCCACATTTTTGTGCCGTATGGGACGATTTTCGGATCGACCGCAACGTAACCCACCTGGGCAAGGCGGCCGGTGGCGGTGCCCGCCCCGTATGGGGCATAATAACCCGTGGCACGGACTTTTTCGTAAACTTTTTCGTATTCTGTGGGAACGCCGTTTACAATTTCAAATCCGTAATCCAACGGAGAAATTGCGCTGCCGTCGCCGGTAACGTAAATATCATCTGTGGCGCGTTTTATGGTTTCTTCCGAAACAAGCACTTTTTCTTCATAAACGCCGTCCACAACTCGCTGTTCGTATGTTTTAAGCAGGGTGCCGTTTTTTCCGTAAGAAAGAAGCACCGTTCTGTTGCCGGAAATAAGCGAAGTTCCCCTTACTGTTTTGCCCCGGGGAATGGTTTCTTCTTCCGTTGTGATTATATAATCCACACGGGTAAGTTTTATGTCGTCGCCGTCTTCAAGCTTTTTTGTTTCTTCCATATTAAGAAAATCGTGTTCCCGAACTTCCAGTCCGGAAATATCAAGGGCATCGCCGACTGTATCGCCCTCTGCTACGGTTACATGGTATGTAAGCTTATCCGCAACTATTTCTACGTCCACGGCACTTTGTATTCTTATTTCTGCCTTGTTTTGCCCAAGTTCGCCGAAAAATCCGCCTTTTCCAAAACCGGTTACGGTAACGCGGTCTTCCGGTTCTGTTTCTATGCCCTGTTTTTCCAAAAGTCGTTTGGGATCCGCAAGGGCTGTTACAACTGTGGTTTTTTCTCCGTCAATATCAATGGTCACTTCCTTGATTCTGGAAGCGGACCAAAGCAGCACAAACGCCACAAAAAGCGCAAAAAACGCAATAATAAAGTGGCGCGGTTTCAGTCCGGATACAAGGCCTTCTGCTTTAGAAACTGTTTTTTGCATAAAGCCCCTCCTTTGCAAGCAAAACCTATTATATTCAAAAATGGCATGATTGTCAAATTTTGCCCCACTTTATGGGATTTTTTGCCCCTTTTTATGATGATTTTGTGGGCTTTGCGCTGCATTTTTCGGTTGCTATAATATTCCGATAATGTTATAATTTAGCATATAGGATTTAACTGCGTAAAATACCCGAAAAGCTTTTTAAGTTAAAAGTTGATTTTCAAACTCACTGTGCGGGCGGCAAAATATTACCTGTAATTCTGAACGCAGTGAAGAATCCGTAATGTTTTTACGGATTGCCACGGGCTTACGCCCTCGCAATGACAACCGCAGAGAACGGTCTTGACCGTTCCGCAAGGCAACCAATTTGCTGTAGGGCGGGGGCTTGCTCCCGCCGTTTAGTCTTCTTTTGTGGGAAAGATGGATTTTTCTGTTTGGGTTTAAAAAAGGAGGTACCCCATGGAACACAGCTGCAAATGCAAAAAAGGCGGCAAAGGCCATAACTATATTCCGGAACGCATAACCGTTTTTGGCGAAGGCGGAAAAGAAATTACAAACCGGGACCTTGTCTGCCACCACTGTGCTTATAAAAAACGCGGAGATACCTCTTCCTGCCTGCGTTTTGAGGCAAAACCTCCGGAAGTTCTTGCCGGCGGAAAATGCGATGCTTTTTTAAGCACCGGCCACGACCTTGGCCAAAAAAGCCACGAATGCGACGGCTGCGGAGATTGCGGCGACTGCAAAAGCTGCGAAAACGGCTGCGGCGGAGAATGCGACGGCTGCGGCGAATGCGAATGATTTTACTCTTTGAGAGGTGACATATATGCCAATTAACATTATCTATCGCGAAGCGGAACCTTCTGATGCCGGAAAATTTCTTGAATTCTGCAAAAGGGTAGGCTCCGAAAGCGACAACCTTACCTTCGGCGCAGAGGGACTTCCCTTTACCATTTCTCAAACGGCGGATTACATCAGAAAATTTGCCGGCAACCCGGAAGGCGCAATGATACTTGCCTTTGACGAAGGTGAACTTGTTGGCAACGGAGCGGTTTCTTCTGTTTCCGGCAGACCCCGTTTTGCCCACAGAAAAGAACTTGCCATTACCGTGCGCAAGGATTATTGGGGCAAGGGAATAGGCACCGGACTTATGAACCTTCTTGTGGATTTCTGCAAAAAATCCGGCGCGGAAGTGCTGGAACTTCAGGTGCGTTCCGATAACGAGCGTGCCATTGGCCTTTATAAAAAATTCGGATTTGAAAAAATCGGAACCTATAAAAAATTCTTTAAGATAAACGGCGAAGACATAGATGCCGATTTTATGAACCTTTATCTGTGATGAAAATTTTTGGTTTTGATTTCGGCAATCTTTCCTATTCCAAAGAGGAAAACTTAAAACACAACCGCCGGGTGATGAAAACGCTGGAACGCACCGTGGAAAACGGTTTTTCCGCAGACGGGTTTATAGAAAACCAGAACCGCCTTGGCTGTATAAAATATTCCGCAAGGGATTTTGCCTATTGCGGCTGCGGCTGCATTGCTTATTGGAACATTCTTTTTTCAAGAGGAAAAAGAATCGGCATACCGCGCCTTGCTTCGGAAATGGAGCGGGGCTGTGTTCTTCGCGGAGTTTTTGGCACCAACGCCTATTTTTTAAAACGTTTTATGGAAAAACGGGGAGAAAAAGTGGAAGTTTCGCTTTCTCCCGATGATATTCTTAAAGACGGCGCCAAAGAGGCCATTGTGATGTATTACAAAAAGCCGCGCGTTGCGCATTACGTTGCTTTTACCGCCGCCGGAAATAACGAAAACGGAAAACGCCTCTATCGCTTTTATAACGTGGGCGGCCGCCTTATGCGGCAGTTCGGAGAAGGCAACCCCGTGGTGCTTACTTTGGAAGAATATATTGAAAAAACAAAATACAATTTTGCGATTTATTTTAAAATCGGCTGAAAAAAGCAAAACCGGACAGAACCACCTGCCCGGTTTTTATTTTTAACCGCAAAACGTTTTTCATTACGAACAAATCAAAAAATCCGTATTCCTTTTCCGGATTGCCGCGTACTTACGCCCTCGCAATGACAAATGTAGGGAACGCTGTCCTCAGCGTTCCGCAAAACAAAGCAACCCGAAGGGCAACCTTCCCCTTGAGGGGAAGGTGTCTGCGGAGCAGACGGATGAGGTGTTTTTGCAAAAACCGGTAATAAAAAAAGAATCCCCCAGTCTTTTTTAACCGCAGGCGGTTAAAAAATCCAGCCCCCTTTAGGCAAGGGGGCCAAATTTAGCCTTCCCAGAGGGGAAGGGGGCATTTGCGAAGCAAATGCCAGATGAGGGTAAACCCTGTTATATTTTTGTTTATTCGCTGTGTTTGCGGGCGGCCACACAGGGCCGCCCCTACGACGATTTAATAAAATTCACCGGGGTTTTCGCAACAAAGAAAAACACCGGGGTGGTCAGTCCCGGTGTTTTTCGCGTTTAAGTCAATTAGTTTGAGTTTTTGAGGAGGGTGTAACTCAAAAAGTTTGCGGCTCTTTTTGAGTACATCTATATTATATCACCGATATTTTTTTATTTGTTACGGAAAAGTGAACAACTCGTGAAGAAACATAAGATTTTTAAAATTATTTTTGTGAACAGCAAAATTTTTTATCGAACATATGTTTACAAACCCGAACATATGTGCTATAATGCATTTGCATAATTGTGTTATTATGGAAGGGGACGAAAGTTTTATGGGAAATAAAGCCGAAGTTATCTTTAATTATATGACAGAATTTATAAATGACCACGGATATCCCCCCACGGTAAGAGAAATCTGCGCAGAGCTGGATATCAAATCCACTTCCACCGTTCACCGCTATTTAAAAGAGCTGGAAGCGGACGGCAGAATCTCTATGGGAGAAAACCAGAACCGTGCCATCACTCTTAAAAACGCAACTCCTCCCGGCACTATTCCGGTGCTTGGCCACGTTGCCGCCGGTTCGCCCATTCTTGCGGAAGAAGAAGTTACGGAATACGTCCCCTATCCGGGAAACACCGCCGATCTTTTCGCACTGCACGTTCACGGCAATTCCATGATAAAATGCGGAATTCTTGACGGAGATATTGTAATAGTCCGCCGCACGCCGGAAGCAAGAAACGGAGAAATCGTTGTTGCCCTTGTGGATGATTCCGCAACGGTAAAACGTTTTTATAAAGAGGACGGACACTTCCGCCTTCAGCCGGAAAACGACGATTATGAACCCATTATTGTGGATTCCGTCGATGTGCTTGGCAAGGTAATTTCCGTTGTAAGAAGCTATGACTGATACTTTACAGCAATAAAAAGGCCGCTCTGAAAAAAAGAGCGGCCTTTTTTGCTGAAATTATACTTCCGGCTGAACGGAACGGTCGGGACCGTTAGTGATTTGTCAAACTAAGTGCAACAGTTAGCAAGTTCGAAGTCCCACAAATCCTTGGGAGAACGATAATTAAGAACCTTACGAGGCCTGGCGTTAATTAACGCCAGGTTCTTTTGAACCACAGCTTTTTTCTTATGATGATGTTGAATTGAAGCCACCTAAAAGAAGGGGTCCCCAAAAAATCCAAAAAATTTTTTGGGGAAGAGGAGCGGCAATGGAGCGGCTTCGGCGTTTTATCTAAGATAAAATGTCGATAAGCGGATTTTGCCGCGACGAAAGTCCCATAATCCTCACCAAATAAAAAAGGACGCCAAAGGTCCGCCTTCCGTAAGGAAGAGCGGATTCGGGCAGGCTCTTGTAAAGTGAATAGTTTTGGTATGGACGGCGTGATTTTGTCACGCCGTCTTTTCTTTTTGTTTTCGTTCGAATTCACGTTCAAAGGCTTCTTCAATGTCCTCCGGTGTTAGTCCACGGATAATTCCGATTCCGTTGTAGTAGATATCCACTATATGATATCTCTTTCCGTCAAAATATCTCGGCGAAGATACCACTATTTTTTCTATAAATTCATGGATAAGCTCGGGCGTGAGTTCTTTGATTTCCGTTATCCGTTTGACTTTGTATATGAATCTTTGTAGATTTTCAGTCTTGTCTGTTTCCGTGCTCAAGTACTCTTCGAGTATCGGAATTGATTCTTTTAGCTTCTGCTGTTCTTTCTCATAAGCCATAGACATTGTTGCATAACGTTCATCGAAAAGCTTTCCGCTTGCGTTATCTTCATAGATTCTCTGAATAAGATTATCTATTTCGGATATTCTCTTCTTGGCTTTGTTCAGTTCCTTCCGCTTTTCGGAAAGTTCTTTCTTCTTTTCTTCTCCATAAAATTCCATCTGCTTTTTGGCAAATTGCTCTTCGAAAAGATTTACATTCATAAAAACTCTTTTCATGTTTTCAAGAACGATTTCATATACCGCCTTTTCTCTGATGTAATGCGCAGAGCAGTTTTCGAAATTCTTGCGATAGGTGGAGCAGAAGAAATATGCCTGTTCTCTCTTGTAACAGTTTGTGGCGCTGTAATAGAGCTTTTCTCCGCAATCGGAGCAGTAGAGTAATCCGGAGAACCAACTGGTAATACCGGTCTTTGTGAATCTCCTGCGATGTTTCCGTAGTTCCTGTACAAGTTCAA